>NZ_JACBZM010000001.1:4475000-4775000 GCF_013408525.1 Nocardioides aromaticivorans
GGCGGGAGTGTTGGTGCTGGTTGGCTTCTGGTTGTTTGACTTCTTGATAGTGGACGCGAGCATTGCACCCGCGTGGATCTGGCCCCGTTGTGGGTTGGGTTTGGTGGGTGTTGTGTTGTTTCGTATCGAATTGATTGTTTTGTGTGTTCTCTTAATCGGTTTGTACTGCAAGAGGCCGCTGACAGAGCTCGAGCGATTGCCTGTTCTGGGGGTTTGTTCCTTTGGGGTGGGTGGTTTGTTTGTGTGTGTTGGTGGTTTGTTGTGGGCAAGTTGTTAAGGGCACATGGTGGATGCCTTGGCATCGAGAGCCGATGAAGGACGTGGGAGCCTGCGAAATGCCCTGGGGAGTTGGCAACCGAGCGTTGATCCGGGGATGTCCGAATGGGGAAACCCAGCACGAGTCATGTCGTGTTACCTGCACCTGAATGAAATAGGGTGTGTGGAGGGAACGCGGGGAAGTGAAACATCTCAGTACCCGCAGGAAGAGAAAACAAAAGTGATTCCGAGAGTAGTGGCGAGCGAAATCGGATGAGGCCAAACCTCGATTGTGTGATAGCCGGCAGGCGTTGCAGTCGGGGGGTTGTGGGAGTGTTGTTGCCGTCTCTGCCGGGGTGGCGCGCAGTCAGAAACCTGAGACGAGGTCGAAGACCGTTGGAAAGCGGTGCCGTAGCGGGTGATAGCCCCGTAGACGATAGTGTCAGGCTGTGTTCAGCATTTCCCAAGTAACACGCCACTCCTGGAATGGTGTGTGAATCTGGCGGGACCACCCGTTAAGCCTAAATACTTCTCGATGACCGATAGCGGACCAGTACCGTGAGGGAAAGGTGAAAAGTACCCCTGGCGGGGAGTGAAATAGTACCTGAAACCATGTGCCTACAATCCGTCAAAGCCTGTCATAGGGTGATGGCGTGCCTTTTGAAGAATGAGCCTGCGAGTTAGCGATACGTGGCGAGGTTAACCCGTGTGGGGAAGCCGTAGCGAAAGCGAGTCCGAATAGGGCGTTTGAGTCGCGTGTTCTAGACCCGAAGCGGAGTGATCTATCCATGGGCAGGTTGAAGCGCCGGTAAGACGGCGTGGAGGACCGAACCCACTTCAGTTGAAAATGGAGGGGATGACCTGTGGATAGGGGTGAAAGGCCAATCAAACTCCGTGATAGCTGGTTCTCCCCGAAATGCATTTAGGTGCAGCGTTGCGTGTTTCTTGCCGGAGGTAGAGCACTGGATAGCCGATGGGCCCTACCAGGTTACTGACGTTAGCCAAACTCCGAATGCCGGTAAGTGAGAGCGTGGCAGTGAGACTGCGGGGGATAAGCTTCGTAGTCGAGAGGGAAACAGCCCAGACCATCGGCTAAGGCCCCTAAGAGGCGGCTAAGTGGAAAAGGATGTGGAGTCGCAGTGACAACCAGGAGGTTGGCTTGGAAGCAGCCACCCTTGAAAGAGTGCGTAATAGCTCACTGGTCAAGTGATTCCGCGCCGACAATGTAGCGGGGCTCAAGCCGTCCGCCGAAGCCATGGCACTAGTACGTAACCCAAGCCGGACTTGATCTTGGTTCAGGGGTACTGGTGGGTAGGGGAGCGTCGTGTCACGGGTGAAGGTCCGGAGTGATCCAGGGCTGGATGTGACACGAGTGAGAATGCAGGCATGAGTAGCGAATCACGGGTGAGAAACCCGTGCGCCGATTGATCAAGGGTTCCAGGGTCAAGCTAATCTGCCCTGGGTAAGTCGGGACCTAAGGCGAGGCCGACAGGCGTAGTCGATGGACAACGGGTTGATATTCCCGTACCGGCGAAGTGGCGCCCATGCTGAACCCGGTGATGCTAACCACCCGAAGCACCTCGTATCGATCCCTTCGGGGTGAGAGCTTGGTGTGGAGCGTGGGATCCGACCCGGTAGTAGGCAAGCGATGGGGTGACGCAGGAAGGTAGCCCAACCGCCGCGATGGTAGACGGCGGGTAAGCATGTAGGGGACGTGGTAGGCAAATCCGCCACGTAGCCGTTTGGTCGGTGACCCTGAGATGTGATGCCGACCCCGTAGGGGGGAAGTGGGTGATCCTATGCTGCCGAGAAAAACCTCTAGCGAGCCACGAGCCGCCCGTACCCGAAACCGACTCAGGTGATCAGGTAGAGAATACCGAGGCGATCGAGACAACCATGGTTAAGGAACTCGGCAAAATGCCCCCGTAACTTCGGGAGAAGGGGGGCCCGGATCGTGACCCCACTTGCTGGGTGAGCGTGAAGGGCCGCAGAGACCAGGGGAAAGCGACTGTTTACTAAAAACACAGGTCCGTGCGAAGTTGTAAGACGATGTATACGGACTGACTCCTGCCCGGTGCTGGAAGGTTAAGAGGACGGGTTAGACGCAAGTCGAAGCTCAGAATTTAAGCCCCAGTAAACGGCGGTGGTAACTATAACCATCCTAAGGTAGCGAAATTCCTTGTCGGGTAAGTTCCGACCTGCACGAATGGAGTAACGACTTTCCTACTGTCTCAACCATGGACTCGGCGAAATTGCACTACGAGTAAAGATGCTCGTTACGCGCGGCAGGACGGAAAGACCCCGGGACCTTTACTATAGTTTGGCATTGGTGTTTGGTTCGGCTTGTGTAGGATAGGTGGGAGACTGTGAAGCCTCGACGCCAGTTGGGGTGGAGTCATCGTTGAAATACCACTCTGGTCGTACTAGATGTCTAACCTAGGGCCATGATCTGGTTCAGGGACAGTGCCTGATGGGTAGTTTAACTGGGGCGGTTGCCTCCCAAAATGTAACGGAGGCGCTCAAAGGTTCCCTCAGCCTGGTTGGCAATCAGGTTTCGAGTGTAAGTGCACAAGGGAGCTTGACTGTGAGACAGACATGTCGAGCAGGGACGAAAGTCGGAACTAGTGATCCGGCGACTCCGAGTGGAAGGGTCGTCGCTCAACGGATAAAAGGTACCCCGGGGATAACAGGCTGATCTTCCCCAAGAGTCCATATCGACGGGATGGTTTGGCACCTCGATGTCGGCTCGTCGCATCCTGGGGCTGGAGTAGGTCCCAAGGGTTGGGCTGTTCGCCCATTAAAGCGGCACGCGAGCTGGGTTTAGAACGTCGTGAGACAGTTCGGTCCCTATCCGCCGCGCGCGTAGGAAACTTGAGAAAGGCTGTCCCTAGTACGAGAGGACCGGGATGGACGAACCTCTGGTGTGCCAGTTGTACCGCCAGGTGCAGGGCTGGTTGGCTACGTTCGGAAGTGATAACCGCTGAACGCATCTAAGCGGGAAGCACGTTTCAAGATGAGGTTTCCCACCCCTTGTGGGTTAAGGCCCCCAGCAGAACACTGGGTTGATAGGCCGGAGGTGTACAGCAGCAATGCCCAGCCGACCGGTACTAATAGGCCGAAGACTTGCCACAACAAACCCCCAACACACATCAACAAATCAAGTGTTACGGGAACAACACCACCCCATCAATCGGGGTGCGCGCGTCCACTACAAGAGACCAACCCCAGGTCCGACCACCCCTTACACGGGGTACACCTGGCGGTTCATAGAGTTACGGCGGCCATAGCGGCAGGGAAACACCCGGTCCCATCCCGAACCCGGAAGTTAAGCCTGCCTGCGCCGATGGTACTGCAACCGAGAGGATGTGGGAGAGTAGGACGCCGCCGGACATTCTTTCGCCGAAGGGCCAGCAGAAATGCTGGCCCTTCGGTGTTTTTGCGTCCCTTTCCGGTCCGCTTTCCCTCCACAAGCGGCCGGTGGCGAGGCGTT
The DNA here is from genome assembly GCF_013408525.1 of Nocardioides aromaticivorans. Lineage (NCBI taxonomy): Bacteria > Bacillati > Actinomycetota > Actinomycetes > Propionibacteriales > Nocardioidaceae > Nocardioides > Nocardioides aromaticivorans. The sequence goes on from NZ_JACBZM010000001.1 coordinate 4,478,746, forward strand.
CTCCACAGCCGCGCTCACGGCGGTCGTGCTGCGTCGGTGCGACGGCGCACGCTGGTCGCACCCAGTGATCAGGAGGAACGCAGGATGGAACACAACATCGTGAGGCTGGCCGGCCGACTGGCCGGCGAGCCGGAGCTGCGCACACTACCCAGCGGCGACGAGCTGTGCGTGTGCCGGATATCGGTCGCACGGGACAAGGTGCGGGTGCTTCCCTCGGGACGGCGATCGTCGTCGGTGGACGTCGTCGACCTGGCGGCATGGTCTGCGCGGTCGCGACGAGCGATGGCAGGCTGGCGCACCGGGGACGAGGTGGAGGTCGAGGGAGCGCTGCGGCGTCGGTTCTACCGTGCGGGTGAGCGGACGCTCTCCCGGGTGGAGGTCGAGGTCAGCACGTGCCGGATGGTTCGTCGCGCAGCGACCGGATGAGTACCCCGAGACTCGGCTTGGGCTGGAAGGACGTCGCCTTCTCGGGGAGCAGGCGATCGGCGGCCGCGATCTCGAGCACGAGGTCGACCGAGGGCGCGGGCATGAGGACGGCGACGCTGTCCGGTCGGGCCGCGCCGAGCGCGTCGTCGACGCTGTGGTGGTAGGCGACGGACGACGGGCCATGGGGAAGCGCGGGCACGATCCGACGGTGCAGGGTCTCGACGGCAGCCTCACGGACGGACGCATCGAGGTCGATGACGGCCCAGCGCTCGCCGTCGGTGGCGGCGAGGCGCGTCGCGGAGAGAGCAGCGACGGCCTCGGACTGGGAGTGCTCGGCGTAGCCGAGGCCGACGCTCTGGGTGGCGTCGCGCAGGTCGTCGAGGGAGGTCCCGTGGAGGGTGCGGTGGATCGGGCCGAGGAAGAGGGGCGTGGTGCCCTGGTCGACCAGCATGGCGAGGCCGAAGTCGGTCGCCGCAGGCTCGTCCGTGGAGGTGGCCTGACGACGCTGCAGGCGCAGGTAGGCGGCGTACCGGTGATGGCCGTCGGCGATGAGGGCCCGGCTGTCGGCGAGCTCGGCGGCGATCGCGGCCAGCGTGGCCTCGTCGCGGATGGCCCAGATCCGGTGCTGCTGCTCACCACGGTCGGTGAAGGTGTGCTGCGGCTCCCCGCGGATGACCTCGGCGAGCACGGAGCGGAGCTGGTCCGTGCCACGGTGGACCAGGAGGATGGGCGCGGGGTTGAGCTCCATCTCCGCCATCCGGTCGGCCAGATCGTCGGCCTGGGCGGGGTGGATGCCCTCGTGGGGCAGCACCGCCCGGTCCTCGGCGCGCGTGGCCCGCCGGGAGACGTCGAGGGCGCCCACCAGACCGCGCACCGTCATCCCCGCCGAGGTGTACTCGTGCAGGTAGAGCGCCGGTACGGCGTCCTGGCGGACGTAGCCGCGGGCCTGCCAGCGCAGGAGGCGCGCCGAGACGTCCTTGTAGGGGCGGGCGAAGGCGCGACCCGTGGTGGGGTTGCCGACGCGTGCGGGGCTGAGCATCAGCCCGCGGAACGGGACGAGGCGCAACGGACCCGCGACGTACGGGGGAGTCACCAGTGCTGCTGCGTCCACCCGGGAATCCTACGGAGCCGGGTGAGGAACCGGCTGGCATGGTGGTACCCGTGTTGCTCACATCCCCCGCGCCGCTGACCGCCGCCTACGACCTGGCGATGCTCGACCTCGACGGCGTCGTCTACATCGGCGCCGAGGCGGTGCCGGGCGCAGCGCAGGCGATCGGTGAGGCGCGCGGCGCGGGCATGCGGGTCGCGTTCATCACCAACAACGCATCGCGGCCACCCGCAGTGGTGGCCGAGCACCTCGTGGAGCTGGGCGTCGAGGCCGCTGTGGACGACGTGGTCACCAGCGCCCAGGCGGCCGCGCGGCTGGCCAGGGATTCCTGGGGTGAGGGCGCCCGGGTCGTGTGCCTCGGTGCTGCCGGGCTGGAGACGGCGCTCCTCGAGGCCGGGGTGGTCCCGGTCCGTGCCAACGAGGACGCGGCGGGCGTGGTCACCGGCTACGGCCCCGACGTGCCGTGGCGGTCGATCATGCGGGTCGCGGTGCGGGTGCGGGACGGCCTGCCTTGGATCGCGAGCAACACCGACCTGACCATTCCGACGGCGTTCGGCACCGCGCCCGGCCACGGGGTGCTGGTGGAGATGCTGTCGCGGTTCAGCGGCGTCACGCCCGTGGTGGCCGGCAAGCCCGCCCGGCCGCTGCTCGACGAGACGGTACGACGCGTCGGCGGCGAGCGGCCGTTGATGGTCGGCGACCGGCTCGACACCGACATCGAGGGTGCCCGGAACGCGGGCCTGGACTCGCTGCTCGTGCTCACCGGCGTGACCGGGCTCCCGGAGCTGCTGGCCGCGCCGCCGCAGCTGCGGCCGTCGTACCTCTCCGGCGACCTGGCCGGATTGGCGCGGCGCCACGAGGCGCCGACGCGCGACGGGGAGCACTGGGTCCTGGGCGAGTGGCGGGCGCGGGTGGCGGCGGGTCTCCTGGAGGTCTCGTCGTCCGGCGCGGCCGCTGCCCCCGACGACGCCTGGCGGGTCGCGGCGGCTGCGGCGTGGGCGCACCTGGACGCCTCGGGGACGGTGGCCGACATCACCGCGGCAGGGCTCCCCGCTCCGGGGCGCGCGGCGCGGTAGCCTCGCGCCATGACCGAGGTACCCGTTCCGGCGCCCATGCCGACCGGCATCGATGCCGTCGACCGTGTGCTCGACCTGGTCGCGGGGCTGGACAGCCGGCCCCTCGAGGAGCACGCAGCGGTCTTCGAGGAAGCGCACGCCGGCCTCCGGCACACGCTCGACAACCCTCCGACGTCCCAGTAGTGCCTCCTCGCAGACTGCGCCTGGACGCCGAGCTGGTGCGGCGCGGCCTCGCGCCGTCCCGTGAGCGCGCCGCCCAGCTGATCGCCGACGGCCGGGTCAAGGTGTCCGGTGCGCTCGCGTCGAAGGCGGCCACCGGCGTGACGACGGACGTCGCGATCGTCGTGCTGGAGGGCGAGAACGGCCCCGACTACGTCTCGCGGGGCGCGCACAAGCTGGCCGGTGCCCTCGCTGCCTTCGAGCCGCTGGGCCTGTCCGTCGAGGGACGGCGCTGCCTGGACGCGGGAGCGTCGACGGGCGGCTTCACGGACGTCCTCCTCCGGGCGGGCGCGGCCGAGGTGGTCGCCGTCGACGTGGGCTACGGACAGCTGCACTGGTCGCTGCAGCAGGACGAGCGGGTGCAGGTCCACGACCGGACCAACGTGCGCACGCTCGAGGCCGCCGCGATCGGCGGCCCGGTCGACGTCGTGGTCGGCGACCTGTCGTTCATCTCGCTGACCCTCGTGCTCGACGCGCTGCTCGGCGTCACCCGCGAGGACGGCGACCTGGCGCTCATGGTCAAGCCGCAGTTCGAGGTCGGCAAGGACCGGCTCGGCAAGGGTGGGGTCGTCCGCGACCCCGAGCTCTGGGTCGAGACGGTGCTCGGCGTGGCCCATGCGGCGGGGGAGCGCGGATGGGGCGCGCAGGCGGTGACGGTGAGCCCGCTGCCCGGGCCGTCCGGGAACGTCGAGTTCTTCCTGTGGCTGCGCCACGGCCCGCAGGCGGTGGACGACGAGTCCATCGCGGCGATCGTGCGGCGCGGGACGTCGGGCCCGGATGAGAGGGTGGCCCCATGACGATCCCCGCGACCACGGACACGCCGCGCCGGGTCCTCGTGCTCGCCCACACGCGGCGCCCCGAGGCCCGCGACGTCGCGCGCTCGTTCGTCAAGGAGCTCACCGGCCACGGGATCGTCGTACGTCTCCTGCTGGACGAGGCCGAGGACCTCGGGCTCGACCCGGACGGCTACGACCCGGCCGTGGAGCTGACCGACTCCGAGACCGACGCCAGCCGCGGGTGCGAGCTGACCGTCGTCATCGGTGGCGACGGCAGCATCCTGCGCGCCGCCGAGGTGACGCACTCCCGACTCACGCCGGTGCTCGGCGTCAACCTCGGCCACGTCGGGTTCCTCGCCGAGGCCGAGCACGAGGACGTCGCGGCGACGATCGACGCGATCGTGCACCAGCGGTACACGACCGAGGACCGCCTGACCCTCGACGTCCGGGCGTTCGTCGGTGGCGAGCTGGTCTACGCGACCTTCGCGGTCAACGAGGCCAGCGTCGAGAAGGCCGCGCGCGAGCGGATGCTCGAGGTCGTCGTCGAGATCGACAACCGGCCGCTGTCGCGATGGGGCTGCGACGGCGTCGTCTGCGCGACGCCGACCGGCTCGACGGCGTACAACTTCAGCGCCGGTGGCCCGGTCGTGTGGCCGCAGGTCGAGGCGCTGTGCATCGTCCCGCTGAGTGCCCACGCGCTGTTCGCCCGGCCGATGGTGGTCGCGCCGTCGTCCGTCATCGCGATCGAGGTGCTCGAGGGCAACGAGAGCTCGGGCGTCCTGTGGTGCGACGGCCGCCGCAGCGTCGACCTCCCGCCCGGCGCCCGGATCGAGGTGAGTCGCGGGCTGCGGCCGGTGCGCCTGGTCCGGCTGCACGAGGCCCCGTTCACCGACCGGCTGGTCGCCAAGTTCGGGCTGTCCGTCGAGGGGTGGCGGGGTGCCGCCGAGCTGCGCCGCCAGGCGCGCGCCCAGGAGGAGACGTCGTGATCGAGGAGCTGCGCATCACCTCGCTCGGTGTGATCGACTCGTCCGTGCTCGAGCTCGGACCGGGACTGACGGTGATCACGGGTGAGACCGGCGCCGGCAAGACCATGGTCGTGACCGCGCTGGGCCTGCTGCTCGGCGGGCGGGCCGACAGCGGAGCCGTCCGGGCCGGGGCGCGACAGGCGCGGGTCGAGGGACTCATCGCCGCCGACGCCCTGCCCGCGCTCGCGGCGGCCGTCGAGGACGCCGGGGGCGAGGTCGAGGACGACGGGATCGTGCTCGCGCGCAACGTGAGCGCCGAGGGGCGCTCGCGGGCCTTCGCCGGAGGCGCCGCCGTCCCGGTGTCGACGCTGGCAGCGATCGCCGAGCCGCTCGTCGCCGTCCACGGCCAGTCCGACCAGCACCGGCTGTTGAAGCCGCAGACCCAGCGCCAGGCCCTGGACCGCTTCGGCGCGCTCGACTCCCTGCAGGCGTCCTACGCCGCGGTCCACGACGACCTGGTGGCGACCGAGCGGGAGCTCGCCGAGGTCACGGCCTCCGCTCGCGAGCGGGCGCGGGAGGCCGACGTGCTGCGCTTCGGCGTCGACGAGGTCGCCGCCGTCGCGCCGCAGCCGGGCGAGGACGCCGAGCTGGCTGCCGAGGAGGCCCGCCTCGGGCACGCCGACACCCTCCGCGGCGCCGCCGAGCAGGCCCGTGAGGCGTTGTCGAGCGAGCACGGCTCCCCGGACGCACTGGGTGCCGTTGCGGCCGCCCGCGGCCTGCTGGAGGGCGTCCGTGACCACGACGCCGAGGCGGGTGCGCTCGCCGACCGGGTGGCGGAGGTGAGCTATCTCCTCTCCGACGTCGCGGCCGACGTGGCGTCGTACGCCTCGGGGGTGGACACCGATCCCGCTCGACTGGCGGCGGTGTCCGAGCGGCGGGCCGCGCTGATCGGACTGACCCGCAAGTACGGCGAGAGCGTCGACGAGGTGCTCGCCTGGGCGGAGACCGCGTCGAAGCGTCTGCTCGACCTGGACTCGACCGACGAGCGGATCCAGGAGCTCACGGCCCGTGCGGGCCGGCTGCGCGAGGAGCTCGCGACGGCGGGCGCCGCGCTGAGCCAGGCTCGCGTCGCCGCGGCGGCGAAGCTGTCCACCGCGGTCAGCGACGAGCTCACCCTGCTCGCGATGCCGCACGCCCGCGTGACGATCCGGGTCGCGCCGCGCACCGTCGACGCCCCCGCCGACCCGGAGCACCCGCCGGCGGACGTGGTCCGGGTGGGGGAGCGCTGGGTGCGCTTCGGCCGCAGCGGCCTGGACGAGGTGGAGTTCCTGCTGGCCGCCAACTCCGGCTCCGAGCCGCGCCCGCTGCACAAGGGCGCCTCCGGCGGTGAGCTGTCGCGAGTCATGCTGGCCGTCGAGGTCTGCCTGGCCGGCACCAGCCCAGTGCCCACGTTCGTCTTCGACGAGGTCGACTCCGGCGTCGGCGGTGCCGCCGCCGTCGAGATCGGCCGCCGCCTCGCGACCCTGGCCGACGACGCCCAGGTGCTGGTCGTGACCCACCTCCCGCAGGTCGCGGCGTTCGCGGACCGCCATGTGCTGGTGGAGAAGTCCAGCGACGGCACCATCACCAGCTCAGGCCTGGTCACCCTCGACGACGAGGGTCGCGAGCGCGAGCTCTCCCGCATGCTCGCGGGCCTCGCGGAGTCCGACACCGCACTCGCGCACGCGCGCGAACTGCTCGACCTGGCGCGCCGACGTACGGCTTGAGCACGATCTCGTAGTAGGATGGAATCCCGTGAACATGGCTTCCGGTAGCGGCACGAATCGACAGGCAAAGCACCTCTTCGTGACCGGAGGCGTCGCCTCCTCGCTCGGCAAGGGCCTCACGGCGTCCAGCCTGGGCCGACTGCTCCGTTCGCGGGGCCTCCGGGTGACCATGCAGAAGCTGGACCCCTACCTCAACGTCGACCCCGGGACGATGAACCCGTTCCAGCACGGTGAGGTCTTCGTCACCAACGACGGCGCCGAGACCGACCTCGACATCGGGCACTACGAGCGCTTCCTCGACACCGACCTCAACCAGATCGCCAACGTGACGACCGGGCAGGTCTACTCCTCGGTGATCGCCAAGGAGCGCAAGGGCGAGTACCTCGGCGACACGGTCCAGGTGATCCCGCACATCACCAACGAGATCAAGGACCGGATCCTCGCGATGGGTCGCGGCTCGGAGCCGGTCGACGTGGTGATCACCGAGATCGGCGGCACCGTCGGCGACATCGAGTCGCTGCCCTTCCTCGAGGCGGCGCGGCAGGTCCGCCACGACATCGGCCGTGACAACGTCTTCTTCCTGCACGTCTCGCTGGTGCCGTACATCGGTCCGTCGGGCGAGCTGAAGACCAAGCCGACCCAGCACTCCGTCGCCGCGCTGCGCCAGGTCGGCATCCAGCCCGACGCCGTGGTGTGCCGCGCCGACCGCGAGCTGCCGGAGAGCATCAAGCGGAAGATCTCGCTGATGTGCGACGTCGACAGCGACGCCGTCGTCACCGCCGCGGACGCCCCGTCGATCTACGACATCCCCAAGGTCCTGCACCGGCAGGGCCTCGACGCCTACGTCGTACGACGCCTCAACCTGCCCTTCCGCGACGTCGACTGGACGCTGTGGGACGACCTGCTCCGCCGGGTGCACCACCCGAAGGAGGAGGTGACCGTCGCGCTGGTCGGCAAGTACATCGACCTGCACGACGCCTACCTGTCGGTGACCGAGGCGCTGCGCGCCGGCGGCTTCGCCCACGAGGCGAAGGTCAACATCCGCTGGGTCGTCTCCGACGAGTGCGAGACACCGGCGGGCGCCACCCGGCACCTCTCCGACGTCGACGCGATCTGCGTGCCCGGCGGCTTCGGCATCCGCGGCCTCGAGGGCAAGCTCGGCGCGCTGACCTATGCCCGCGCCCACGGCATCCCGACCCTCGGCCTGTGCCTGGGCCTGCAGTCGATGGTGATCGAGTACGCCCGGACCGAGCTCGGCCTGACCAAGGCCGGCTCGACCGAGTTCGACCCGGATACCCCGGAGCCGGTCATCGCCACGATGGAGGAGCAGAAGTCCATCGTCGAGGGCGCCGGAGACCTGGGCGGCACGATGCGCCTCGGGCTCTACCCCGCCACCCTCACGCCGGGATCGATCGCGGCCGAGGTCTACGGCGCGGAGTCGATCGAGGAGCGCCACCGCCACCGCTACGAGGTCAACAACGCCTACCGGGCGCAGCTCGAGGAGGCCGGCCTGGTCTTCTCCGGCATCAACCCGGACCTCGACCTCGTGGAGTTCGTCGAGCTCCCGCGCGACGTGCACCCCTACTACATCGGTACGCAGGCGCACCCCGAGCTGCGCTCGCGCCCGACCCGCCCGCACCCGCTGTTCGCCGGCCTGGTCGGCGCGGCGATCGCCCGCCAGCGCGAGACCCGCCTCGAGATCGACGAGTCCGGGCTGCACCCCGAGCCCGTCGACGACGACGAGTGACGCGGTGAGCGACGTCAGGGACGTCCCGGAGTCCTGGCCGGTCGAGAGCTCGGCGGACCTGCACCGCGACGGGTGGGTGCTCGCCCTCCGCTCCGACCGTGTACGACGCCCGGGGGACCACGACGAGGCCGCGTTCCGGCGCCTCGTGGTCGAGCATCCCGGCGCTGCCGTCGTCCTCGCCGTCGACGAGCAGGACCGCGTGCTGTGCATCCGCCAGTACCGCCATCCCGCCCAGGCACGGCTGGTCGAGCTGCCGGCCGGTGTGATCGACCACCCGGGTGAGGACCCGGAGCAGGTCGCGCGCCGCGAGCTGCGCGAGGAGGCCGCGCTGCAGGCCGAGCGCTGGACGCACCTGCTCTCGACCTGGAGCTCGCCCGGCTACTCCGCGGAGAAGATCCACTACTACCTTGCCGAGGGGCTCGCGACGGCCGACCGGGGCGACTTCGTGCTGCAGCACGAGGAGGCCGACCTCGAGGAGGTCTGGGTGCCGTTCGAGGAGCTCGTCGACGCCGTACTCGCGGGGGCCGTGGCCGACGGTCCGGTGGTGCAGGCGGTGCTGGCCCTCCAGGTCCGCCGGGACCGGGCCGGCCGATGACCGAGCTCGACGCGATCGACGCCGCCATCGTCCGCGAGCTGCAGGACGATGCGCGGCTGGCGAACAACGTGCTGGCCGCGCGGGTCGGCATCGCCCCGTCGACCTGCCACGGCCGGGTCCGCTCGCTCTTCGAGCGGGGCGTGATCCGCGGCGCGCACGCCGAGATCGACCAGGCGGCGATCGGCCGGCCGCTGCAGGCGATGATCTCGGTCCGGCTCCGCCCGCACGCCCGGGGCGAGCTGGCGGCCTTCGCCCAGGCCATGGCGCAGCTGCCCGAGGTGCTCAACGTCTACTTCCTCGCCGGCGCCGACGACTTCCTCGTGCACGTGGCGACCGCCGGCTCGGAGGAGCTGCGCGAGTTCGTGGTCAACCACCTCAGCGGCACCAAGGACGTCGCGATGACGGAGACCAGCCTGATCTTCGAGCACCTGCGCGGCCGGCCGGCGGCCGAACCACGTTCGGTGCGACCTGCGCCACACGCCTGATCGCCGACGATCCGATCCGGATTCGCGCGGCGGCAGCGAATAATCGCTGCGGCCACTAGCGGTGCGCTCGACTGATCTTCACAATTTCTGCTCACCGGGGAATCCGCATCGGAACGCCCGTGACCAGGAGGATGCAGTCCATGCGCGTCGGTGTGCCGAAGGAAGTCAAGAACCACGAGTACCGCGTCGCGATCACCCCGATCGGCGTGCACGAGCTGGTCGCGCACGGCCACGAGGTCCTCGTCCAGGCCGGCGCGGGTGTCGGGTCGTCCATCGAGGACGCCGACTACGTCGCCGCGGGCGCCACGATCGTCGCCACCGCCGAGGAGGCGTGGGGCACCGACGGCGGGGTCGACCTGGTCCTGAAGGTCAAGGAGCCGGTCGCGGAGGAGTACCACCGCATCCGCGAGGGCCAGACGCTCTTCACCTACCTGCACCTGGCCGCGGACAAGCCGCTCACCGAGGAGCTGCTGGCCCGCAAGGTCACCGGCATCGCCTACGAGACCGTGCAGCTGCCGAGCGGCGCGCTGCCGCTGCTGTACCCGATGTCCGAGGTCGCCGGCTGCCTCGCGCCCCAGGTCGGCGCCCACGCGCTGATGAAGGCCCAGGGCGGCCGGGGCGTCCTGATGGGCGGCGTCGGTGGCGTCGCGAACGCCAAGGTGGTCATCATCGGTGCCGGTGTCTCGGGACAGAACGCCGCCAACATCGCGCTCGGCATGGGCGCCGACGTCACCCTGCTCGACACCGACCTCGACAAGCTGCGGATGTCCTTCTGGCGCTACAACAACCGCGTCCACGGGCTCGCCTCGTCGAAGCTGACCCTCGAGCAGCAGGTCATGGAGGCCGACCTGGTCATCGGCGCCGTGCTGATCCCCGGTGCCGCCGCGCCGAAGCTGGTCTCCAACGAGCTGGTGTCGCGGATGAAGCCCGGCTCGGTGCTCGTCGACATCGCCGTCGACCAGGGTGGCTGCTTCGAGGACACCCGGCCCACGACGCACGCCGACCCGACGTACCAGGTCCACGGCTCGACGTTCTACTGCGTGGCCAACATGCCCGGCGCCGTCCCGAACACGTCGACCTACGCGCTGACCAACGCCACGCTGCCGTACGTCGTCGCGCTGGCCGACAAGGGCTGGCAGGCCGCGTGCCGCGACGACCACAGCCTCGCGCTCGGGCTCAACACCCACGCCGGGCAGCTCACCAACGCGCCCGTCGGCGAGGCCGTGGGCATCGCGTCGATGCCGCTCGCGGAGGCGCTGGCCTGACCGGCCATCCGCCGGGGACCGACAGGCATGCCCTAGCCTGACCGGGTGAGTGGCGCAGGGGCGGTGGACCGGGCGGTCCGGACCTACCTGGACCACCTGACGGTCGAGAAGGGGCTCGCCGCCAACACGCTGAGCTCCTACCGTCGCGACCTGCGCCGCTACCGCGAGCACCTGGCGGCCGCCGGCATCGACCACCTCGACGGGGTGAGCGAGGCGACGGTCACCGAGTTCCTGATGCGGCTGCGCGAGGGCGACGCCGACCACCCGCCGCTGAGCGCGTCCTCAGCGGCGCGGACGGTGGTGGCCGTCCGCGGCTTCCACAAGTTCGCCGTCGCCGACGGGCTGGCGCAGCTGGACCCGGCCGCGGCGGTCAAGCCGCCGTCGCCGGCCAAGCGGCTGCCGAAGGCGCTGCCGCTCTCGGACGTGGAGGCGATCCTCGAGGCCGCGGGCGCTCCCGGGACGCCGCTCGCGCTGCGCGACCGGGCGTTGCTGGAGGTGCTCTACGGGACGGGCGCCCGGATCTCCGAGGCCGTCGGGCTCGACGTCGACGACGTGTCCGCTCTCGACCTGCGCGACGACGACGACAACACGATCCTGCTGAGCGGCAAGGGCGGCAAGGAGCGGCTGGTGCCGGTCGGCTCGTTCGCCCGGGCGGCGCTGTCGGCCTACCTGGTGCGGGGGCGTCCGGCGTTGGTCGCCAAGGCCACGCCGGCTCTCTTCCTCAACTCACGAGGAGGCCGGCTCTCCCGCCAGTCCGCCTGGGCGGTGCTGGTCAAGGCGGCCGAGCGGGCCGGCGTCACCCGCGACGTCTCGCCGCACACGCTGCGCCACTCGTTCGCGACCCACCTGCTCGACGGCGGCGCCGACGTGCGGGTCGTGCAGGAGCTGCTCGGCCACGCGTCGGTGACGACGACGCAGGTCTACACGCTGGTGACGGTCGACAACCTGCGCGAGGTCTTCGCGACCGCACACCCGAGGGCCCGCGATGCCTGAGCCCGTGTCGTCCGGTGCGCAGGACGCGGCGTACGACCGCATCATCGAGTACGCCGACGGGCGCGGCCTCGAGCTCTACCCGCACCAGGAGGAGGCGATTCTCTCCCTGCTGGCGGGCGACAACGTCGTGCTGGCCACGCCGACCGGGTCCGGGAAGTCGCTGGTCGCGATGGCCGCCGCGATGGCCGCGCTCGCCGACGACCGGGTGACCTTCTACACCGCGCCGATCAAGGCGCTGGTGAGTGAGAAGTTCTTCGACCTCGTCGAGGTCTTCGGCGCCGCCGACGTGGGCATGCTGACCGGTGACGTGGCCGTTAACGCCGACGCCCCGGTGATCTGCTGCACGGCCGAGGTGCTCGCCAACATCGCGCTGCGGGAGGGCTCCGCCGCCGATGTCGGCATGGTGGTGATGGACGAGTTCCACTTCTACGGCGAGCCCGGGCGCGGCTGGGCCTGGCAGGTGCCGCTCATCGAGCTGCCGCAGGCGCAGTTCCTGCTGATGTCGGCGACCCTCGGCGACACGACCGAGCTGGCCGCGGACCTGACCCGGCGCAACGGTCGCGACACCACGACCGTCGACCAGGCCGAGCGCCCGGTCCCGCTGGACTTCTCGTGGTCGCTGGAGCCGATGGGCGACAAGCTCGCCGAGCTGGTCAGCACCGGCCAGGGGCCGGTCTACGTCGTGCACTTCACCCAAGCGGCCGCCGTCGAGCACGCCGTGTCGCTGCTGAGCGGTCCCGGCCGGCTCGACACGGTGCTGCCGAAGGAGCGCAAGGAGCAGATCGCCGAGCGGCTGGCGCCGGTGCGCTTCGCGGCCGGGTTCGGCAAGACCCTGAGCAAGCTGCTGCGCCAGGGGATCGGCGTCCACCACGCGGGGATGCTCCCTCGCTACCGCCGCCTCGTCGAGCAGCTCGCCCAGGCCGGCCTGCTGACCGTCATCTGCGGCACCGACACCCTCGGTGTCGGCATCAACGTGCCGATCCGCACGGTGCTCTTCACCGGCCTCGCCAAGTACGACGGGTCGCGGCAGCGGGTGCTGCGCACGCGTGAGTTCCTGCAGATCGCCGGCCGCGCGGGGCGTGCGGGCTTCGACACGGCGGGCTATGTCGTCGTCCAGGCGCCGGAGCACGTGATCGAGAACGAGAAGGCCAAGGCGAAGGCCGCCGCGAAGAACGCCGCCATGAGCGCGGAGAAGCAGGCCAAGCGGGGGTCGAAGGCGCAGCTGAAGAAGCCGCCGGCCGGCACCGTGGTGTGGACCGAGCAGACCTTCGACAAGCTCGTCGAGGGCCGGCCCGAGCCGCTGAAGTCGCAGATGAAGGTCGACAACGCGATGCTGGTCAACGTCCTCTCCCGCGAGGAGGACGCGTTCCCGGTGATGCGCCGGCTGCTGATGGACAACCACGAGGACCGGCGCAGCCAGCTGCGGCTCGCCAAGCGGGCGGTCCGGCTGGCGCGGAGCCTGGTGACCTCCGAGGTGCTGACCCGGCTCGACGAGCCCGACGGGTTCGGCCGCCGCTACGTCCTCACCGAGGCGCTGCCGGAGGACTTCGCGCTCAACCAGCCGCTGTCGCACTTCGCACTGGCCGTCCTCGACGTGCTCGACCCGGACAGCCCCGACTTCGTACTCGACGTCGTCTCCGTGGTCGAGGCCACCCTGGAGGCCCCGCGGCCGCTCCTGCTCGCCCAGCGCCATGCCGCCCGCGGCGAGGCGATCGCCGCGCTCAAGGCCGACGGCGTCGAGTACGACGAGCGGATGGCCCTGATCGAGGACGTCACCTGGCCCGAGCCGCTCAGCGACCTGCTCGAGCCCCTGTTCGAGACCTACCGCGAGCGGCACCCGTGGCTGGCGCCCGACGCGCTGGCGCCCAAGTCGGTCGTGCGCGAGATGTGGGAGCAGGGGATGGGCTTCACCGACCTGGTCGCCCGCTATCAGGTGGCCCGCTCCGAGGGGCTGGTGCTGCGCTACCTCACCGACGCCTACCGCGCGCTGCGGCAGACCGTCCCGGCGTCGTACCGGACCGGGGAGCTGGAGCTGCTGGTCGAGTGGCTGGGCGAGACCGTCCGCCAGGTCGACTCCTCGCTGCTCGACGAGTGGGAGGCGCTGGCCGACCCGGAGCACGCGAGCACGCAGGTGAGCCACCACGAGCCGCCGCCTCCGCCGCGGCCGCTCAGCCAGCAGGGCCGGGTCTTCGACGTGATGGTCCGCAACGCGATGTGGCGCCGGGTCGAGCTCGTCGCCCGCGACGACGTGCCCGCGCTCGCCTCCCTGGAGCCGGACGGCTCCGACTGGGGGGAGGGCGACTGGGACCGGGCGATCGAGGACTACTACGCCGAGCACGACCGGCTGCTGACCGACGCCGATGCCCGCGGCCCGGCGCTGCTGTCCGTCGAGAAGGCGCCGGACCGGTGGGTGGCCACGCAGACCCTGCACGACCCGGACGGCAACCACGACTGGGTGGTCCGCGCGGAGGTCGACCTCGCGGCCAGCGACGAGGCCGGCGAGGCCGTCGTCCGCACGCTGGCGATGGAGAGCCTCACCGGCTGACGCGCTGCTGACGTCGTAGCGCGCGGCGCGCCTCCCGAATGTCGTCGTGTCGACATTGTTGGATGGAGAGGTCCCGGGCTCTGGGGAAGGAGCCCGCAACCACTCCACGACAAAAGGTGAGGGCGATGGTCGGTACCTACGGAGGATCCAGTGCACCCGACATGCCGCCGCGGATGCCGATCCCGGCTCCCGCGCGCGAGACGGGCAGCGAGGTCCCGCTCGGCACGGAGGACGCGATGACGCTGCAGTTCCCGACCCCGGAGACCCCCACGGTGCGGGTCCCGATCGAGCCGTCGGGCGACATCGGTCCGACCGGACGGCCGATGCCGTTCCTGCCGGACCCGCGACCGGTCACGGCCCACGGCCAGGCGCGGGTCATCGCGATGTGCAACCAGAAGGGCGGCGTCGGCAAGACCACGACGACCATCAACCTGGGCGCCGCGCTGGCCGAGTACGGCCGCAAGGTGCTGCTGGTCGACTTCGACCCGCAGGGCTCGCTCTCCGTCGGGCTCGGGCTCAACCCGCACGACATGGAGACGACGGTCTACAACCTGCTGATGGACCCGGAGACGACGCTCGACGAGGTCGTCGTGCCCTCCGGCGTGCCCGGCATGGACCTGCTGCCGTCCAACATCGACCTGTCGGCCGCCGAGGTCCAGCTCGTGCACGAGGTCGCCCGCGAGCAGACCCTGCAGCGCGTCCTGGCGCCGGCGATCGCCGAGTACGACGTCATCCTCATCGACTGCCAGCCCTCGCTCGGCCTGCTGACCGTCAACGCGCTCACCGCCTCGCACGGCGTGATCGTGCCGCTGGAGTGCGAGTACTTCGCGCTGCGCGGCGTCGCGCTCCTCAAGGCCACCATCGACAAGGTGAAGCAGCGCCTCAACCCCGGCCTGGAGGTCGACGGCGTCCTCGGCACCATGTACGACGGCCGCACGCTCCACGGCCGCGAGGTGCTCGAGCGCCTCGTGCAGGCCTGGGGCGACAAGGTCTTCCACACGGTCATCCGGCGCACGGTGAAGTTCTCCGACTCGACCGTGGCGGGCGAGCCGATCACGTCGTACGCCTCGGGCTCCAGTGGCGCCGAGGCCTACCGGCAGCTGGCGAAGGAGGTGGCGGTTCGGTGTCTCGACGTGTGAGCCTGCCGGCCGCCGACGACCTCTTCCGTCCCACCTCCGAGCCCGCCGTCCGGGCCGTCCCGGACCCGCCGGCCGAGCAGCCGGAGCAGCAGAAGGGGCCCAGCGGGCGGATCCGGCACGACGAGAAGATCACGGTCTACATCACCTCGCAGGAGCTGATGGACCTCGAGCGTGCCCGGCTGACCCTGCGCGGCGAGCACGGCCTCGCCGTCGACCGCGGCCGCCTGGTGCGCGAGGCGCTGCACCTGGTGCTCGCCGACCTCGAGACGGCCGGAGAGGACTCGCCCCTCGTCAGGCGCCTGCGTGAGTGAGGAGGTCGGGGCGGTCGCGGAGCCCGAGTCATCGGAGCCCAAGGGCGGCTTCGCCGTCCGCCTCGACAACTTCGAGGGTCCGTTCGACCTGCTGCTCAGCCTGATCTCGAAGCACAAGCTCGACGTCACCGAGATCGCGCTGTCGAAGGTCACCGACGAGTTCATCGCGCACGTCAAGGCCCTGCCCCAGACGGGCCTGGCGTCCGACGACCTCGAGGAGACGACCAGCTTCCTGCTCGTCGCGGCGACCCTGCTCGACCTCAAGGCGGCGCGGCTGCTGCCCCAGGGCGACGTGGAGGACGAGGAGGACCTCGCCCTGCTCGAGGCGCGCGACCTGCTGTTCGCGCGGCTGCTGCAGTACAAGGCCTACAAGCAGGTCGCAGCAGTCCTCGACACCCGCCTGCAGGCCGAGTCGCGGCGCTTCCCGCGCGCCGTCGGGCTCGAGGAGCGCTTCGCCGGGCTGCTGCCGGAGGTGCTCATCGGCATCGGCCTCGACCAGTTCGCCGCGCTCGCGGCGAAGGCGATGGAACCCAAGCCGGAGCTCGAGCTCACCCTCCACCACATCCACGCCCCGACGGTCAGCGTGCGCGAGCAGGCGATGGTCGTGGTCGACCGGCTGCGCCGGAGTGGGACGATGACCTTCCGGGCCCTGTGCGGTGACTCGCCCGACACGCTGACCACGGTCGCGCGCTTCCTCTCCCTGCTCGAGCTGTTCCGCGAGGGAGCGGTGGCCTTCGACCAGGTCACGCCGCTCGGCGAGCTGACCGTGCGCTGGACCGGCGACGAGGCGGTCGACGTGGACGACCTGATCACCGACGAGTTCGACGGGGGACCCCCGCCGGCTGAGGAGAAGAACGATGACTGAGCCGACCGACGAGGTCGCGACCGAGGAGGCGCTGGCCGTCCCGCTCGCCCCGCTGCGCCCCGCCCTGGAGGCGGTGCTGATGGTTGCCGACCAGCCGCTCGACCAGATCGCCCTCGCCACCGCCGTCGGGTATCCCGCGCAGGAGGTGGCCGAGGCGCTGGCCGCCCTGGCCGCCGAGTACGACGAGCAGGGCCGCGGCTTCGAGCTGCGCAATGTCGCCGGCGGCTGGCGCTTCTACACCCGCGAGGAGTACGCCGCGGTCGTCGAGGGCTTCGTCCTCGAGGGCCAGCAGGCGCGACTCACCCAGGCCGCGCTGGAGACCCTCGCGGTCGTCGCCTACCAGCAGCCGGTCTCCCGGGCCCGGGTCTCCGCCGTGCGCGGCGTCAACGTCGACGGCGTCATGCGCACGCTGCTCAACCGCGGGCTGGTCGAGGAGGCCGGCCAGGACGGCGAGCACGGCGCGACGCTCTACCGCACGACGTCGTACTTCCTGGAGCGGATCGGGATCGTCTCCCTCGACGAGCTGCCGGACCTGGCCCCGCACCTGCCCGACCTCGCCGAGATGGAGGAGGAGCTCGCCGCCTCCTCTCCCGAGCCCGAGCCCGTCGCCGAGGAGTCCTCCGATGGCGCGTGAGATCGCGGTCGACGAGGACGGCCTGATCCGGCTGCAGAAGCTGCTCGCCCAGTCCGGCGTCGCCTCGCGGCGCCGCTGCGAGGAGCTGATGCTCGACGGCGAGGTCGAGGTCGACGGCGAGGTCGTCACCCGCCTCGGCACGAAGGTCGACCCGCGCACGGCCGTCATCAAGGTCTCCGGCAAGCGCCTGCCGCCGGTCTCCGCCCACGTCTACCTCGTCCTCAACAAGCCACGCGGCGTGGTGTCCACCATGTCCGACCCGGAGGGGCGTCGTACCCTCAGCGACTTCGTCGGCGACCGGCCCGAGCGGCTCTTCCACGTCGGCCGGCTCGACACCGACACCTCCGGGCTGCTGCTGCTCACCAACGACGGCGACTTCGCGCACCGGATGGCGCACCCGTCCTTCGAGGTCGAGAAGACCTATGTCGCCGAGGTGGCCGGCCGGCTGACCAAGGCCACCGTCGCCGACCTCCTCGCCGGGGTGACCCTCGAGGACGGTCCGGTCGACGTGCGCCGGGCCCGGATCATCGCGACCGCCAACGAGAAGTCGATCATCGAGCTGGTCATCCACGAGGGCCGCAACCGGATCGTGCGGCGCCTGCTCGACCACGTCGGCCACCCGGTCCGCCAGCTCAGCCGCACCCGCTTCGGCCCGATCGAGCTCGGCACCCTCGGCAGCGGGACACTGCGCGAGCTCAGCGACGACGAGCTCGGCCAGCTGCTGGAGCTGGTCGGCCTGTAGGAGCCATCTGGCCTACGGTGGACGGGTGATCCCGGTCCCGCCGGTCCCCGTCGCGCTGCGCAGGCATGTCGCCGCGCGGATCCCGTACGACGTCGACTTCGGCGCACCCGGCGTCCACCGTGGCCTGCCGTCCACCACGATCACGCTCGTCCTGCCGCTCGACGACCCGCTGCGCGTCTCGTGGGCGGGACGCCCGGGCACCCTGCACGCCGCGTTCTCGTCGCTGTCGGGGCTGCACGCCGCGCCGGCGGCGATCCACCACGACGGCACCCAGCGCGGCGTCCAGCTCGCGCTGACCCTCGAGGGTGCGCGGGTGCTGCTGGGGCGACCTGCCGCGGACCTGTCGGGGGAGCTGACCGACCTGGAGGAGGCCGTCGTACCCACGGCCCTGCGGGAGCTGCCCGAGCGGCTGCACGCGCTCGCGACCTGGCCGGCCCGGGTGGCGCTCGTCGACCGCACCCTCGCCGCACTCGCCGCTCGCGGGGGAGACGCCGCCCCGCGGGCGGAGGTGGCCCGGGCGCTCGCGCTGCTGACGGCCGGGCGGCGCGTGGCCGAGGTGGCCCACGACGTGGGCTACAGCCGCCGGCGGCTCGGGACGCTGGTCCGCGCCGAGTGCGGGCTGGCGCCGAAGGAGCTCCAGCGGATCGCGCGCCTCGAGGTCGCCCGCCGCCTGCTCGGGCGCCGGCCGCTGGCCGAGGTCGCCGCGGTCTGCGGGTACGCCGACCAGGCGCACCTGGCGCGGGAGTGGCGGGCGCTCGCGGGCTGCACGCCCACGGCCTGGCTGCGTGAGGAGTTCCCGTTCGTCCAAGACCACGGGGCGGACGGGGGAGCAGGCTCGGACCGTGAGCACTGACGAGTTGGCCGCCACCGTGCGGCTCTGGCCCGCCCTGCAGTTCCGTGACGTCGACGCGATGACCACCTGGCTGGGGGCCATCGGCTTCGTCGAGCACGCCACCCACCGCGACGGGACCGGGACGGTGGTCCACGCCGAGTGGCTCTGGCCGGGCGGAGGAGGAGTGATGTTCGGTGCCGTCCGCGACGAGAGCCCGCTGCAGCCGGCCGGGTCGGGAGCGGTCTACCTCGTGACGGACGACCCGGACGCGGCGTTCGAGGCCGCCGTGGCCGCCGGCGCCACCGTGGAGCGGGCGATGGTGGACCAGGACTACGGCGGGCGGGGCGGCAGCGTGCGGGACCCGGAGGGCAACCACTGGTCGTTCGGGTCCTACCAGCCCGGCGCTGGGGCGGGGGCGTGATCCCCTAACCTTGCGGGGTGCCTGAGACCAGCGAAGCCGGCATCCTCACCGGGCCCGTCGAGATCGTCGGCACCGGCCTGATCGGCACGTCGATCGCGCTGGCCTGCCGCCGCGCCGGCCTCGAGGTGCTGCTCACCGACACCGCGCCCGACCACCTCCGGACCGCGACCGGGCTGGGCGCCGGACGGGCACGCACGCCGGCCGACGTCCCGCAGCTGGTCGTGGTCGCCGTACCCCCGGACGCGCTGGGGCCCGCTGTCGTGGCCGCGCTCGATGCCGCCGGCCCGGACACGGTCGTGACCGACGTGGGCAGCGTGAAGGCACCGCCGCTGGATGCCGTCGGGGCGCACCCGTCCCGCAGCCGGTACGTCGGCAGCCACCCGATGGCCGGCACCGAGTACAGCGGTCCGCTGACCGCCAGCGCCTCGCTCTTCGACGGCCGCCCGTGGGCGGTCACGCCGGGACCCGACGCCACGCCCGCCGCCACTCGCACGGTCGAGGCCCTGGTCCGGCTCTGCGGCGCCGTGACCGTCCGGCTGAGCCCGGTCGAGCACGACCGCGCCGTGGCCCGGACCTCCCACGTGCCGCACCTGATGGCCTCCCTCGTGGCCGGCACCCTCGCGGCGGCACCGCCCGAGCACCTCGCACTCTCCGGCACCGGCGTGCGCGACGTCACCCGCGTCGCCGGCGGCGACCCGCGGCTCTACAGCCAGATCATCGCGGGCAACGCCGCCGAGGTGGCCGCGCTGCTCACCGAGGTGCGGGCGCGGCTGGACCTCGTCCTGGAGGCGGTCACCGACGACGACCGGGTCGGGCTCGAGTCGCTGCTCGGCTACGGCCAGGCCGGGACCCGCGCCATCCCGGGCAAGCACGGAACGGCTCCGCAGGCGATGGAGGCGGTCCGGGTCGCCGTACCCGACCACCCGGGGGAGCTGGCGCGCCTGTTCGCCGACGCCGGGGACAGCGGGGTCAACATCGAGGACGTCCGGATCGACCACGACCCCGGTCGCCCGGTCGGCCTCGTCGAGCTCGACGTGGTGGCCGAGCGCGCCGAGGACCTGCGGGTGGCGCTGGAGTCGAAGGGCTGGGCCACGCAGATCTGACGACTCACCGGTAGTCTGCGGGCCGTGAATGCACCGCTGAACGTCGTTGTGGCCGTGGACGGAACGTCCGGTTCGGGCAAGTCGAGCACCTGTCGCGCTGTCGCCGACCGGCTCGGCCTGCGCTACCTCGACACGGGCGCGCAGTACCGCGCGATGACGTGGTGGATGCTGAGCAACGGCATCGACGTGCACGACCCGGCGGCCGTCGCCGCGCGGGCGCAGGACCCGCAGATCGTGTCCGGCACCGACCCGCTCGCGCCGACGATCACCGTCGACGGCACCGACGTGTCGGTCGAGATCCGCAGCGACGAGGTCAACGGCGCGGTCTCGCCCGTCAGCGCCGTGCCCGAGGTGCGCGCCCGGCTGGTCGACCTGCAGCGTTCGATCGTGGGCGACGGGGGAATCGTCGTCGAGGGCCGTGACATCGCCTCCGTCGTGTGCCCCGACGCCGACGTGAAGGTCTACCTGACCGCCGACCCGGCCGCCCGCGCCGCCCGCCGCGCCCTCGAGAACGGTGGCGCCGACGTCGCCGCCACCGAGGCGTCGCTGCTCGCTCGCGACAAGATCGACTCGGGGCGTGCCGTGGCCCCGCTGACCCAGGTCGACGGTGCCGTCCACATCGACTCGACCGACCGGACCCTCGACGAGGTCATCGAGCTGGTGGTGGGCCTGGTGATGGAGCGCGTGTGAACGCAGCCCACCAGGAGGCGCCGCGCTCCGACGGGGTCGAGACCCCGGCCCGCTGGCTGCTCGTGCGCGGCCGGCCGGCCTCGCGCTGGCTGATCCGGCGCCGGTACGACGTCCGGGTGCACCACCCCGAGCGCTTCCCCGCGCACGGGCCGGCCGTCGTGGCCGGCAACCACGTGGGTTTCGTCGACGGGCCGCTGATGGCGATCTTCGCCCCCCGGCCGGTGCACGCGCTGACCAAGGAGGAGATGTTCAGCGGGCCGCTCGGGTGGTTCCTGCGCCGGGCCGGGCAGGTGCCCCTGGACCGCTTCCACACCGACCCGAGGGCGGTCCGCACGGCGCTGCGGGTGCTGCGCGACGGGCACGCGGTCGGGGTGTTCCCGGAGGGCACGCGGGGCCCGGGCGACCTGACCACGTTCCACACGGGCGCGGCGTACCTGGCGCTGGTGACCGGCGCGCCCGTCGTACCCATGACCTTCCTGGGGACCCGCCTGCCGGGCGGGCGGAGCAGTTCGCTGCCCCCCAAGCGGGCGCAGATCGACATCGTGGTCGGCGAGCCGATGGCCGTCGATGCGGTGTCCTGGCCCCGGACGAGGGATCATGTACGTCTGACGTCGGCCGCCCTGCGCGCGCACATGCGCAGCGGGCTCGCCGACGCGCTCGAGGAGACGGGGCGGAGCCTGCCGGGTCCGCTCCCGCAAGGAGATCGTGATGAGTGAAGCTGCCCCCGCCGGGGTGGTCCCGGTGCTGGCCGTCGTCGGCCGGCCCAACGTCGGCAAGTCGACCCTGGTCAACCGCATCCTGGGCCGCCGCGAGGCGGTCGTCGAGGACATCCCCGGGGTGACCCGCGACCGCGTCTCGTACGACGCCGAGTGGAACGGCCGGGCGTTCACGGTGGTCGACACCGGTGGCTGGGACCCGGACGCCCGCGGCATGGCCGCGATGATCAAGGCGCAGGCCGAGATCGCCGTCGGCCTCGCCGACGCGGTTCTCTTCGTCGTCGACTCGACGGTCGGCATCACCGACGCCGACGAGGCGGTCGTGCGGGTGCTGCGCAAGTCCGGCAAGCCCGTCGTACTGGCCGCCAACAAGGTCGACGACGAGCGAGCCGAGGCCGAGGCCTACGGCCTGTGGAACCTCGGCCTGGGCGAGCCGTTCAGCGTCTCCGCGCTGCACGGGCGCGGCTCCGGCGACCTGCTCGACGCCGTGCTGTCGGTCCTGCCCGAGGCGCCCGAGCACGGCTACGAGGAGCTCGGCGGCCCCCGCCGGATCGCCATCGTCGGCCGTCCCAACGTCGGCAAGTCCTCGCTGCTCAACAAGCTGGCCGGCGAGGAGCGGGTCGTCGTCGACAACGTCGCCGGCACCACCGTCGACCCGGTCGACGAGCTGGTCGAGCTGGGCGGCCAGACTTGGCGCTTCATCGACACCGCGGGCATCCGCAAGCGGGTCAAGGAGGCCTCGGGCCACGAGTACTACGCCTGGCTGCGGACCTCCACCGCCATCGAGCGGGCCGAGGTGTGCGTGCTGGTCCTCGCCGGCGACGAGTCGATCGCCGAGCAGGACATGCGGATCCTGCAGGAGGTGCGCGAGGCCGGCAAGGCGCTCGTCATCGCCTTCAACAAGTGGGACCTCGTCGACGCCGAGCGCCGCTACTACCTCGACCGCGAGATCGAGCGCGACCTGGTGCAGGTGCAGTGGGCGCCGCGGATCAACATCACCGCCAAGACCGGCTGGCACATCGACCGGCTCGTGCCGGCGCTGACCCGCGCGATCGAGGGCTGGGAGACGCGGGTGTCGACCGGCGCCCTCAACTCGTTCCTCGGCCGGATCGTCGCCGAGCACCCGCACCCGGTGCGCGGTGGCAAGCAGCCGCGGATCCTCTTCGGCAGCCAGGTCTCGACGGCGCCGCCGGTGTTCAAGCTGTTCACCACCGGCAAGCTCGACCAGGGCTACGAGCGGTTCATCGAGCGCCGCCTGCGCGAGGAGTTCGGGTTCGTCGGCACGCCGATCGAGATCAAGGTGCAGCCGCGGGAGAAGCGCGGGCGGAGGTAGGTTCGCGGGTCGGCGTGAGTGTTGCGGTTTGGTCCCAAACCGCAACAATTCACGCCCCCCGGGATGCAGTTCGTGCCCGATCGACGAGGGTGATCAGCACTTGCGTCGTTCGAACAAATGTTCGAACATGGACGGGTGAGCATCCGCGCCGTCGAGACCCCTGAGCTGGTCGACCCACGCGCGGTCGTCGACCAGCTCCGCGGCCGGATCCAGGCCCTCCAGGGTGGCCCGACCCGGCTGAGCGTGCCGACCCTGCCCGTCTTCGACGGCCTGGTGCAGCTGCGCACCGGGGGTGTGTACGGCGTCGACTCGGCCAGCCTCGGCATGGCGCTCGCCGCGGGGGCGTCGCAGGCCGGGGAGTGGGTCGGCTTCGCCGGGTGGGACGACTTCGGCGTCGAGGCGGCCCACCAGTGGGGGATCGACCTCTCCCGCACCGTGCTCGTCCCGTCGCCGGGGGAGCACTGGCTCGAGGTCACCGCGGCGCTGGTCGACGTGCTCAAGGTGGTGGTGCTGCGGCCGCCCGGTCAGGTCGACGCGAAGTCGGCGAGCATCATCGACGCCCGGCTCCGGGCGCGCTCGGGTGTGCTGGTCGTGCAGGGCGACTGGCCGCGCTGCGAGGTGCGGCTGGCGGCCGAGCGGAGCGCCTGGCTGGGCATCGGCGCCGGGCGCGGGCGACTGCGCGAGCGCCGGGTGGAGCTGGTCGCCCGCGGTGGTGGGCGGATGCCGACGCGGTCCGAGGTGGCGCTCGCGGGAGGCGCGGCCCAAGGCCATGCCTCCCCATCCCTGGCGGCGCCCGCGCCGCCCATCACGCACGCTGGCCGCGTTGCCGATGCTTGAAAGACGCCCAGTCTGCCCGCGCATCGGCGCCTTGCCAGCGCACGTGCTGGACGACGTGGGCATCCACCGAGGATGGGGAGGCGCGGCCTAGTGCGCACCATGGTCGTCTGGTGCCCCGACTGGTCGGTGACGGCGGGGCTGCTCGAGCTCGCCGACGGCAGGGGCGAGGACGATCCCGTGCTCGACGTCGGCGCGCCGGCCGTCGTACTCGCGAACAACCGGGTGGTCGTCTGCAATGCCACCGCCCGGGCGGAGGGGGTGCGTCGCGGCCAGCGCCGGCGTGACGCCCAGGCGCGCTGTCCCGAGGTGGTGCTGCTGAGCGCCAACCCCGACCGGGACGCGCGCTGGTTCGAGCCGGTGCTCACGACCGTGGAGGAGGTCCGGCCCGGGGTCGCCCCGCTGCGGCCGGGCCTGCTCGCGCTGCCGGCTCCCGGACGCTACTTCGCGCGGGGCGGTGAGGGTGGCATCGGTGGCGAGGAGGCAGCGGCGGCGCTGCTGGCCGAGCACCTCGTCGGTGCCGGGGTGTGGGACTGCCGGTTCGGTGCGGCCGACGACCTGTACGCCGCCGAGCGGGCCGCTCGCCAGGCCACGCCCCAGGGCTGCCTGGTCGTGCCCGCCGGTGGGTCGGCGGAGTTCCTGCGCAGCCTGCCGGTGACCGCGCTCGCCGACGACGGGCCGGAGGGGGCGGAGCTCGCCGACCTGCTGCGCCGGCTCGGGCTGGTGCTGCTCGGTGACTTCGCCGCGCTCTCGGGGGCCTCGGTGAGCAACCGGTTCGGTGCCTACGGCGTCGAGGTGTGGCGCCGGGTGCAGGGCGAGGAGGTCGTCCGGCTGGCCTCGCGCACACCCCCGCCCGAGCTGGCCTGCGAGATCTCCTTCGAGCCGCCGCTCGACTCCGCCGAGGCGGTCACCTTCAGCGTGCGCACCACGGCCGAGAGGTTCGTCGCCGGGCTCTCCGAGCGACAGCTCGTCGCGACCGGGGTGCGGATCGAGGCGGAGTTCGAGGACGGCGTCTCGGCCCGGACCTGGCTGCACCCGCGCTGCTTCACCTCCCGCGACCTCGTCGACCGGGTGCACTGGCAGCTGCAGGCCGGCATGGCCGGCTCGGGACTGCGCAGCCGCAAGTCGACGGGGGAGTCGATCACCTCCCCGGTCACCCTCGTCCGCTTCCTCCCCGACACCGTCGAGCCCGCCGGCGCCCACGTCGACGGGCTCTGGGGTGGCGGTGCTGACGACCAGGTCGTGCGGGGCGTGGCGCGGGTCCAGGCCATGGTCGGGTACGACGCCGTCCGGGTCCCGGTCCGCCAGGGCGGCCGGAGCGCGGCCGACCGCCAGGCGCTGGTCCCGTGGGGGGAGCGGCCGGTCGGCCTGCGTCCCGTCGACCGGCCGTGGCCGGGCCGGATCCCCGGGCCGGCGCCGAGCAGGGTGTTCGCCGAGGCGCTGGAGGCCGAGGTCGTCGACGAGGCGGGTGTCGACGTCGCCGTCACCAGCCGGGGGCAGGTGACCGGACCGCCGTGGCGGTTCCGGATCGGCCGGCGCTGGCACCCGGTCGCCTCGTGGGCCGGGCCGTGGCCGGTCGACGAGTCCTGGTGGCTGGGGGCGGGCAGCGGCGGCCGCGCCGCCCGCTTCCAGGTGGTCGGTGTCGACGGGCGGGCCTGGCTGCTGTGCTGGCGCAGCCCCGGCTCCTGGGAGGTGGAGGCGGCGTACGACTAGGTGCGACGAGGTGCGACGAGGTCGTGCCCGCCAGGGGATGGGAGACGCGACCCGGGAGGTCTACGCTGCAAGGGATGACACGTGGAGGCTCCCCATGGCACGCAACGGCAGCCCGGCGGACGTGATCCCCCGGAACCTCAGGGCGCTGCACGGCGCCCTCGAGCACAGCGTCACCATCCAGGCGACCAAGCTGCAGGAGCTGATGGACGACCTCGTCGTCCGAGGCTCGCTGACCCGCGCCGAGGCCGACAACCTCCTCGGCCAGCTGGTGAGCGCCAGCAAGGCCTACTCCCAGGCGCTGCTGCAGGTCCTCGACACCGTCACCGAGACCGCGACGGCGCCGGTGCGCGCGACGGCAGGACGCCTCGCCGGGACGGCCGGCGCGATGGCCGGGACCGTGGCGCAGTCGGTCAGGCAGGCGCCGCGCCTCGTGCCCGGACGGGGCAGGTCCACCACGAAGACGGCCTCGCGGTCGGCGAGCGCCGGGCCCGCCCCGGCGCCGGTGGTGGCCGTGCTGCCCGACCTGTCGACGCTGACCGTCCCGCAGGCGAAGTCCCGCCTCGCCGGACTGGACGCGTCCGCGCTGCGTCGGCTGCGCGAGCAGGAGGTCGCGGGCAAGAACCGCAAGGGCGTGCTGGACGAGATCGCCCGCCAGCTGGGCTGAGCAGACGTCCGCATCGCCACGGTCGTGACCCTCGCCCCGGGACTCGTCGCCGAGGGTCAGGGACTGCGCCGCCACTGACGGACGATCCACACCATGCAGACCAGCCAGGCGAGGACCACGGCCACGTCGTCGACGTGCACGCCGTGGGTCGGGCTGAACGTGATGATGACCGGACCGGAGAGCCGGGAGCTTCCCGCCAGCGCCTCGACGGTGATCCCGCTGACGAGGACGGCGCCGGCGGCCAGCTGGAGACGGGGCGACATGATCGCGTCATCGTAGTGGGGCGGATCGGCCCGTCGGACGTGACGTCCGAGCGCGCGCTTCGCGCGGCACCGGCCGGGCCCCTACTGCGGGGCAGGGCCGGACGGGTCCCCGCGGACGAACCCGTCGCTCGTGAGCACCGGGACCACGTCGTCCACGTCGACCTCTGCTGCCGTCGCGACGTCCGCGCCGAACCCGGCGTCGACCAGCTCGCGGCCGCTCGCACAGGCGCGCAGCTCGTCGCCGATCCGGTCGGCGACGGCCCGCCAGGCAGCCAGCGCGACCTGCGCCTCGGCGCTGGTCGGCACCTCGACGTGGGCCCGCAGCGCGTCGAGGACCGCGCCCGCGCCCCACAGGTCCTCCACGGCCGGGCGCAGGGTGTCGTCGGGCCAGCGCTCGCCGGACGCGACGAGCGCCACCGTCGCGCCCGCGGCCACCCGGGGGAGGAGCCACCGGGCCACTGCCGTCCGGTTGCGCAGGGACGCGGCGACCACGGTCGCTCCCGAGCCCGCGTCGCGGACGGCCGCGCAGATGGTGGAGCCGTTGGGCGAGGGCAGGACCAGCCGGTCGACGTACCTGCAGGTGAGGAGCTGGGCAGGGGACAGGCTCGGGGGCGGGTCGTCGAGCTGCCGCGCCTCGAACCGGCCGACGGCCAGCGTGGCGCCCGCCGCCTCGGCGTAGGCCGCGGCCCGGTCGTCCTTCCACGGGAACGGCAGCACGCGCATGCCGCGGAGAGTGGCGATGGAGAGGGTCGTCGTGAACGACAGGACGTCGACCACGACCACGACGTCGGCGTCGGAGGTCAGGGCGGCTGCTCCGGTCGGTCCCCACTCGAGCCGGAGCCTGCTGCCGGGCTGCGTGTGCGCGAGGTCCGGCTCCATGGGATGCGACACCGGGCGTGTCCTAGAGGTACTGGCCCGCGGCCGGCTTGGGCTCCCGCCAGCCGCCGGCGCGGGCCTGGGCCAGCAGCGCGGCGGTGGTCACCGCGTCGGAGGTCTCCAGGACGGTGGCCCGCACGAGCTCCTTGAGGTCCGCCCCGGTGGCGCCGTCGGTGGCGCGGGCGACGGCCGGCAGGTCGAGGTCGGCGTCGCTCCAGGCGAGATAGCGCTGAAGGATCGCCAGGCGGCCCTCGACGCCGGGGGCCTCCATCTTGATGACGGTGTCGAACCGCGACGAGCGCCGCGCGGCCTTGTCGATCTTGCGGTGGTCGTTGGTCGACGCGATCACGACGACACCGCTGCGGTCGGCGAGGCCTCCGTCCATCACGTTGAGGAACTCGCGCAGCCGGTGGGGGTTGGTCTCGCCCCGCTCGCCCACGATCAGGTCGAGGTCGTCCATCAGGACCAGGCTCGGCGACAGGTCGGACGCCAGCTCGAACAGGTCGGTGAGCGAGTGCTCGGTCACCGTGGTGTCCGGCACGAGCACGGTGGCCCGGCCGGCCAGCTCGTGGGCGACGACGGTGCCCAGCTGGGTCTTGCCCGTCCCCGGAGGTCCGACCAGGAGCAGGCCGGTGCTGGTCCCGAGGCCGCGCGCGGCGAGGTCGTCGGCGAGGTCGATCACGCGGTGCACCCGGCGATCGACCGTGTGCCAGACCGAGGGGTCGAGCTTGAGGTGGTCACGGGTCGCGGCCCGGCCGGTCCACCGCTGGAGCAGCAGGCCGGCATCGCTGACCACGACGCGGTAGGCGCCGCGGCGGTAGGGCGACTCCGCGCGGCAGGTGCGCAGGAAGGACTCGAACAGCTCCGGGAGGACGGCGTTGTCGGCGGCGCGACCGATGAGCTGGACGTCCGGCCCGAAGCGGTGCGGCGCGATGCGGGCAACGACGGGGACGGCGCCCAGCGTGCCCGCCGGCAGCAGGACGCTGACGGCGGCGTAGCCCCGGACGTCGCCAGCGGCGCCCGGGATCGACTGGGTCATGGCGGGCCCCGCGGGCACCGAGCCGACGGGGTCGAGGCCCCAGCGCGCCTGCGCCTCGTGGAGCCAGTGCCCGACGGCGTGGGTGACGGCGAGCTCCGGGCACTCCTCCAGCACGACCAGGTCGGTGGGGTCGACGCCCAGCTGCGCGGCGGCGTACTCGAACGGGGTGCTGTCGGCCGGCTGGCGACGCACGAACTCGCGGTCGATGGCCTCGGCCAGCAGCCGGAGGGCAGGCAGCGGCGCCTCCACGAGGAGGTCCGTCACGTCGATGTCGGTCATGTTCACCACCTTCTGGGTACGTCGGGCCGGTCGGGCACAGCTGGACAGTGTGCGCCGACCGGTCCGGCCGGCGCCAATGGTTATCCAGGGGTCCGGCACAACTCCGGCGTCGGTGGTGACGGGCGACCGGTCAGTCCGGGCCCGGCGTCTGGCTGCTCTCGCGGCGGGTCCCCTCGGGGTCGTCGACCCGCTCGTCGGAGTCGTCGAGGATGGCCTCGGCCTGTGCCCGGGGATCCTCGCTGCCGGCCTCGACCTCCTCGGGAAGGAGCTCGGCCCGTTCGGAGATCCGCTCGTCGTCGGCTGGTTCGCGTCCCATGTCGCAGCGCTACCCGTTGGCGGTGCGGGCATGCGACGCCGGACGGCGCCGCTCGCCGGCAGCGCTCAGCGGGAGTGCTCCTAGAAGGTGCGCACCCAGACGCAGTGCTCGGAACCGCGCAGGGTCTCCACGGCCTCGGCCGAGAGCGGCTCGGAGGCGTCCACGACGACGTACCCGAGGCTGTTGCGGGTCGACAGGTGCTGGCCGACCACGTTGTCGCCGGCGTCGGAGAAGGCCGCGTTGAGGCCGGTCAGCACGCCGGGGACGTTGTGGTGGAGGAAGCCGATCCGGTGGCCGGGGGTGAACTCGCCCGGCAGGACGTCGGGCAGGTTGACCGACAGCGCGGTGCTGCCCTCCAGGGCGAAGCGGGCGAGCTTCTCGGCGACGAAGCCACCGATCTCCTCCTGCGCCTCCTGCGTCGAGCCGCCGATGTGGGGCGTGAGGATGACGTTGTCGAGGCCGCGCAGCACGGAGGTGAACGGGTCGCCCTGCGCCTTGGGCTCGGCCGGGAAGACGTCCACGGCGGCGCCGGCGATGTGGCCCGACAGCAGGTTCTCGCGCAGGGCGTCGTAGTCGACGACCATGCCGCGCGAGGCGTTGATGAACATCGCACGACGCTTCATCTGCGCGAACTCGCCGGCGCCGAAGAAGCCGGCGTTGCCGGGACGGCCGTCGACGTGGAGGCTGACGACGTCGGACACGGCGAGCAGCTCGGGCAGCGTGCGGACGCGGCGGGCGTTGCCGTGGGCCGGACGGTCGGCGGTGTCGTAGAAGACGACGCTCATGCCGAGGGCCTCGGCGACGGTCGAGAGCTGCGTGCCGATGTTGCCGTAGCCGACGATGCCGAGGGTGCGGCCACGGACCTCGTGGCTGCCCTTGGCCGACTTGTCCCAGATCCCGTCGTGCATCCGCTGGGTCTTCTCCGGCAGGCGGCGGGCGAGGCTGATGATCTCGGCGATGACGAGCTCGACGACGCTGCGCGTGTTGGAGTACGGCGCGTTGAACACCCCGATGCCGCGCTCGGCGGCGGCGGCCAGGTCGACCTGGTTGGTGCCGATGCAGAAGCAGCCGACGGCGAGCAGCCCGGGGGCGGCGTCGAGGACGCGGGCGGTGACATTGGTGTTGGAGCGGATGCCGAGCAGGTCGACCCCGTCGAGGGAGGCGATCAGCTCGTCCTCGGACAACGACCCCGCGCGGAGCTCCACGTCGTACCCGCGGCCCTCCAGGTACTCGACGGCGGCGGGGTGGATGTTCTCGAGCAGCAGAGCCTTCACGGGACAACGGTAGGGGAGCGCGGGCGCAGGT
Organism: Nocardioides aromaticivorans; assembly: GCF_013408525.1. NCBI lineage: Bacteria > Bacillati > Actinomycetota > Actinomycetes > Propionibacteriales > Nocardioidaceae > Nocardioides > Nocardioides aromaticivorans. Next base: position 4,508,787 of record NZ_JACBZM010000001.1, read on the forward strand.
CCGAACAGCGGCCCCCGCCGTGATACCGCTCGTGCAGCGCCCGGGCTCCTCGTGCACCGGAGATCGGCTCGACACCCGGTCGGTGCACCCGCCTAGGGTGGGCGCGTGTTCCTCGAGAATGTCGTCTTCGACGCCACCGATCCACGCTCCCTGGGCCGCTCCTGGGAGTCCCGGCTCGGCACCACGACCCTGACCGACGTGCCCGAGGGCTTCGAGACGCGGCTCGAGCTCCCGGGCTGGCCCTATCTCGACCTGTGCTTCCAGCGGGTGCCCGAGCCACCCACCGGCCCGGAGCGGCTGCGCCTCGACGTCGACGGCGACACCGGCGCCCTCGCGGCGCTGGTCCTCGAGTCGGCGGACCCGGAGCGGGACCGTGCGTTCTGGGCCTGGCTGACCGGCTGGGTGCCGGTGGAGGGGAGGGGGGCGGTGCTGCGGCACCCGTCCTCGAACGGGCCGGTGCTCGAGCTGGCGCCCGAGCGGGCGCCGAAGGTCGACGGGAAGAACCGGATCCACCTCGACATCCGGCTCGAGGAGGAGGACCCGGACGAGGTGGCCCGGGCGATCGCCGACCACGGCGGACGGGAGCTCGACCTCGGCTACGGCGAGCTGCCGTGGCGCCACTACGCCGACCCCTCGGGCAACGAGCTCTGCGTGCTGGTGGCCCACCACTGACTTCCTGTCGAACACATGTTTGACTAGAGTCGGTCCATGGGATGGAACAACCCACCCGTCCCGTGGCGGGAGCTCGAGCGACGCCTCTCCGGGCGTGCGCCGTCGATGGAGGCGCCCGTCTCCCGGCGCAAGCGCCCGCGCGCCGAGCCGGAGGAGATCGTCCGCCCGGTCGGTACGACGCCCTACGCGGAGCTGCACTGCCACAGCCACTTCAGCTTCCTCGACGGGGCGAGCAGCCCCGGTGACCTGGTCCGTGAGGCCACCCGGCTCGGCCTCGACGCGCTCGCGCTGACCGACCACGACGGGTTCGCCGGGGCGCCGCTGTTCGCCGAGGCCGGCAAGGACTACGCCCTGCCGACCGTCTACGGCGCCGAGCTCTCCCTCGGGCTGACCCGGACCCAGAACGGCATCCCCGACCCCGAGGGCAGCCACCTGCTCGTCCTGGCCCGCGGCGTGGAGGGCTACCACCGGTTGTCCGGGGCGATCACCGAGGCCGGGCTCCGGGCGCCCGAGAAGGGCAGCCCCGTCCACGACCTCGACGAGCTCGCCGAGCGCGGCCACGGCCACTGGGTCGTCCTCACCGGCTGCAGGAAGGGCCTCGTGCGGCAGGCGCTCGCCACGCACGGTCCCCGCGCCGCGGCGGAGGCGCTCGACCTGCTCGTCGACCGGTTCGGCCGGGAGCACGTCGTCGCCGAGCTGATCGCGAGCGACCAGCCGGGCGCCGACGAGACCAACGAGCTGCTCGCCCGGATCGCCGACGACCGCCGGGTCCCGGTCGTGGCGACCGGCAACGTGCACCATGCCGCCCCCGAGGGGCGCCGGCTGGCGGCGGCGATGGCGGCGGTGCGCGCCCGGCGCAGCATCGCCGAGCTGGAGGGGTGGCTGGACCTGTCCGGTGGTGCGCACCTGCGCAGCGGCGAGGAGATGATGCAGCGCTTCGGGCACCGCCCGGACGTGGTGGGGCGGACCGTCGTACTCGCGAAGGAGCTGGCGTTCGACCTCCGCAAGGCATCGCCGAGGCTGCCGAAGCAGGGCATCCCCGAAGGCCGGACGGCTGCCGAGCACCTGCGCGTCCTGGTGGAGCAGGGCTTCGCCCGCCGCTACGCCGGCCGCGACCTCGAGGCGAAGGCGCGCGACCGCGTCGAGGCGGAGATGCAGGTGATCCTGCAGAAGGACTTCGCCGGCTACTTCATCATCGTCCACGACATCGTCGCCTTCGCCCGCAGCAAGCAGATCCTCTGCCAGGGGCGGGGATCCGCGGCCAGCTCGGCGGTCTGCTTCGCCCTCGGGATCACCGCGATCGACTCGGTCTACTTCGACCTGCCCTTCGAGCGGTTCATCTCCCAGCACCGCGAGGAGGAGCCCGACATCGACGTCGACTTCGACTCCGACCGCCGCGAGGAGGTCATCCAGTGGGTCTACGACACCTACGGCCGCCGCAACGCCGCCCAGGTGTGCAACGTGGTCAGCTATCGCCCGCGGATGGCGGTGCGCGACGCCGCCAAGGCGCTGGGCTTCTCGACCGGCCAGCAGGACGCGTGGTCGAAGTCGATCGACGGCTGGGGGAGCTCGGTCGAGGAGGACCAGGGCATCCCTCCCCAGGTCGTCGGACTCGCCGAGGAGCTGATGGGTGCCCCGCGCCACCTCGGCATCCACTCCGGCGGCATGGTGCTCACCGAGCGTCCGATCGGCGAGGTCTGCCCGATCGAGAAGGCCCGGATGCCCAACCGCACCGTCCTGCAGTGGGACAAGGACGGCTGCGAGTCGATGGGGCTGGTGAAGTTCGACCTGCTCGGCCTCGGGATGCTCGGCGCTCTCGACCACATGATGCGGCTGGTCGAGGAGCACACCGGGAAGCGCTGGACGCTCGAGAGCCTGCCGAAGGAGGAGCCCGAGGTCTACGACATGCTCTGCCGGGCCGACTCGATCGGGGTCTTCCAGGTGGAGTCCCGTGCCCAGATCGGGACCCTGCCGCGGCTCAAGCCGCGCTGCTTCTACGACCTGGCCATCGAGATCGCGCTGATCCGCCCGGGGCCGATCCAGGGCGGTGCCGTCCACCCCTACATTCGGCGGGCGATGGGCCGCGAGCCCGTGGTCTACGACCACCCGCTGCTCGAGCCGATCCTCGGGCGGACCCTCGGCGTCCCCCTCTTCCAGGAGCAGCTCATGGCGATGGCCGTGGCGCTGGGCAACTGCACCGCCGACGACGCCGACCTGCTGCGCCGCGCGATGGGCTCCAAGCGCGGCGTCGAGCGGATCGAGAAGGTCAAGGGCAAGCTCTACGAGGGGATGGCCCAGAAGGGCATCACCGGCGACCGGGCCGACGCGATCTACGTCAAGATCCTCTCCTTCGCCGGCTTCGGCTTCGCCGAGTCGCACGCGCTCAGTTTCGCGCTGCTCGTCTACGCGTCGTCCTGGTTCAAGCTGCGCTACCCGGCGGCCTTCCTGGCCGGCCTGCTGCGCAACCAGCCGATGGGCTTCTACTCACCGCAGTCGCTCGTCGCCGACGCCCGCCGCCACGGCGTCGCCGTGCTGCCGCCCGACCTCGCGCGCTCCGGTGCGCAGGCCGGTCTCGAGCCGTGCCCGCCGTACGGCCGGGACCGGCACCGGTACGACGACGGGCTGGCCGTCCGGCTCGGGCTCGACGAGGTCAAGGGGATCGGCAAGGAGGTCGCCGAGCGGATCGTGGCCGAGCGTGCGGTGGCGCCGTACCAGGACCTGCCGGACCTCTCCCGCCGCGCCGGGCTCACCACCGCCCAGCTCGAGGCGCTCGCGACGGCCGGCGCCTTCGCCTCGCTCGGCCTGGACCGGCGCCAGGCGATCTGGATGGCCGGCTACGCCGAGCACGACGGCCAGCTGCCCGGCAGCACGCCCGCCCCGGCGCCCCCGACGCTGCCCGGGATGAGCCCGATGGAGGTGACCCTGGCCGACCTGTGGGCGACCCGGATCTCCACCGACGTACACCCCGTCGAGCACTTCCGCGACCAGCTGGTCGCCGCCGGCATCCGCGCGGTGGGGGACCTGCGCACCGCCGAGCCGGGCCGCCGGGTCCACGTGGCCGGCCTGATCACCCACCGCCAGCGCCCCGGGACGGCCAGCGGGATCACCTTCCTCAACCTCGAGGACGAGACCGGGATGCTCAACGTCGTCTGCTCGCCGGGCGTGATGAAGGCCCACCGGCAGGCGGCGCGCAACAAGGTGGCGGTGGTGATCCGGGGGATCGTGGAGCGCCAGGACGGCGTCACCAACCTGGTCGCCGACCGGGTCGAGACCCTCGACACCGTCCTCCCCGGCACCGGCGAGGCGCTCCAGGTGCGCCAGTCGTCGCGTGACTTCCGGTGATCGCGGGAGGCGGGCCGGGAGGCCGATTCGGGCGAGGCGAACCTGCTGCGGTAGTGTTCCGTTCGCTTCGAACGGCGATCCCGGACGAAGTGTTCGGGCTGTAGCGCAGCTTGGTAGCGCACCTGACTGGGGGTCAGGGGGTCGCAGGTTCAAATCCTGTCAGCCCGACCGAACCGAACGGCTCCGACCTGCGCGTCGGGGCCGTTCGTCATTTCCCGTGCAGTGGCCGCTCGAAGAGCCGCGACATCACCACGACCGTCCGTGACCGGTCGACCTGCTCGACGGCGCGGATGCCCTCGATGACCCGCTCGAGGTCGGCCATCGAGGCGGCCACGACGTGGACCAGCGCGTCGGCGTCGCCGGTGATGGTCCACGCCCCGATGACCTCCGGGAAGGCCTCGAGGTCGCGCTTGAGCCGGTCGGCGGAGACATTGCCCTGGTAGGACAGCTCGACGTAGGCCGAGGTGTCCCAGCCGAGGGCGGCGGGGTCGATCAGGGCGGTGAACCCGGCGATCTCGCCCCGTTCGCGCATCCGGTCGACCCGGCGCTTGGTGGCCGGCGCCGACAGGCCGACCGCCTTCCCGATCTCCTGGAAGGTGGCCCGGCCGTCGCGCAGCAGGTGGTCGACGATCTGGCGGTCCAGCGCGTCCATCGCGGTCTCCTTCGGATCTTGCGTGAACGGCTGATCCACGCAACGAACTGGGGTCTGACGCGCAACGGATGGCGATTGATTGCGCCCGCTGCCGACTCTAGCGTTGCCACGCCCACCGATGAGAGGACCCTGATGCTCACTGCCGCGCCGCCACGACACCTCGACATCCTGATGTGCCCGCCGACCCACTTCGCGGTCGAGTACGCCATCAACCCGTGGATGGACACCGCCGTGCCCGTGGACGTGGCCAGGGCCGAGCAGCAGTGGGAGGAGCTCCGGGCGACGTACCAGCGTCTGGGCCACGACGTGCGCGTCGTCGAGCCCGTGCCCGGCCTGCCCGACATGGTCTTCGCCGCCAACGCCGGTGTCGTGTACGACGGCCGGGTGCTCGTGTCGCGGTTCACCCACGCCGAGCGCCAGGGCGAGTCGGCGGCCTACGCCGCCTGGTTCGAGGCCGCCGGCTACCGGGAGGTCCGCACCGCCACCGTCCGCAACGAGGGCGAGGGCGACGTGCTGACCGTCGGCCGCGTCATGCTGGCGGCCGCAGGGACCCGCACCACCCGCGAGGCGCACGCCGAGCTGGCCGCGTTCTTCGGCGTCCCGGTCATCGGGCTCGAGCTGGTGGACCCGCGCTTCTACCACCTCGACACCGCGCTGATGGTGCTCGACGAGCAGACCGTCGCCTACTACCCGGGCGCCTTCTCGGCCGCGAGCAGGGCGGCCATCGAGCAGCTCTTCCCCGGCGCGATCCACGCCACCGAGGAGGACGCCTGCGGCTTCGGCCTCAACGCGATGAGCGACGGCGTCCACGTGGTGATGTCCGACCGCGCCCCGCGACTGGCGGAGCGGCTGCGGGAGCGTGGCTACGAGCCGATCGGCGTCGACATGAGCGAGCTGGTCAAGGCCGGCGGCAGCGCGAAGTGCTGCACCCTGGAGCTGCGCGCATGACCATCAGCCTCCTCGACGTGCCCGGCATGGTCCGGTGGGTCTCCGAGCGCGGTGTCGAGACCATCCTGCGCGAGCTCACCGAGGTCATCGACGCCGACTTCGCCCGCTGGCAGGAGTTCGACAAGACCCCGCGGGTGGCCAGCCACTCGACGGAGGGCGTCGTCGAGCTGATGCCCACCAGCGACGGCGTCACCTACGGGTTCAAGTACGTCAACGGCCACCCGAAGAACCCCGAGCGCGGCTTCCAGACCGTCACCGCCTTCGGCGTGCTCGCGGACGTGGGCAACGGCTACCCGTTGTTCCTCAGCGAGATGACGATCCTGACGGCGCTGCGCACCGCGGCGACCTCGGCGATGGCCGCCCGTCGCCTGGCGCGGCCGGACTCGACCACGATGGCGATGATCGGCTGCGGGGCCCAGGCGGAGTTCCAGGCGCTCGCCTTCCGCACCGTGCTCGGCATCGACCGGCTGCGGATCTGGGACACCGACCCGGCCGCGATGGACAAGCTCGAGCGCAACGCGACCCGCGCGGGCTTCGACGTCCACCGCGCCACCGACGCCCGTGACGCGTGCCTCGGCGCCGACATCGTCACCACCTGCACGGCCGACAAGGCCAACGCGATCGTGCTGCCGCACGACGCCGTGGTGCCGGGCATGCACCTCAACGGCATCGGCGGCGACTGCCCCGGCAAGACCGAGCTGGACCCGCGGACCGTCGCGGCGGCGCGGGTGTTCGTGGAGTACACCCCGCAGACCCGCATCGAGGGTGAGATCCAGCGCCAGGCGGCCGACTTCCCGGTCACCGAGCTGTGGGAGGTCGTCCAGGGCCGTCGTACCGGACGGGAGAGCGCGACCGACGTGACGCTCTTCGACTCCGTGGGCTTCGCGATCGAGGACTTCAGCGCGCTGCGCTACGTGTACGACGCCATCCGGGCCGCCGGGGAGTCGCCGACGGTCGACCTGGTCGCCGAGCCCGCCGACCCGAAGGACCTGTTCGCTTACGCGACCGCGGCCATCCCCGTCGGCGTATGAGCGCCTTCGCCAGCGCCCAGGCGCCGCGGGACGTGGTGATGGTCCGCCCGCACCGCTTCGCGCCCAACCCGGAGACGATCGCCGACAACCTCTTCCAGCCGCGCACGCCGGTGACGCCGACGGCCGCGCTGGCGGAGGCGGCGTACCGGGAGGTGACCGCGATGGTCGACACCCTCACCGGGGCGGGGATCCGCGTGCACCTCTTCGAGGACGAGGAGGCCGGCCGGCCGGACAGCGTGTTCCCGAACAACTGGTTCACCACGCACCCCGACGGCCGGGTCGCGCTCTACCCGATGTACTCGCCCAACCGGCGCACCGAGCGCCGCCGGGACGTGATCGACGCGCTCCGCAGCACCTTCCGGATCACCGGCGTGCACGACTACTCCGTGCTCGAGGACGAGGAGCTCTACCTCGAGGGCACGGGGTCGATGGTCCTCGACCACGACCACCGGGTGGCGTACGTCGCCCGCTCGTTCCGCTCCCACGACCGGGCCGTCGCGATGGTCTGCCAGGACCTCGGCTACCGCCCGGTCGTCTTCACGACCGTCGACGGGCGCGGCGCACCGATCTACCACACCAACGTGATGATGGCGGTCGGGCCGAAGGTCGCCCTGGTGGCGCTCGACTCCATCCCGGACGCGGGGGAGCGGCACGCCGTCGCCGCCAGCCTCGCCACCACGGGCCACACCGTCGTCGAGCTCGCCAGCGGCCAGCTCGACGAGTTCGCGGGCAACACCATCGAGCTCACCGGTGCCGACGGTCCGGTGCTGGTGCTGTCGTCGCGTGCGCTCGCCAGCCTGACCGAGCAGCAGGTCGAGGTGATCACCGCCCACACGCGGCTGCTGCCCATCGACGTACCGACGATCGAGCTGGCCGGGGGCTCGGTCCGCTGCATGATCGCGGGCATCCACCTGGCGCCGCGGCAGGCCCCGCCCGGGGCCCCGCGGCAGGCAGCGCGACCGGTTCCTCAGCCCGCCTGAGCGATCCGGACCAGCGCCACCCGGCCGGCACCGTCGAGCCTGGTGGCGTCCGCGCCGGTCACGACCGCGACGTCGCCGGTCCCCAGGCGCTCGCCGCCGACGGAGCAGGAGCCGTCGAGCACCACGACGACCACGCTCTCCGTCCCCGGTACGACGTCCGCCGTTCCGTCGAGGTGGAGCACCTCGATCGTTCCGGTCGTCGTACCGCGGCGGGTCATCAGGTTGAGGTCGCGCGTGGGCCGCTCGACCGTGCACGACACCACCAGCCCTCCGTCGAACGCGAAGGGCACGTCGCGCTCCAGCGGGTGGACGCCGTCGGGCAGGTGGAGCGCCATGCCCTCGCCCTCGACCAGCACGATCGTCCGGTCGACGCCTGGGAATAGCGAGAAGGCGCCGCTCTGCGTCACGTCGGCGAGGCTCACCCGCCACGCGAAGTCGTCGGACGAGCCGCTCATGGCGAGCTCGGTGGTCAGTCCCTGGCCGTTGCGCCAGGGGATGCGGGGCAGGTCCGCGGCGCGGGTGATCGTGGTGGTCATCGTCGTCCAGTCCACCGGATGCGAGCCAGGTGCGGAAGGCTGCCTCAGCTGTCGGTATCCCGGATCCCAGACTCGGCCCGGGCCGCCACGAACGCCGCGACGCAGCGCCGGACGTCGTCCTGGTCGTGGGCGGCGGAGAGCTGGACACGGATCCGGGCCTTCCCGAGGGGGACCACCGGGTAGGAGAACGCGACGACGTGGACACCGTGGTCCACCATCCGCTCGGCGACCTCGCCGGCGAGGCGGGCGTCCCCGAACATGACCGGGACGATCGGGTGCTCGCCGGGCAGCAGGTCGAAGCCTGCCTCGGTCATCAGCTCGCGGAACAGCGCACTGCTCCGGCGCAGGCGATCCCGTGCCCCGGCCCCGGCGGCGACCAGGTCGAGTGCGGCGAGCGAGCCGGCCACGACCGGCGGGGCGACCGCGTTCGAGAACAGGTAGGGACGTGAGCGCTGGCGCAGGAGGTCGATGATCTCGCGATGGGCGGCGACGTAACCGCCCGAGGCGCCGCCGAGGGCCTTCCCGAGGGTGCCGGTGACGATGTCGACGCGGTGCTGGACGCCCATCAGCTCGGGCGTCCCGCCACCGGTCGCGCCGATGAAGCCCACGGCGTGCGAGTCGTCGACGACCACCAGTGCGTCGTGGCGCTCGGCCAGCTCGCAGATCTCCGGCAGCGGCGCGAGGTAGCCGTCCATGGAGAAGACGCCGTCGGTGACGACCAGCCGGCGACGCGCGTCCGCGGTCGAGACCAGGCAGCGCTCGAGGTCGGCGAGGTCACGGTTGCGGTACCGGAGGCGGCGGGCCTTGGTGAGCCGGATCCCGTCGATGATCGAGGCGTGGTTGAGCTCGTCGGAGATGATCGCGTCGCGCTCGTCGACGAGCACCTCGAACAGGCCGCCGTTGGCGTCGAAGCACGAGGAGTAGAGGATCGCGGCCTCCGCGCCGAGGAGGCCGGCGATGCGGTCCTCCAGCTCGACGTGCTGCTCCTGGGTGCCGCAGATGAAGCGGACGCTCGACATGCCGAAGCCCCAGCGGTCGAGCGCCTCGCGAGCAGCGGCCACGACCGCCGGGTGGTCGGCGAGGCCGAGGTAGTTGTTGGAGCAGAAGTTCAGGACCTCGTCGCCGCCGATCTCGACCGTCGCGTGCTGCGGACCCGCGATCGCGCGCTCGACCTTGAGCAGTCCCGCGTCCCGGATCCCGTGCAGCTCCTCGCGGAGCTCGGCCCGTACCGCCTGGCGGTGGCTCGTGCCCATCACGCGACCGCCGTCCAGTCCATGACCACCTTGCCGCCGTGCCCGGTCGCGGCGGCGGCGAAGGCGGCCTCCCAGTCCGCGGCCGGGAAACGGTCGGTGATGACGGGCGTGATGTCCAGGCCGGAGCTCAGCAGCGAGCTCATCGCGTACCAGGTCTCGTACATCTCGCGACCGTAGATGCCGCGGATCGTGATCATGTGGCTGACCACGCGGGCCCAGTCGACCTGGACCGGCGCGCTCGGCAGCCCGAGCACCGCGATCCGTCCGCCGTGGTTGAGGTTGGCGATGATCTCGGGCAGGGCGCTCGGGGCGCCCGACATCTCGAGCGCCACGTCGAAGCCCTCGCTCATCCCCAGCAGTGCCTGGGCGTCCGCGACCGATCCGGTCGTCACGTCGACCGTGAGGTCGGCGCCGAGCGCACGGGCGAGCTCCAGCCGGTCCGGGCTGACGTCGGTGACCACGACGTGGCGCGCGCCGACCCTGCGGGCGACGGCCGCGGCCATCAGGCCGATCGGACCGGCGCCGGTGATCAGCACGTCCTCGCCGACGAGGGGGAAGGCCAGCGCCGTGTGGACGGCGTTCCCGAGCGGGTCGAAGACTGCGGCGACGTCCGGGTCCGCCTCGTCTCGGTGCACCCACACGTTCGCGGCGGGGAGGACGACGTACTCGGCGAAGGCGCCGTCGCGGTCGACGCCCAGGCTGGAGGTGCGGATGCAGAGGTGCCGGCGTCCCGCGCGACAGCTGCGGCACGAGCCGCACACGAGGTGACCCTCGCCGGAGACCAGGTCGTCCACACGCACGTCGGCGACGCCGGGGCCGACGTCGACGACGGTGCCGCAGAACTCGTGGCCGGGGATCAGCGGCGGCGCGATCGCGCCCCGCGCCCAGCCGTCCCACCGGTAGATGTGGAGGTCGGTGCCGCAGATGCCGGTCCGCAGCACCCGGATCTTGACCTCCCCGGGTCCGGCGACGGGCTCCGGGCGCTCGACCAGCTGGAAGCCGGGGCCGGTGCGGGACTTGAACAGGGCTCGCATGGGCCCAAGGCTCCAGCGACGGGGGCTCGGCCGGCTTGGCCGACTCCACGAAACCGGCGCGACGCAGTGGTGGAGATCGACGAAGGGACGACGGTCCGAGCGCACCTATGCTCGTCCGCACCCCGGCCGGCCGGCCGGGGCCGAAGGGGAGGTGGGCGTGGCGTCACTCAACGCGATCGACGGCTGGCTGCGGGAGGAGCTGCCCGGCCTGCTGACCCGGTACGGCGTCGTGGGTGCCTCCGTCGCCGTGTCGCGGGGGGAGGAGGTCGCCGAGCAGGCGGCGGGTCTCCTGAGCACCGCGACCGGGGTGCCGGCGACCACCGACTCCGTCTTCCAGATCGGCTCCGTTACCAAGGTCCTCACCGCCACGCTCGTGCTCCAGCTGGTGGCGGAGGGTGCGGTGGACTTGGACCGGCCGGTGCGGACCTGGCTGCCCGAGCTGTCGCTCGGCGATGCGGAGGCAGCGGACCGGATCACCGTGCGCCAGCTGCTGAGCCACACCTCCGGCTTCGAGGGCGACGTCTTCACCGACACCGGCAAGGGCGACGACTGCATCGAGAAGTACGTCGGCGAGCTCGCCGAGGTGCCCCAGCTGTTCCCGCCGGGCGCGATGTTCTCCTACAACAACGCAGGCTTCTGCCTGCTCGGCCGGCTGGTCGAGGTGGTCCGTGACCGTCCCTACGACGACTGCCTGCGCGACCACCTGCTGAGGCCGCTCGGCGCCACCCACACGGCGTGCGATCCCTACGAGGCGGTGCTGCACCGGGTGGCGGTCGGCCACGTCGCCACCGACGCGGGCCTGGCTCCGACGACGACCTGGGCGCTGGCGCGGTCCAACGCGCCGGCGGGCTCGATGCTGGCCATGAGCGCAGGCGACCTCGACCGCTTCGCCCGGATGCACCTCGCCGGCGGTCGCGGCATCCTCGACACCGAGCAGGTGCGGTCGATGCAGGAGGCCCAGGTCGACCTGCCGGACATCGGCCAGGGCCGTGCGTGGGGCCTGGGGTGGGAGCTCTTCGACGTCCCCGGCGCCGTCGTCGTCGGCCACGACGGCAACACGATCGGCCAGTCGGCGTTCCTGCGCCTGCTGCCCGACCACGACCTCGCCGTCACGCTGCTCACCAACGGCGGGCCCGCCAAGCCGCTGTGGCGTGCGGTCGCCGGCCACGTGGTCCGGGAGCTGGCGGGCATCGAGCTGCCTGCCCCGCCGGCCCCGGCCGACCCGCCGGTCCCGCTCCCCGAGGCCAGCCGGTACGTCGGCCGCTACACCTCGATCGTCGGCGAGACCGTCGTGAGCGCGGACGCCGCGGGCCGGCTGTGGCTGGACCGGACGCCGCTCGGCGTGCTCGCGGAGATCGACGAGCCGTCGTACCGGACGGAGCTGGTGGGCTGGCGGGGTGACACGCTGTGGCCCGTCGAGCCGGAGGGCGGCACCCACCAGCCGGTGGCCTTCCTGGGCGACGACGGCGCCGGCCGGGCGGCGTACCTGCACACCGGACGAGCGGACCGGAGGGCCGATGACGGACGCAGCTGAGCTCCACCACCGCGCGGTGGTGGCCGACACCCACAACGACCTGCTGTGCGCGGTCGTGGCCCGGCCGGTGGACCGCTGGGCGTCGTACTTCCGGGAGAACTGGCTGCCGCAGCTGCGCGCCGGCGGCGTGGACATCCAGACGCTGCCGGTCTTCGTCGAGGACGCCTACCGCCCGGAGGGTGCGCTGCGTCGCACGCTGCGGATGGTGGAGGCCGCGCACCGCGTGGCCGAGGGGTGCCCAGCGGACACGCTGCTGTGCCGTGACGGCACCGACCTGGACGCCGCGCTCGAGTCCGGGCGGATCGCGCTGGTGCTGGCGCTCGAGAGCGCCCCCGGGGTGGGGGAGGACGTCGAGCTGCTGGGCACGCTGTTCCGGCTCGGCGTCCGCGTCGCGTCGTTGGCCCACTTCGGGCGCACGGCGCTCGCCGACGGGAGCGGGGAGGACGGGACCGGCAGCCGCCTGACCCGAGCCGGTGTCGCGGCGCTCGCGGAGATGGAGCGGCTCGGCATGCTGTTCGACATCAGCCACCTGGGCGCCACCGGCGTCGACCACGTCCTCGAGCTGGCGACCCGACCCGTGATCGCCACGCACTCCTCGGCGCGCGCGTTGCGCGACCACCACCGCAACCTCACCGACGAGCAGATCCGCGGGGTGGCCGCCGGCGGAGGCGTGGTGTGCGTCAACTTCTTCGCACCCTTCTTGCACCCCACCGACCACACCGTCGACCGACTGGTCGACCACATCGAGCACATCACCTCGGTGGCCGGGGTGGCCCACGTCGGACTGGGCCCGGACTTCCTCAAGGAGGTGCTGGCCGACACCACTCCGCCCTGCTGCGAGGGCGCCGTGGTGGAGGGCGTGCCCTCGGACGTCTACCTCCCCGGCCTCGAGGGACCCGCCGGACTGCCGCTCGTCACCTCGGCGCTGCTGCGCCGCGGGTGGGCGGAGGAGGACGTGCTGGCGGTGCTCGGCGGCAACGTCCGGCGCCTGTACGTCGAGCACCTGGGTCTCCCCGCATGAGCGGGTTCGTCGGAGCGGACGAAGGCACACCCTCACTTCGGGATCGCCGTACCAACATCCGGGGTGACCTGCATCGCACCATCGTCCTGTGGCAGTCGAGAGCACAGTCGTGAACGACCTCGTGCGAGGTCCCGGACCTGGTGCGGAGCGGGTCCTCAGCATCCGTGACCTGTCGGTCGAGATCCGGCGCGGCGAGCGCGTCGTCCGGCCGGTCACCGGGGTCAGCCTCGACCTGCACCGCGGCGAGACCCTGGGCATCGTCGGGGAGACCGGCTCCGGCAAGTCGATGACCGGGCTCGCGGTGATGGGCATGCTCCCGTCCGGTGGCCGAGTGACCGACGGCTCGATCATGCTCGGCGGCACCGAGCTCGTCGGGCTGGCCGCGCGGCAGTACCGCGGCCTGCGCGGCAACGAGGTCGCCATGGTCTTCCAGGACTCGCTGACCTCGCTGAACCCGACCCGGCGGATCGGCGACCAGGTCGCCGAGCCCGTCCGGCTGCACCGGGGGCTGTCCCGGCGCGCCGCGCGCGAGCGCGCTGCCGAGGTGCTCGCGATGGTCGGCCTGCCGCGCCCCCGCGAGCGCATGGAGGACCATCCCCACCAGCTCTCCGGCGGCCAGCGCCAGCGGGTGATGATCGCGATGGCGCTCGCGTGCGAGCCCAAGGTGGTGATCGCCGACGAGCCCACGACGGCCCTCGACGTGACCATCCAGGCCGAGATCCTCGACCTGCTCGACGACCTGCGCTCGCGCCTCGGGATGGCGATGGTCCTGATCACCCACGACATGGGCGTGATCGCCCGGCACGCGGACCGCGTCGGCGTCATGTACGCCGGCCGGCTGGCCGAGACCGGACCGACGCGTGCGCTCTTCGACCGCACCCGGCACCGCTACACCCAGGCACTGCTCGCCTCGATCCCGTCGCTGGACCACGACCGCGGCGAGGAGCTCTACAGCATCGGCGGTGCGCCGCCGGACCTGGCCGCGCCGCTGCCCGGCTGCGGGTTCGCGCCCCGGTGCGCTGCTGCCACGGACCGGTGCCGCACCGAGCAGCCGCCCCTGACCACGGAGCGGGCCCACGCCTTCGCGTGCTGGCACCCCGCCTCCGGACCGGTCGAGCGGACGCCCGTCCGGCTGGCCGAGCCCCCGACGTCTCCTGCGGTCACGGACAGCGGCCCCCGCCTGCAGGTCGTCGACCTGCACCGGGAGTACCGGGCCGCCAGCAGTGGCTGGTTCGGCGGGCGTCGTACGGTCAAGGCGGTCTCGGGCGTCAGCTTCGAGGTCGCCGCCGGCGAGACCCTCGGACTGGTCGGGGAGTCCGGCTGCGGCAAGTCGACCCTCGGGCGGATGCTGGTCGCGCTGGACAGCCCGACCTCGGGCGACGTCGTCTTCGAGGGGACGGCGGTCTCCGGCGGCCGGCTCGGCGATCGGCGCTCCCGGCTCCAGATGATGTTCCAGGACTCGAGCGCCGCCCTCGACCCGCGGATGAGGATCGGCGCGATCCTGCGCGAGCCCTTCGCGATCCACGGCATCGGCAGCCGCGCCGACCGCACCGCGCGGGCCCGGGACCTGCTCGCCGACGTCGGTCTGCCGGCCGCGGTCCTCGAGCGGTTCCCGCACGAGCTGTCCGGCGGCCAGCGCCAGCGGGTCGGCCTGGCGCGCGCGCTCGCGCTCGACCCGGAGGTCCTCGTCGCCGACGAGCCGGTCAGCGCACTCGACGTCTCCATCCGCTCCCAGGTGCTCAACCTGATGCGCCGGATCCAGCGCGAGCGCGGCCTGAGCAGCGTGGTCATCTCCCACGACCTCGCCGTCGTGCGCTATCTCGCCGACCGGGTCGGCGTGATGTACCTCGGCAAGCTCGTCGAGATCGGCTCCGCCGAGGAGGTGTACGCCGCACCACGGCATCCCTACACGGCAGGCCTCCTGGCCGCCGTACCGGGTGTGGGGGCGCGGCGCACCCGCATCCACGGTGAGCTGCCCAGCCCGATCGACCCGCCCAGCGGTTGCCGGTTCCGGACCCGCTGCCCGCTGGCCACCGAGAAGTGCGCCGAGCTGGAGCCGGCGCTCGAGGCGGTCGCGGCCACGCACCAGGTCGCCTGCCACCACCCGTTGCACGCCGACTCGGAAGGAGCCGCCTGACATGGCCTGGTACGTCGTCAAGAGGCTCGCCGTCTCCGCCGTGGTCCTGCTGGGGATCTCGGCCGTGGTCTTCTTCCTCCTCCACCTCGTCTCCGACAGCCCGGGCCGCGTGGT
Organism: Nocardioides aromaticivorans; assembly: GCF_013408525.1. Taxonomy (NCBI): domain Bacteria; kingdom Bacillati; phylum Actinomycetota; class Actinomycetes; order Propionibacteriales; family Nocardioidaceae; genus Nocardioides; species Nocardioides aromaticivorans. The sequence goes on from NZ_JACBZM010000001.1 coordinate 4,524,041, forward strand.
GCTCGGACAGCGCGCCAGCCCGGAGGCGGTGGCGGACTTCAACCACGAGCACGGCTTCGACCGGCCCGTTGTCGTGCAGTACGTCAGCTACCTCGGCCAGCTCCTGCACGGTGACCTCGGACGCTCGTACAAGCTGAACCAGGACGTGGGCACCCTGCTGCAGCAGAACGCCGGCCGCAGCGCGATGCTCTCGCTGGCCGGCCTCGTCGTCGCCCTGCTCGTCGCGATCCCGCTCGGGGTCCTCCAGGCCGTCCGGCGCAACAGCGTCGTCGACCGGTGGGCGACGAGCCTGGCCTACGTTCTCTACGCGACGCCGACCTTCCTCCTCGGCCTCGTCCTGATCGCCGTGTTCAGCCAGTCGCTCGAGCTCTTCCCGGCGGAGGCCTCGCAGTCGCACTCGCCCTGGGTCGTGTTCACCGACCCACGCTCGATGGCGCTCCCGGTCGCCACCATCGCGGTGACGAGCATCGCCGTCTTCAGCCAGTACCAGCGATCGTCGGCCCTCGACCAGCTCGGCCAGGACTACATCCGCGTCGCCCGCGCCAAGGGCCTGCCCGAGCGCCTGGTCGTCACCCGTCACCTGCTCCGCAACGCCTGCCTGCCGGTCATCACGCTGGTGGGCACGATGATCCCGATCCTGCTGGCCGGCAACCTGATCGTGGAGTCGTTGTTCAACTACCCGGGGCTGGGGCTGTTGTTCCTCAACAGCCTCCAGCGGGAGGACTACCCGGTGCTGCTGGCCTACACCCTGATCGGCGGCGTGCTGACCGTCGCCGGCAACTTCATCGCCGACATCGCGGTGGCGCTGGCCGACCGCAGGATCGAGCTCGCCGCATGACCGCGATCGAGATGCCCGCCACGACGCCCGAGCGCCGCCGACCGCGGCTGCGCGACCACCCGCTCGGTGTGGCCGGGCTGGGGCTGCTCCTCGTCGTCGTCGCCTTCTGCTACCTGGGCCCGCTGGTGTGGCAGACCAACCAGACCGACGTGAGCCTGCTCGACGCAGCGCTCCCGCCGGGGCCGGGCCACCCGCTCGGCACGGACACCAACGGCTTCGACGTCCTCGGGCGACTGATGGCCGGAGGCCGGGTGTCCCTGCAGATCGGGCTGCTCGCGGCGGTGTTCGCGACCACCCTCGGGACCGTGTACGGCGCCGTGGCCGGCCTCGCCGGGGGCGTCGTCGACGGCATCCTGATGCGCCTGGTCGACGTGCTGCTCTCGGTGCCCTTCCTCTTCTTCGTGCTCATCCTGTCGGCCCGCTTCCACGCGAACGCCTGGACGCTGGCGCTGGTGATCGGCGCGTTCTCGTGGCTCGTCTCGGCCCGGCTGGTGCGCGGCGAGGTGCTGACCCTCCGCGTCCGGGAGTACGTCCTCGCGGCCCGGGTGATGGGAGCCTCGCGTCGTCGCATCATCTTCACGCACCTGATCCCCAACGCGATGGGCGTGATCATCGTCAACATCACCTTCCAGGTGGCCGACGCGGTGCTCGTCGTGGCGGCGCTGGGCTTCCTCGGGTTCGGGCTCACCTACCCGACGACGGACTGGGGGAGCCAGCTCGCCAGCGGCGTCACCTACATCTCCTCGGACTACTGGTGGCTGATCTACCCCGTGGGTGGCTGCATCATCCTCACCGTGCTGGCCCTCAACCTGCTCGCCGACGCGCTGCGTGACGCGATCGGCCGCAAGGCCGACTGAGCCGACGACCCCTGTCCGCCCGTACCGACCGGCCGCCGGCGAATCGTCGTACCGGACGAACCGGCACCGGACCACCTGCTGGATCGTCGGAGCACCACCCACCACCTCACCAGGAGCCGTCATGACACACCTGCCCGGACCGCGACGCGCCCGCCTCGGCGTGGCCCTCGCCGCGGTGGTCGCCCTCCTCGTCTCGGGGTGCTCCGGCGATGCCGGATCGACCAAGGACATCGCGAGCAAGTACAAGGACATGCCCGCCGAGACCGGCAACCCCAAGGACGGCGGCACCATCACCGTCGCCCTCACGCCGGGTCTCAGCCCCAACTACATCTACCCGTACCCGCCGGCGTCGGTGAGCGGGACGGTCATCGCCCGCGGCCAGCTGTGGCGGGCCCTCTACCGGCCGAGCGGGTCCGGCGAGGGCGTCGTCAACGAGGAGCTGAGCATGGCGGAGATGCCGTCCTTCAGCGACGACCGCAAGACCGTCGAGATCTCGCTCAAGGACTACCAGTGGTCCAACGGTCGGCCGGTCGTCGCCGACGACGTGGTCTTCTCCCTCGACCTGCTCAAGGCGGGCATCGCCGAGAGCCCCGGTAACTGGAGCTTCTACACGCCCGGGCAGTTCCCGGACGGCGTGCGCGCCGAGGCGACGGACGACAAGACGGTCACCTTCCACCTCGACACGGCCTACAACGAGTCCTACCTGCTCTCGATGCTTGCCCTGCTCTACGTGATGCCGTCGCAGGAGTGGAACATCGCGGAGACCGGCGGCGAGCACCTCGACGCGACGGACCCGAAGAACGCCACGGCGATCTACAGGTACCTGACCAAACAGGCCGAGGACCAGGCCGGCTTCACGACGAACCCGCTGTGGAAGGTCGTGAACGGGCCGTTCCAGCTGAAGAGCTTCGACCCGACGACCGGTTCGTTCTCGCTGGTGCCCAACGAGGAGTACAGCGGGCCCGGCGACCAGCACCTCGACCAGGTCGACTTCAAGGCGTTCACCTCCGCCTCCGCGGTGCTCAACCAGTACAAGGCGGGCACGCTCACCGTCGGCACCCTGGACGCGAGCTTCGTCAACGAGATCGACGACCTCAAGAAGGACGGCTACCACGTGTACGGCGCGCCCGCGCCCGCCCGCTTCGACCCGCTGACCTTCAACTTCAAGAACACGGTCGACAACTTCGACAAGGTCGCGAGCCAGCTGTACGTGCGGCAAGCGCTGCAGCACCTGATCGACCAGGACGGCTACATCGCGAGCCGCGGTGTCTACAACGGCACGGCGTCGGAGAACTACAGCGTGGCCGGGGCGGAGTCGCCGTACCCGCCGGAGTTCGGTGACGAGCCGACGTACCCGTTCGACCCGGACGCGGCGGAGAAGCTGCTGACCGACCACGGCTGGAAGGTCGTGCCGGACGGCCGCACGACCTGCGCGAACCCCGGCACGGGCGCGGACCAGTGCGGGGCGGGCATCCCCGAGGGCCAGGCCATCAGCTTCACCCTCGCGTCGGCGAACACGCCGTCCTACGTCGGCGCACGTGACATCGCCTTCGCCTCGCAGGCGAAGAAGCTCGGCATCGAGGTCAAGGTCGTCACCAAGTCGCTCAACTACATGTACGCCAACTACGGCAACAGCTTCGCCCCGGCGAAGGCGAACGAGTGGGCGATGCAGGACTACGGCGCGATCTACCAGGCGGCGGGCTACCCGACCAGCAACACGCTGTTCAACACCACGGGCAGCTTCAACCTCGGCAGCTACGCCAACAAGAAGATCGACGAGCTGATCGACCAGTCGACCTTCGGCGCCGATCCGGCTGCGCTGTCGAAGGAGATCACCGCGATCTCCGAGGACCTGCCCGTGCTGCTGTTCCCGACACCGCACACGCTGGTCGTCTGGAAGGACACGCTGTCGGGGCCGCAGGACTCGTTCCACGCCCTGCTGAGCTTCCTGTACTCGCCGGAGCTGTGGTACTTCCACCAATGATGACCGCGGTCGACCTCGCCGGGCTGCGCCCGCTCGTGCGCGATGCACGGGTGGTGGCGCTCGGCGAGGCCGCTCACAACGTGACCGAGCTCCACGAGGTCCGGGACGAGCTGTTCCGGATGCTCGTGGACCTCGGCTTCACGGCGCTCGTGCTCGAGTCCGGGTTCGCCGAGGGCCTGGCGGTCGACGCCTGGGTGCGCGGCGGTCCCGGGGAGGTCGCCGCCGTCGCCGGCGAAGGCATCTCCTACGGCTTCGGGCACTCGCCGGCCGTCCACGCGCAGCTCGGCTGGATGCGTGAGCGCGGCGGCCTCCGCTTCTACGGCATGGACGTGGCCGGCGCCTCGACGTCGCCGGGACCGGCGGTGCGCGAGCTGCTGCTCCGGCTCGAGCCCGAGCCCGGGGACGACGCACTGCTCCGGCGCGCGGACCTCGGCGGGCGCGTGGAGGCGGCCGTGCGGTACGCCGGCCTGTCCGACGAGGACCGCGAGCGCCTGCACGCCGACCTCCGGATCCTCGCCGACCGTGGCAGTGCCGCCGCGGACCCGGTCGCGCAGCGGCTCGCCGCGTCGGTACGGGCCTTCGCCGATGGACAGGACCGTGACGTGTTCATGGCGGAGACGGTCCGTTGGGTCCTCGAACGGGAGGAGCGGGTGCTGGTCGGAGCGCACAACGGCCACGTCCAGCGCACGCCGTACGACGGCCGGCCGACGATGGGCTCGCTGCTCTCCGCGGCGCTCGGACCCGAGCTGGTGGTCGTCGGCACGACCTGGGCCTCGGGTCCGCGCGTCGAGATCACCGACCTCTCCGACCGGCCCTTCGACTGGGCGGTGTCCCTCGCCGGGAATGCCCCGGCCCCGGCGCTTCCCAGCGCAGGTGCCTTCGACCACGTGCTGGCGCTGGGGGAGGTGCACCGGGTGCCCGGCGCCTTCGAGCGGCTCCGGGCCGAGCTCGCCGCGCCGTACCCGCCGACCCGGACGGTCGACGTCGTCGCCACGCAGGCGGGCGTCTCGGTCCCGGACCCCTACCGCTGGCTCGAGGCCGAGGACGACGAGGTGCACGCCTGGCAGCGCCGGCAGGCCGAGGTGGCCACGGGCACCATCCTCGGCGGCCAGGACCGGGGCGCCCTGCGCGCGCTCGTCGAGCAGTACGACGCCGGCGCGCGGCCCGCCCTGCCGAGGCATGCCGCCGGCAGGTGGTTCCGGCCGGTGGGCGACGCCCTGGTCGCCTCGGACGAGCCGCTCGGGGACGGTTCGGTCGTGGCGCGCCTCGAGCCGGGGGAGGTGCTCTCGTGGTTCGCGCCGTCCCCGGACGGGCGGCTCCTCGCGTTCGGCGTGTGCGACGACGGCAGCGAGCACAACACGATCCGCCTGGTGGAGGTCGCGTCCGGTGAGCGCCGGCCGGCACCACCGCAGGTCCTGCACAGCGCCTGGGCCGGGGGCGTCTCCTGGCAACCCGACAGCGGCGGCTTCTGGTTCCTCGCCCTGAGCGGCACCCCGGAGGAGTTCGTCCAGGCGACCTTCCACCACGACCTCGCCTCGGGCGCGACCGTCGTCGAGGAGATCCCGCTGCCGGAGGGCTCGCGCGAGTACACCCTCGTGCAGCCCTCGCCGGACGGTCGCTGGCTGGTGGCAGCGCACCGGGTCGGGAGCCCCGTGCCGGTCGCCGTGCGCGACCTCCGCGAGCCCGCCGCCGGCTGGCGTCCCTTCGTCACCGGCTGCACGGGCACGGTCGCCGGCCACGTCGTCGGCGACCGGTACGTCGCGGTGACCGACATCGGCGCCGCGCGCGGCCGCGTGGTCGCGATCCCGCTCGACTCGCCGACGCCGGCCGACCCGGCGACGTGGGCCGAGCTCGTGCCGGAGGGACCCACGGTGCTGCGCGCGCTGACGCCGGTGGCGGAGCACCTCTACCTCGCCGAGCTCGACCGGACCTTCGCCCGGATCCGGGTCCTCGACGCCGCCGGCGTCCCGGTCGGCGAGGTGCCGATGCCGGCGGGCGGCACGATCGCGGCGCCCTTCTTCCCCCTCACCGGCCTCGCCGTCGGCGCCCCGGCCCCCGAGCTGGTCTTCGCGTTCTCCACGTTGACGCGCTCGTGGAGCGTGCACCGCCACCGTCCCGGTGGCGGTGTCGAGGAGCTGGCGCCCCCGAGGGTGGTCCTCGACGCGTCCGTCGAGGCGGGGAGCGCGCCCGCCGGTGACGGGACCGCGGTGCCCTTCCACGTCGTGCGCCCCGCCGGGGCCGATCACGGTGCGCCGGCGCCGGTGCTCGTCACGGCCTATGGCGCCGCCAACGTGGCCACGCTGCCGTCGTACCAGCCCGATCTCGCGGCGTTCGTCGCGGCAGGCGGCACGCTGGTGCAGGCCTACCTGCGCGGGGGAGGGGAGCTCGGGCGGGACTGGTACCTGGCGGCCCATCGCGAGACCAAGCACGTGCGCGACGACGACCTCGTCGCCGTCGCCGAGCACCTCGTCGCCTCGGGCGTCAGCACCACGGACCGGATGGCGCTGACCGGCGGGTCCGACGGCGGGCTGATGTGCGGCGTCGCGGTGACCACCCGGCCCGACCTGTGGCGCGCGGTGCTGCCCAGGGCGCCCCTGCTCGACCTGGTCGCGGGCATGCGCGACCCCTATCTCGACTTCGTCATCCGCAAGGCGTGGGGCGATCCCGACGACCCCGAGGACGTACGACGCATGATCGGTCGTTCGCCGTACGAGCTGGTCCGTCCGGGCGAGTTCCCGGCGGTCTACCTGCAGGCGGGCGCGAACGACCCGCGGTGCCGGCCGTGGCACGCCCGCAAGTTCGTCGCCCGGCTGCAGGCAGCCCAGCGCGGCACGGCACCGGTCCTCGTCCACGTCTTCGAGGGCGCCGGCCACGGCGCGGCCAGCGGACCCGAGGTGGTCCTGGCCCAGGACGTGGAGTGGCTCGGCTTCCTGGTCCGCGAGCTGGGGCTCAGGCCCCGCTCGTCCGGGTGAGGTCGAGCAGCCGCAGCTGGAGCATGACCGCGAGCCGCGCGTCGGGGTCGGCGAGGTCGACCTGGCCGACCTCGGTGGCCCGGCGCAGCCGGTAGCGGAAGGTGTTGGTGTGGACGTACATCGCCGCGGACGCGACGGCCACGTCGCCGAACGCGTCGAGCCACGCCCGCAGGGTCTCCATCAGGCTGCTCTGGTGGATCCGGTCGTAGGCCATGATGCGGGCGACCGGACCGCTCGGGAGGTCGCCCTTCGGGACGCGGTCGGCGAGCTCGAGGAGCAGCGCCTCCAGGTGCACGTCCTCCAGGCGGACCACCTGCTGCCCGCCGCGACGCGACCGCAGCACCCGCAGGGCCCGGTCGGCGCCGGTGCGTGAGCGCTGCAGGGCCGCACCGCCGGCCGCGATCGGACCGACGCCGACCAGCGGACGCAGCCGCGAGTCGACGCGGGAGAGGAAGTCCGACGCGATCACCACGGCGCGCTCCTCGCTGTCCTTGCGGCCGCGGGCCACGGGGAGGATGGCATAGGCGACGTCGCCGACCAGCCCCGCCGCGCTCCGCGGGTGCACCGCGGTGAGGTGGAGCGCGAAGGCGTCCGCGAGGCGCTTGCGCTCGACGGCGAGCTGCGCCGGCAGGGGAGGCTCGGCGTCGGCGCCGACCACGGTGAGCGCCAGCACCACGGCAGGCTCGTCCTTGAGGCCGAGCCGCTGCAGCGTCTCGACGGTCCGGGGTCCGCCCTCGAGCGCGGTGCTCAGCAGCTCGGCGCGCAGTCGACGCTCGACGTCGGCGTCGGCCCGCTGCCAGACCAGGTGCATCGCGACGATCTTCGCGCCGTCGTACAGGGCCTGGCTGCGTTGCTCGTCGAGCGGCTCCTCGGCCACGGCCCAGATGGTCCCGAGGATCTCGTCGCCGGCCCGGATCGCGATCGCCGCGCGGCCCTGGCCGCCGGGGGTGCTGTCGTCGATGGGCGGCACGAACACCGGCCGCGTGCTGCGGTAGATCTCCTGGAAGTCGCCGCGCTCCTCGAGGATGCGGGTGTAGTGCTCGGGCACCTGGCGGCGCAGGATCGTCTGCACCCGCCAGCTGTCGACCTCCTCCTGGCGGCTCGAGAAGGCCAGGAGCCGGGAGCTGCGGTCCTCGATCGTGACGGGCGCGTCGACCAGCGCCGCGATCGCGTTGGCGACGGCGAAGAGGTCGTCCAGGCCGGACTGGTAGCCCGTCACCTGGCGCAGGCCGGCGCCGGACCTGCCGAGCTGTCCGGTCGGGACGGCCGGGTCGGCGACCACCGCCGCGGGCTCGGCGGTGAGGGTCCGCAACATCCCGGCCAGCTCGTTCCACGACGCGCCGCGGGCCAGCGCGAGGACGACGACACCGGCTCCCCGGGCCGCCTCCTCCAGCACCTCGGTCGCCTCGACGGGGCCGCGGACGACGAGCGCGAGCGCGCCCCGGCCACCGCTCTCCCGCGCGACCCGGGCGATCGCTGCCGGATCCTGCAGCCCGACGCCGAGGACGACTGCGTTGTCGGGCAGCTCGGGCTCGTCGAGGGGGTCGTGGATGACGATCCCGCCGATCTCACCGGCCCGGACCTCGCCGCACACCACGTCCAGCAGGGTCGCCCCGACCTCCTCGAGCACGCGCGTCAGCCCGGCGCGGGGGAGATTGCTCACGGCTGCCGACACGCCGGTGACGCTAGCCCCGGTGCGGGGTGCGCCCGTTCGTCGATCACGACGAAATCATCGCACTCATTCGTCCGCGCCGACACACGCCGGAGACCTCACGGACCTCAGGGCGCGAGCGGGAGCCATTCCCGCGCCACGGTGACCTCGTCGAGCACGTCGGCGATCGGGCTCACCCCGATGCCCGCGCCGGTCGGGACCCGCAGCTGGCCGTCCTCGAGCACGAACGGCTCGGTGAGGTCGGTGCGGTAGTAGCGCTCGGACGCCGAGGTGTCGCCCGGCAAGGTGAAGCCGGGCAGCGCGGCCAGGGCCAGGTTGGCCGCGCGGCCCAGCCCGGTCTCGAGCATCCCCCCGCACCAGACGGGCACGCCGTGCGCCGCGCAGACGTCGTGGATCCGTCGCGCCTCGAGGTAGCCCCCGACGCGACCCGGCTTGATGTTGACGATCCGGCAGGCGCCGAGCGCGATCGCGTCGGCCGCCGCGGCTGCCGAGACGATCGACTCGTCCAGGCACAACGGGGTGCGGATCGCGCGGGCGAGCTCTGCGTGGCCGAGCAGGTCGTCCTCGGGCAGCGGCTGCTCGACGAGGAGCAGATCGAAGGCGTCGAGCTGGAGGAGGTGACGGAGGTCGCTGCGTCGGTAGGCGGTGTTCGCGTCGACCTGGAGCGGGATGTCGCCGAACCGCTCGCGCACGGCCCGGACGGGCTCGACGTCCCAACCGGGCTCGATCTTCAGCTTGATCCGTCGGTAGCCGGCCGCCAGGTACTCGTCGACGACGTCGAGCAGGGCAGGGACCGACCCCGTGATCCCGACCGACACCCCGCACGGCACATGGGTCCGCACCGCGCCGAGGGCGTGGGCGAAGGAGACGCCGCGGGCGCGGAGATCGGCGTCCAGCACCGCCGTCTCGAGGGCGGCCTTGGCCATCCGGTGGCCCTTGAACGGCGCCAACGCCGGGGCGACCCGGTGCGCGTCCAGGTCGGGAGCGGCCGCGACCGCGGGCACGAGGAAGCGGCGCAGCACGTCGGCGGCGGCGCCGGTGTACTCCGAGGAGTAGTGCGGTCCGGTGCCCGCACCGCACTCGCCCCAGCCCTCGGCCTCGTCGGTGACCACGCGGACCAGGACCGCCTCGCGCACGGTCTCCGTGCCGAACGAGGTCCGGAACGGCGCCACCAGCGGCACCTCCACGGTGCGGATCTCCACACCCTCGAGCTTCATCGTTCCCTGCTCCTTCCGTCGGTGGCGGGCTCGCGGTCGACGACGTACCAGCCGGCCCGGTCGAAGCCGCGCACCCGGGCGCCGTCCGCCAGGAGGCCGCCGAGGACCTCGCGCAGGGCGGTGCGCCACTGCGCCGCGGTGCGCGGGTCGTGCTCGCGCAGCCCCTCGATGTCATCGGGTACGCCGACCAGCACGGTCCTGCCCAGGACGGGCCGCTGCAGCGGGCCGCCCGCCGCCGAGGCCTCGAGCGCGACCTGGGCGCCGGCGTGCCGCTCGGCCCCGCCGTCGAGGGTCCGGGGGCTCCCGGCGCAGGCGGCACGAACCGCATCGGTCGTGAGCGACCATCGCACGAGGATCCGGTCGGTGTCGTCACTGCGGTTGACCTGGTCGTCGATCGGCCCGTAGAAGTTCGGCAGGTACTCGTCGGCGTCCGCGGCGAGCTTGCCCAGGTTGAACCACGCGTTGCGCCGGATCAGCGGGTCGTAGGTCCACGAGATCTCGGCGGTGTCGTGCGCGAGCGCCCACGCCCGCTGGTGGAGCTTCAGGGCATAGCCGACATGGCGTGCCCGGGAGCTGGTGAGCACGCCGGCGATGTGGCTGTGCAGGGCATGGCGTGCAGGCGCCGCGAAGAAGCCGAAGCAGGCGCCGACCAGCTCGTCGCCGGCGTACGCGCCGCTGACGTAGCTTCCCGCCTTGGCCATGGCCTTGAGCAGGTCGGCGGTCACGGGTGGGGCGGCGGCGCCGGTCCGCCAGATCCGCTCGTAGAGCCGGCGCACCGCTTCGAGGTCCGCGACCTCGTCGAGGGTGCGGATGACCACGCCCGACGTCGCGGCGGCCCGCGCGGCGTCCTCTTCGGCGTGGATCAGCATGCGCCGTCCTCCGCCAGCAGGTCGTGGAGGAGTCCGGCGAGCAGGCGCGTCCGGGGCAGCAGGTGCGCGACGAGGACGTGCTCGTCAGGGGCGTGGGCGCCGCCGCCCACCGCCCCGAGGCCGTCGAGGGTGGGGGTGCCGACGCCGGCGGTGAAGTTGCCGTCCGAGGCCCCGCCGACGGAGAGCGACGTCAACGGGTCCAGGCCCAGCTGCTCGGCGAGGGCGACGGCGCGGTCGTACAGCGCCGCCGTCGCGTCGGCCGTCAACGGCGGCCGGTTCGGTCCGCCGAGGACCCGCACCCGGGCATCCGGCAGGACCGCCTCGAGGTCGGTGATCGCGGCGTGGATCCGCTGCTGCTCGGCGTCGTCGCGGACCCGGACATCGACGCCGAAGCCGGCGGCGGCCGGGACGGTGTTGATCGTCGTACCGGCGTCCAGGCGGGTCGGCGTGACCGTCGTACCGGCATCAGGATCGCTCAGCGCCGCGACCGCGAGCACCTGGTGGGCCGCCTCCACGGTGGCGTTCACGCCGCGCTCGGGCTCGAGGCCCGCGTGCGCGGCGCGCCCCTCGACCAGCACGTCGTACCGGGACACGCCCTTGCGCTCGGTCTTGAGGGCTCCGCCCGGTCCCGCCGCCTCGAGCACCAGCGCGGCACGGCAGCCGCGGGCCTCGTCCTCGATGAGTCCTCGCGAGGACGGCGAGCCGATCTCCTCGTCCCCGGTGATCAGCAGGCACACGCCCGTCCGGTCGTCGAGCGCGGCGACGGCCCGCAGCGCCATGGCCACCCCGGCCTTCATGTCGAAGCAGCCCGGTCCTCGCAGCACGCCGTTGACGACGGCGCAGGGGTTGTCGGCCAGCGAGCCGATCGGCCACACGGTGTCGTGGTGCCCCAGCACGAGCACCCGGGCGGGTCCGAACCGCCACCGCAGGTGCGTCCAGCCGTCACGCACGATGCGCTCGGGCGCGACACCGAGGAGGCGCGTGCCCAGGTCCGCGACGACCTCGGCGCTGCGCGCGACGGCTGCCTTGTCCTCGGTCGGGGACTCGCAGCGCACCAGCGCGCCGATGTCGGCGACGAGGTCGGCTTCGGTCAGGGCATCCAGCAGGGGCACCGGTCCAGCATCCCGAGCGTCCCGACGGCGCCGTCTGTGGTGCCGGACAAGATTTCCCGTCCGCGTTCGGTCCGTTCGATGAAGCGGGGTCGCCCTAGTCGAACGCGAGCCGGAGCTGGACCCGGTAGCGGTCGCCCTCCTTCGAGACGGCGCCGCCCAGCGTGGCGAGCGAGTCGACGTCCTTCGCCGTCAGGTCGCCCTCGGACAACGTCTCCAGCCAGTGGCCGGCGCCGAGGTCGGTGTAGGCGAGGGCCACGGCGTCGTCGGCGTCCGGCAGGGCGTCCTCGAAGCGGCCCGAGTCGCCCAGCGTCTCGTCGGGGTCGACCAGCTCGGCGAGGTACGACGGGCTGGGGCCGATGACGAGGCCGTCGTCGGTGCGCTCCGAGCCCAGGAGCTCGGACAGCTCCTTCGTCCCGCGCAGCTTGGCGAGGGCCGCCTCGATCCTCTCCGGGTCGCCGGTGACCCGGACGGCGATGGGCAGGTCCTCGACGGACTCGTCGTCCACGAACCTCTCGAAGCCGTCCCCGGCCGCGAAGGCGATCGCGTCGCCGCCGAGGTCCTCGAGGTCGGCGGGGGAGAGACCCGTGGCCTTCTCGAAGGAGGCGATCAGCTCGTCCCCCTCCTGCTCGAGGAGGAGCTGGTTGCGGGTCAGCGCCCGCTCGGCCCAACCGTCGGCGAGGCCGCCGCCGAACGCCACGACCGTGTCGGCCGGCAGGCCTGCGATCGCGTCCCGCGCGCCGGCGTCGTCGTAGATGCCGTCGTACCCGGTCAGGAAGGGGTCGGCCACGACGTCGAGTTCGACGCCGCCGTCGTCGAAGCGGACGGTCCCGCCGAGCCCGGAGAAGTCCTCGAGGGCCTTGCGGGTCTCCGCCGGGATCTCGAAGAAGTCCTCCTCGTCGCCGTCCGAGCCCTCGCCGGACCCACCGTCCTCGAGGTCGCCGTACTGCCGCTCGTAATAGTCGGTGAGCTCCTTGTCGAACTCCTTCTGCTCGGCGCGGGTGAGCTCGTCGTACCTGTCCATCCGGTCCCAGAGCGCCTCCTCCTCCGGCGACATCTCCGGCGCGGCGTCTTGGCCGGCGAGGTCCTCCTCGATGACGGACGAGAAGTCCGAGACCACGGTGGCTGCGGTGACCATCGCGCTGACCGGGTCGAGCGAGCCCAGCGGGCCTGCGGCGAACAGGAAGAACGGGAACCCGTCGCTCACGTCCAGCAGGGCCTGGCCGGCCTCCGGCGCGGCGTACAGGGTCACCACCCCGGGATCGCCGGTGGCGCCGGTGAGCTCCTTGAAGTCCTGGTCCCCGGCCAGGTCGGCATCCTCCGCGTCGGCCCGGACCTGCTCCGCGATCTCGTCGCTCTCGGCCAGGATCGCCCAGCCGTCACCGACGGTGAAGCCGAACTCGTCGTCGCCGCAGCTGTCGGCGACCTTCGCGAGCCCCCTCCGCGCGCCGTCGGGGTCGGAGACCTGGAGCGCCACGACGAGCGCCGGCTCCTCCAGGGGTACGACGGCCAGCGCGCCGCGGTCGCCCGCCCAGTCCTCGACCTCGCGCCACGGCAGGTCGCAGCCGCCGTCCTCGGCGATGCTCTCGACGAGCGACTTGCGCAGGTCGTCCTGGCTCCCGATCCCGAGCTCCTTCGCGAGCGAGGGGATCCGCTTCAACGCCCGGTACGCCGCCACCTTCTGGCCACCCGGCGGGTCGAGGTCGACGGCGACGTAGGCCAGCGTGTCGGCGGGGAGTGCCTCGGCCGGCTGGGGTCCCTGCGCCGCCCACACCTGCCACGCCCACGCGCCGCCACCGACGACCGCGGCGACGCCGACGATCCCGGCGATGGCCGCTGCCCGACGGCGCGGCCGGCGGGGCTCGGTGGGCGGAAGGGGAACGGCGTCGGCGAGGGTCACCGCCACACCGTAGGTGTGATCCGAGGTGCGTGAGGGGCGAACGGGACAGGTCAGGGGTCCCGGATCTGCGTGTTACCCCCGGTTGCATCTACCCATTGTCCGCAACACGGACTTGCACTAACTTGGCGGGCATGGGATCGATCGGATCGAGCCAGCAGGAGTACCACGACCTCCTCCGGACGCTGTCCGAGGCGTCGGTCGAGCACCACTTCGACGCGTTCACCGATGTCGCCTGGGACGACCCGGAGAACGCGATCGACCCGCAGGACCCGCGCTGGATCCTGCCCTCGGTCGACGCGCTCGGCCGGACGGAGTGGTACCGCTCGCTCCCGCGGGAGCGCCAGATCGAGGTCGGCTTCTACCGCCAGACCAACGTGGTCAAGGTGGGCCTGCAGTTCGAGCAGGTGCTGATCGCCGGCCTGATGATGTACTGCCTCGACCTCCCCAACGGGCGCCCGGAGTTCCGCTACTCCACGCACGAGGCGACCGAGGAGTGCCACCACACGCAGATGTTCCAGGAGTTCGTGAACCGGACCGGCCTCGACGTCGCCGGGTCCCACACGCTCTTCCGGGCGCTGGGCCCGTTCCTGCCGCTCGCGGCCAAGCACCTGCCCTTCATCTTCTTCATCGGCGTGCTCGGCGGCGAGGAGCCGATCGACTACGTGCAGAAGGTGATGCTGCGCTCGGGCGAGGAGATGCACCCGCTGCTGCGCCGGATCAGCCAGATCCACGTCGCCGAGGAGGCGCGCCACATCGGCTTCGCGCACCAGTACCTCGAGCACCGCGCGCCTCGTCTCGGCCGCTTCCACCGGCTGTTCGCCTCCGTGCTGACCCCGGTCCTGATGCGCGTGCTGTGCGACGCGATCGTCGTTCCGGGACGCAAGGCGGTCAAGGACATGGGGATCCCGCCCGAGGTCGTGCGCGAGGTGTGGTGGGAGAGCCCGGAGTCGCGCGAGTTCCTGCGCGACATGTTCGGCGACGTGCGGATGCTGGCCGACGAGCTCGGCCTGATGAACCCGGTGTCCCGCCGCGTGTGGCGGGCGCTCGGCATCGCCGGCCGCTCCAACCGGTTCCGCAGCGAACCGGCCCGCGCGGCCTGACCGAGGGCCGTCAGTCCGCGAGGTACCAGTCGGGAAGCCGGCCCGGCTGCAGGTCGGTCGGGTCGCCCGGCCGGGTGAGGGTGAGCACGGCACGCACGATCTCCGGCCGGTCGTGGAGCGCGTCCTCGATCGCGCCGAGGCGACCGGCGACATCGGACTCGGGCGCGTCGCCGACGAGGTCGACCGCGGCGACCAGGAAGATCCGGTCCGCGCCGACCCACTCCATGTAGAGATAGCTGATCCGGGCGATCTCGGGGTGGTCGAGCAGCGCCCGCAGCGCGATGTCGCGGGTCAGCGGCGTCACGGTCTCCCCGGTGAGGAAGTCCATGTTGCGCCGGATGAGGAAGAGCGCGACGACGCCGAGCAGCAGGCCCACGACGATGGACCCGACCGCGTCCCAGACGGCCTCGCCGGTCACCTGGTGCAGCAGGATGCCGAGGAAGGCGATGACCAGGCCGATCAGGGCGGCGAAGTCCTCTGCGAAGACCGCGCGCAGGGTCGGGTTCGAGGTCAGCCGCAGGTAGCGCAGGGGCGAGACGCGGCGCCGTACCGCCGCCCGCTGGGCCTGGCGCAGGGCCTGGAGGAAGGACGTGCCCTCCAGCGCGAACGCGATGCCGAGCACGGCATAGGCCCAGGTGTACGACGGCACCTCCTCCTCGTGCCCCAGCGACTGCACCCCGTGCCAGACCGACACCGCAGCGCCGACGGTGAAGAGGCCGAACGCCGCGAACATCGACCAGATGTAGCCGACCCGTCCGTAGCCGAGGGTGTGCGTCGCGTCGGGGGGCCGCGCGGCGCGACGCTCGCCGACCAGGAGGAAGACCTCGTTGCCGGCGTCCGCCCAGGAGTGCGCGGCCTCGGCGACCATGGAGGCCGAGCCGGTGACGCCCGCCGCCACGGTCTTGGCGACCGCGATCAGGAGGTTGGCCCCGAAGGCGATGACGACGGTGAGCAGGCTCTCGTTCTGCGGCTCCTCGAGTTCCGGCACGGGCCGACGCTACCCCGCGTCGACGAGGGAGCGCCGCATGTCGTTGACCCACTGCTTGTAGGCGACGTGGCTGGCGCGCAGCTCCTCGCCGGGCCAGTCGCGGGGGAGCAGCTCGGCGGGGAGGACGGGGTCGGTCAGCAGGTGCCGGCCCGACGTGGCGCAGGCGGTGAACCGCAGCACCGGGTCGGTGGTGTCGGTCGCGGCGAGCAGCTCACGGGCCGTGCGGGCCCAGTCCCCGAGGTCCCACAGGCGGCCGGCGAGCTCTCGTGCGTCGGTGGCGGCCGCTCCGGTGAACCGGTCGCTCACCTCCTCGACCGCGGCCGGCCAGTCGATGGCCAGGTTCGCCGGCCGCGTCCAGACGCCCTCGCGCAGCTCGGCCAGCCGCAGCTCGCCCAGCGTCGTGCGCAGGTCGGCCCGGTCCGCGGCGGTCCTGCCGGCCGTCGTCACCGCGACGATCTCCCAGCTGCCGTCCCAGTCGTGGACCGCGGGCCGGGTGGCCCGGTCCTGGCGCCGCTGGCGCTCGAGGAGGCGGTCGGAGAGCCGGTGCCGTCCCTCGTCATCGCGTACGACGTCGCCGGCCGCCGCCATCCGCGAGAGCGCCACCCGCACGGCCGGCTCGGCGAAGCCGACGACCGACGCCGCAGCGACCAGCTCCCGGGTGGTCAGGCTCGGCAGCTCGGCTCCGAGCAGGAGCGTCAGCAGCGCCGAGCGGGTGGTGACGGGCTTGAGGGCAGGCATGATGGCGTGATGTTACGACAGCGCGACGGTCGTCGGGAATCTGTTGTGACCTTTGTCTAACACTCTAGGCACGACTGTCGGAACTGTGTAACGGTTCCGGCATGACGGAGAACACCACCAGCCAGCGCCTCGCCGGGCGGACCCTGATGATGTCCGGCGGCAGCCGGGGGATCGGCCTCGCGATCGGCATCGCCGCGGCCCGTGAGGGCGCCAACGTCGTGCTGCTCGCGAAGACCGACGTGCCCGACCCGCGCCTGCCCGGCACGGTCCACACCGCCGCCGCCGAGATCGAGGCTGCCGGCGGCCAGGCGCTCGCGGTCGTCGGCGACGTCCGTGACGAGGCGTCGGTCGACAACGCGGTCGCCCGGGCCGTCGAGCGCTTCGGTGGCATCGACATCTGCGTCAACAACGCCTCGGCCATCGCGCTGGACCCGACGGCCGACCTGCCGGTCAAGCGCTTCGACCTGATGACCCAGATCCAGCTGCGCGGCACCTACCTGCTCACGCGGGCCTGCCTGCCGCACCTCCGGGTCGGCACCAACCCGCACATCCTGTCGCTGAGCCCGCCGCTCAACCTGTCGCCGGAGTGGCTGGGCAAGCACCCGGCGTACACGCTCGCGAAGTACGGCATGTCGCTGCTCACCCTCGGCTGGGCCGCCGAGTACGCCGAGGACGGCGTCGCCGCCAACTGCCTGTGGCCCGAGACGCTCATCGCCACCGCCGCGGTCCAGAACCTGCTCGGCGGCGACGACGCGATCGCGAAGGCGCGGACGCCGGAGATCGTGGCCGATGCCGCGATCGAGATCCTGACCCGGCCCTCGCGCGAGCAGACCGGTGAGGCGCTGCTCGACGTGGACGTGCTGCGCCAGGCGGGCGTGACCGACCTGTCGTCGTACGGCGGCACGGGCGAGCTGGAGTACGACATCTTCGTCGACGGACCCCGATGAGCGGCCCCCGCACCGACGCGTTCGCCGCCTTCCTCGGCGTCGACGTCACCGGGTACGGCGGCGGGCGGGCCGAGGCGCGGGTGCGCGTGTCCCAGGACCACCTCAACCCGCACGGCACCGCCCACGGCTCGTTCCTCTTCTCCCTGGCCGGGATCGCGCTCGCCGCCGCGGCCAACGACGACGAGCACTCCGGCGTGGTGAGCGCGGTGCACATCGACTACGTCCGGCCCGCGCGTCCGGGCGACGACCTGGTCGCGACCGCCGAGCTCGCCGAGCGCCTGGCCAAGGAGGACCTGTTCGTCGTCCGGGTGGTGCACGGCGACGAGCTGGTCGCCCGCGCGAGCGGCCGCGCGAACCGACGGGTCCGGCAGGCGTCCTAGCGGTCCAGCGCCAGCCGCAGCCGGGCGTGGCGCCGGACGAAGATGCTCGGCACCCACGTCGCTGCGTCGTCGCCGTCGAGGCTGAACGACGTCGTCCGCGCGAGCAGCGCCCGCAGGGCGGTCGACGCCTCCATCCGGGCGAGCGCGGAGCCGACGCAGAAGTGCGCGCCGCGGCCGAACGCCAGGTGCTGGCGGATGCCGGGCCGGTCGAGGTCGAGCTCGTCGGGGCGGTCGAAGCGCGCCGGGTCCCGGTTGGCTGCTCCCCAGAGCAGCAGCAGGTTGCTGCCGGCGGGCACCTCGACCCCGCCCAGCCGGGTGTCGGCACGGGCGTGCCGGTAGTGCCCGCGGAAGGGCGACTCGAGGCGGAGGCACTCGTCGAGGAAGGGGTCGAGCAGCTCGGGAGACGTCCGCAGCCGGTCCTGGAGCGCCGGATCGGTCGCGAGCAGCCGGGCCGCCGTCCCCATCAATCCCGCCGTGGACTCGCCGCCCGCGCCGACCAGCTGGAGCAGGACCAGCACCGCGGTCGCCGGATCGAGGACGCCGTCGTGGCACGCCCGGGCCAGCTCGCCCATCAGGTCGTCACGGGGTGCCGCGAGGGCGGTCGTGAACCGGGCCCCGAGGTGGGCGTGCAGCTCGAGCGACGCCGTGACGGTGGCGGTCAGGCGCTCGGCGTCGACCCAGCCGCCGAGCATCTCGGTGCTGTCGTAGGCCCAGCGGAGCAGGTCCGGCACGTCGCCGGGCGGGAGCCCGATCAGCTCCGCGACCAGGACCAGCGGGAGCCGGTCGGCCATGTCCCGCGCCCACTCGGCCGTGCCGCCGGCGAACCAGCGGTTCCAGAGCAGGTCGGCCTGGCGCTCCACGGACGACTCGAGGGCGCGGATCCGGCGTCCGATCGTGCCGAGGACCGCCGAGCGGTGCGGCTTGTGCACCGGGTCGTCCGCCGTGGCGAGCACCTGCTCGACGGTGCCGCCGCCGTCCATCGGCAGCGCCGTCGGCGTACCGCCGGGGGAGCGGAGCAGCACCGCCCGCAGGTTCGAGGAGTACGACGCCGGGTCGGCCAGCACCTCGTGCACCAGGTCCCACGACGAGACCAGGAAGAAGTCGGTCCCCGCGATCCGGTGCACCGGCTCGGTGGCGCGCAGCCGGGCCAGGGCGGGGTAGGGGTCGTCGATGAGGTCGGGGTCGAACACGTCGAACATGGTTGGAGCGTCGGCGGCCGTACCGTCCGTCGTCAACGGGACCGGACAGGCCGTCGCCGTCCGCATCGACCGGTGTCTCATTCCGCGCTCACCTGTGGCGCACAGGTGTCTCATCGCGAGACCCTGTGGGGGTGAGCGACTGGCTGGTCGGCGGGCCTCGCAAGGATGCCGCCGTACGACGGGTCCACCGGGCCGCACGGGACCTCTTCCTCGAGCGCGGCATCGAGCAGACCACCGCCGACGCGATCGCGCGCCGGGCCGGCTGCTCGCGGGCCACGCTCTACCGGCTCGTCGGCAGCCGCGCCGCGCTCGTCGACGACCTCCTCACGTCAGGTGCGGCGGGCGTGGTCGCGCAGGTGGAGCAGGCGATCGCGGGGCTCGGCGGCGCGGAGCGGGCCACGGCCGCGATCGTCACGGCCGCCGCGGCGATCCGCGCGGACCCCGTCGTGTCGACCTGGCTGCGCGGGCAGGACTCCCTCGACGACGTCCTCGGCGGACCCGACGGCGTCACCGCGCTGGCTCGTGCCCTGACCGGCGCCGTCCGGCCCGGGTCCCGGGACGCCGAGTGGATCGTCCGGTCGGTGCTCGCCCTGGTGGCGATGCCGGGGCGGGACGCCGAGGCGGAGCGCGAGCTCGTGTCGTCGTACGTCGTGCCGGCGCTCGGCCTCAGGAGCTGATCGCGCGCTCGGTGCCGAGCCGGGCCCGAGCCGCGGCCCGCACCCCGGCCTCGTGGGAGCCGGGAGCGGCATGGCCCGCCGACGCCGTGCCCTTCCACGTGCCGCGGATGCCGTGCTCGCGCTGCATCGTGCGGAAGTAGTCCACGACCTCGACCTCCTTGGCGCGGATCGCGAGCTCGGTGGAGGTGGGGCGGTCGTCGACCGGTGGCTCGGCGGCGATCGCGGCGGCGCGGGCCTCGTCGCGTGCCCGGGCGAGCCGGTCGCCCACGTGGTCGGCCCAGGCCTCGTAGAAGGCGGCCCGCGCGGTCGACCCGTGCACCGGCCGGTCCTCCCAACGGCGGCTGCGGGCGTTCCAGACCTGGCGGGTGTCGGACTTGTGCGCGCCCGAGCGCAGGTGGGCGTCGCCGTCGGCGACCATCTGGGTGACCAGCGAGGCGTAGAGCGCCTTGACGACGGCGATGTCGGACGGGAAGCCGTAGAGGGTCACCCGGGTGTTGCTCGTGTAGATGGCGACGCGCACGTCGTTGGCGCGGGCGATCTCGAGCACGAGGCGGACGTAGCGCGCGAGCGACCTCTTGCCGGACTCGCCGATGAGCACGGTCTCCCAGGCCGGGTCCTGGCGCTGCTCCTCGGTCTGCGCGGTGGCCCGCGCGACGGCGAGCGCGATCTGGTGCCGCGTGGCGAGGGTCTGCGCCTTGGCGAAGAAGGCGTCGCGCTCCGCGGTGTTGCTCGTCCGCTCCGCCTGCCGCAGCAGGCGACCGATCCGCAGCAGCGTGCGGTCCTCGCCGTCGATGCCGGTGTCGAGGCCGGAGAGCCGGTAGGCGGTGTGCAGCAGCTCGGCGAGCACCGGCATCCCGACGTCCTCGAGCAGCCGGAGGAAGGTGCTGCGGAAGGCGGCGCCGTGCCCGTCGACCCCGGCCAAGTGGTGGGCCACCTCGTGGAGCACGACCGCCGCCCGCAGCGACCACGCCCCGCCGATCTCGCGCGGCGGGATCGCCATCACGCCCCGCAGCGGCAGCTCGCCGCGCTCGTAGTGGGCCTGCCGGTCCCCGCGGCGGGGGCGCACCACGACCGGCACCGTCGCCAGGTCGAGGCCGCTCCCGTCGTCGTACCGGCTGTCGGTCGCGACGAGGTGGGCGAGCACGCGGTCGACGTAGTCCTGGACGTGGGCGGGGTCGGTGAAGCGGGGCTCCGTCTCCGGCTCGAGCTCGAGGACCTCGCGCCCGGCCGTGATCCGCAGTGGGCTGCCCGGGCGTCGGCGCGCCTCGTCGAGCCAGCCGGCGAGAAGGTCCTCGGCGGCGTACACGGAGCGGGTGTCGTCGGGCATGGGAACAGCCTCTCAGGTGGTCCCGACACCGGATGTGATCCCTCCACAGGGGGTTCTGGTGTGGCCGGGCCGTGCGGTGGATAGCCTCCCCCTGCGGCAACCGCCGCAGAACCTTCACCAAAACTGACATCCCGGGGGCAACAAACCATGCATGTGAAGTCCTTGCGACGCATCGTCCTGATGGTCGTCGCGATGGTGGCGAGCTCGCTGTCGCTCGTCGCCGTCTCCACCGCGCCGGCGAACGCTGCGGCCTACAGCAGCTTCGCGGAGCTCGAGAACAACTACAGCTCCGTCCGGTACGGCGTCGCGGTCACCCTCACCGGTCGCGTCGGCTACGACACCGCGGCGCCGAAGTACGTCAACGCCGGAACGGCGACGCTCCAGCGCCTGCCCTACGGAGCGAGCAGCTGGGCCAACGTCAGCTCCAAGACCTACACCGACACCACGACCGACCTGGTCTGGTCGCTCAAGCCCAGCAACACCACCCAGTACCGCATCGTCTACTCGGGTGGCACCTACGGCGCCGACACCTACGGCACGTCGGTCTCCAACGTGGTCAAGGTCGGCGTCAAGCGCAACCTCGGCGACAACTTCAACCGCTCGACCCGCGTCTTCTACGGCAAGGTGACCCCGAGCTACGCCCGCCGCACGGTGTACATCCAGAAGTCGACCTGCGCCAGCCCGACCAGCTCGTCGTGCACCTGGAGCCTCTACAAGACGCTCACGACCTCGTCGACCGGCGCCTGGTCGACCAAGCTGCCCGCCTACTCGCGCAAGACGCACTTCCGCGGCCTGGTGAAGGCGAGCAACGGCTACATCGGCGGCTACTCGAACTACTACGTGACCACGTACTCGTACTGACCGGTCGGACCTGGCCTCCCGAGGGTCAGGCCGACTCCTCGAAGCCGGCTGCGGGGCTCGTGCCCTGCAGCCGGTTTCGCGTCTCCACGAGCTCGCTGACCGCCTCGACGAAGCGCACGGTGCTGTCGCCGACACCGTTGTCGTCGAAGTAGTGGTGGCGCATCGCGGCCCGCGCGATCCGGTGCTCGTCGTGCTCGAGCCGGTCGGCGAGCAGGTCGCTCAGGCTGGCGATGTCGTCGGCGTCGATGACGTCGGCGCAGCGGCTGACCGGCACCTCCTGGCGCAACCGCTCGGCGTCGGCGTGCCGGTCGGTGATCAGGATCGGCTTGTCGGTCTGGAGGTAGAGCCAGTCGAGGCCGACCGAGGAGACGTCGGTGATCATCGCGTCGCAGCCGGGGAAGACGGCGAGGATGTCGCCCTGCCAGACGGCGGCGTGGCCCGCCTCGGGGTCGGCCTCGGCGGCGCGCTCGATGAGGTCGAGGATCGCCTGGTGGCCCTCGCGGATCGCGGCGATCTGGCTCGTCGTCACCTTGGGGTGCGGCTTGTAGACCAGGCGGACGTCCGGCACCGCGAGGACGGCGCGCACGATGTCCGGACCGAAGACGTCGACCGACGTGTAGCAGTTGTAGGCGGCGTCGCCCTCCCACGTCGGGGCGTAGAGGACGGTACGCCGCTCGCTCGGCGGCAGCAGGGGAGCGGGGCGCAGGTCGAGCTGCGGCCGGCCGATCCGGACCAGCCGCCACTCGTCGAGCTCCATCAGCGCGGCGCGGTGCCGCTGCACGGCGGCCTCGCCGGCCACGAACACGCGGTCGTAGGCCTTGGCGTTGTTGCTGACCATCGAGTGCTTGTCGCTCTCGCCGTGGTTGATGTGCACGTGCATCATCCGGCCGTCGAGCAGCGAGTTGAAGTTGGTCATCGAGTTGTTGCAGTACAGGACGACCGCGGCGTCGAGCTCGTCGTACAGCTGGGCGAGGTCGTTGAAGCCGGGGGCGAACAGCACGGGGAGCGTGGTCCGCTCGGTGACGATGTCGCGCGTGGCGGCGTCGCGGGTGAGGATCCCGACCGGGTGCGTCGCGTCGAGCCGTTCGAGCACCGGGAGCCACTGCAACAGCTGGTAGACCCGCGTCGGGTCGTCAGCGAAGTAGGCGATCACCTGGGGGTCACGGGGCTTCTGCACTCCCGGATGTTAGGGGTCGCGGTGTCACACCAACGAACTGGGAACGTCCGCTGAATGTTGCGTTTCGGTAACCTCGCCCGGTGCCCGCCGTACGCCGCCTGCTCAACCGCTCCGTCCACGCCGCCTGGCAGTGGCTCGAGCGGGTGGGCGACGTCTCACCGGGCACCGACCTCGGCGACCGTTTCGGGTCCTTCGGGCAGGGCGCGTGCCTGGCCTTCCCGATGGCGACGGTGGTCAACCCAGAGGCGATCCACGTCGGGCGCGACACCCTGATCGGCAAGTACTCGACGCTCTCGGTCGGCTACGGCCCGACCCAGGCGGTACTGCCGGAGAGGGGACTGGTGATCGGCGAGCGGTGCGTGATCGGCGCCCGCGCCTGCATCACCGCGCACGAGTCGATCACGATCGGCGACGACGTGTGGTTCGGCCAGGACGTGTTCGTCTCCGACGCCAGCCACGGCTACCAGGACCCCGACGTCCCGGTCGGCCTGCAGTTCGGCGCCCACCAGCCCGTCGTGATCGGCGCCGGCTCGTGGATCGGCCACGGCGCGATGATCCTGCCCGGTACGACGATCGGGCGGAACGTCGTGGTCGCCGCCGGCTCGGTCGTGCGCGGGGTCGTCGAGGACCACGCCGTCGTGGGCGGCGTACCGGCCCGCACCATCCGGCGCCTCGAGCCCGGACGCGGCTGGGTGTCGGCCTCCGGTGAGGGCGACGTGCGCGCGATCGCCGGGGCGCCGTCGGTCTGACCGGCGGGGTTTGGGGTGGTTGCCCTAAGGTGGTGGCTCCCGTTCCCCTCCTGAAGGACCTCGATGACCGCCTGGCTCTTGCTGGGACTCGCCATCCTCCTCGTCCTCGCGTGCGGGCTCTTCGTCGCCGCCGAGTTCGCGTTCGTCACCGTGGACCGCGGTCAGGTCGACCGCGCGGCCGCCGACGGTGACGCCTCCGCGATCGGCCTGCAGAAGGCGCTGCGCAGCCTCTCGACCCAGCTCTCCGGGGCCCAGGTCGGCATCACGATCACCAACCTCGCGATCGGCTTCCTCGCCGAACCGGCGATCGCGGAGCTCCTCCGCGGGCCGCTGGAGGACGCCGGCGTCGCCGAGGGCGCGGTCGGACCGGTGGCCGTCGCGACGGGCCTCGTGCTCAGCACGCTGCTCACCATGCTGGTCGGCGAGCTGGTGCCCAAGAACGTCGCGATCTCGCTGCCCTACGTCACCGCGCGGCTCACCCAGGCGCCGATGCGCGCCTTCACGGCCGCCGCGAAGGGCCCGATCAACGTCCTCAACGGCAGCGCCAACGCGATCGTGCGCCGCCTCGGCATCGAGCCCCAGGAGGAGCTGCGCTCGGCGCGCAGCGTCACCGAGCTCGCCTCGCTCATCCAGCGCTCCGCCGACGAGGGGACCCTCGACGCCGACACGGCCGAGCTGATGGAGCGCTCGGTGGAGTTCGGCACCCGGACGGCGGGGGAGATCATGACGCCCCGCGTCCGGACCCGCAGCCTCGACATCAACGACCGGGCGAGCGCGGTCATCGCGCTGGCGCGTGAGTCGGGCAACTCGCGCTTCCCGGTGCTCGACGAGACCGACGCGGTCGTCGGCACCGTGCACGTCAAGAACGCCGTCGCGCTGCCGCTGCACGAGCGCGCGACCACGAAGGTCAAGCACCTGATGGCGAAGCCGATCGTGGTGCCCGACTCGCTGCGGCTCGACCCGCTGCTGGCGCTGCTGCGGGCCGACGGCTTCCAGATGGCCATCGTGCTCGACGAGTACGGCGACCATGCCGGCATCGTGACCCTGGAGGACGTGATCGAGGAGATCGTCGGCGACATCGCCGACGAGCACGACCGGCTCGGCAGCCGCGGCCGCCTGCGCCGTGACGGCACGTGGTCGCTGTCCGGCCTGCTCCGCCCCGACGAGGTCGAGGACCTCACCGGCGTGGAGCTGCCCGAGGGCGAGGACTACGACACGGTGGCGGGGCTGGTGCTGAAGCTGCTCGGCCGCATCCCGGTGACGGGGGAGCAGGCCGTCGTACCGCTCACGGAGCCGGGGGACGACGAGGACGCCCCGGTACGACGTGCGGTGCTGACCGTCGACCACATGGACGGGCTGCGGATCGACCGCCTGTCGCTGCGGGTGGAGGAGGAGCCGGCCGATGGGTGACTTCTCCGGCGTGCTGCTCGCCGTGGTCCTGCTGGCAGCGAACGCCTTCTTCGTGGGCGCGGAGTTCGCGCTGATCTCCGCGCGCCGCTCGCAGATCGAGCCGCGCGCCCAGGCCGGCTCGCGGATGGCCGCCATCACGCTCACCGCGATGGAGCAGGTCTCCCAGATGATGGCGGGCGCCCAACTCGGCATCACTGTCTGCTCGCTCGGCCTCGGTGCGGTGGGCGAGCCGGCGCTGGCCCACCTGATCGAGCCCGTCTTCCACGAGCTCCACGTCCCGGACGACTGGCTGCACCCGGTCGCCTTCGTGATCGCGATGACGGTCGTGGTCTACCTGCACGTCGTGTTGGGCGAGATGGTGCCGAAGAACATCGCGATCGCCGGGCCCGACCGTGCCGCACTGATCCTCGGCCCGCCGATGTACGGCATCGTCCTGGTGCTGCGTCCGCTGATCGTGTCCA
This sequence comes from Nocardioides aromaticivorans, assembly GCF_013408525.1. Taxonomy (NCBI): domain Bacteria; kingdom Bacillati; phylum Actinomycetota; class Actinomycetes; order Propionibacteriales; family Nocardioidaceae; genus Nocardioides; species Nocardioides aromaticivorans. Next base: position 4,549,473 of record NZ_JACBZM010000001.1, read on the forward strand.
TCAACGCGATCGCCAACGCCATCCTGCGCCTGGTCCGGATCGAGCCCAAGGACGAGCTCGGCAGCACCTACACCCGCGAGGAGGTCGCCGCGCTCGTCGAGGAGTCGCACGGCGAGGGCCTGCTCGCCGAGGACGAGTACGACCGGCTGTCCGGCGCGCTCGGGTTCACCGAGAAGACCGTTGCCGAGGTGATGATGGCGCCCGACTCGCTCGCCACGGTGGTGCGCGGCTCGACCGGTGCCGACGTCGAGGCGCTGTGCGCGGCGACCGGCTTCAGCCGCTTCCCGGTGGTCTCCGACGACCCCGCCGGCCCGCCGGAGCTGCTCGGGTACCTCCACATCAAGGACGTCCTCGAGCCCGACGAGGAGCGCCGTGAGCGCCCCGTCGCCGACCGGTGGATCCGCCCGTTCGCGACCGTCACCGCCGACACGCTGCTGCACGACGCCCTCGAGGTGCTGCAGCGTCGCGGGGCCCACATGGCGCGCGTCGTGGCGCCGGACGGCACCACGCTCGGCGTCGCCGCCCTGGAGGACGTCATCGAGGAGCTCGTCGGGGAGATCCGCGACGCGGCGCACTCCGACGACGTCTCGGCGGGATGAGACCACTAGGGTGTCGATCGTGGGTGAAGCGGTGACGCGGGACGAGCGCGCGTCCGGTCGGGTGTGGACACTGCCCAACCTGATCAGCGCGTCGCGGCTGCTCGGCGTCCCGCTCTTCCTGTGGCTCGTCCTCGGGCCCGAGGAGGACGTCTGGGCGCTCGTCGTCCTGATGGTCTCGGGTGTCAGCGACTTCCTCGACGGCTGGCTGGCGCGCAAGCTGAACCAGACCTCCGAGCTGGGCCGGCTCCTGGACCCCGTCGCGGATCGCCTCTACATCCTCGCCGTCGTCGTGGGGCTCGCCCTGCGCGACGTCATCCCGTGGTGGCTGGCGCTCTCGCTGCCCCTGCGCGACCTGCTCCTGTGGGGGCTCGTGCCGCTGCTGCGGACCCGCGGCTACAGCGCGCTGCCCGTCCACTTCCTCGGCAAGGCCGCGACGTTCAACCTGCTCTACGCCTTCCCGCTGCTCCTCCTCGGCGACGGCGAGGGCACGGTCGCCACCCTCGCCCGGGTCTTCGGGTGGTCGCTCGCCCTGTGGGGCGTCGGCCTGTACTGGTGGGCGGGGATCCTCTACGCCTGGCAGGTGCGCAAGCTGCTGGCGACGACCGAGCCACGATCGCGCACGGGCGAGGGATGACCACCGAGCCCGCCGCGCCGGCCGCGCCCGCCGACCGGGCACGGACGCCGCTCCTGGCGCTCATCACCCAGGAGGCGATGGACCGCGACTACCAGGTCGCGGCGTCGCGGCGCGGGCCGGAGGCCCATGCACGACCGGCGCTGCGGGCCGGCGTCGTCGGCGTGGTGGCCGCGTTCGCGCTGCTGGTGACCGTCGCCGCCGTACAGACCTCGGCGAACGCGGACGTCGACCAGGAGAGCCGCAGCGCGCTGATCGGCCGGATCGAGGCCCGCCGGGCGTCGCTCGCCGACCTGCGCGACTCCGCGGCGGCGCTGCGCGAGGAGAACCTCGCCGCCGAGGACGCGCTGCGCTCGCTCGGCTCCCGGTACGCCGACGTGCAGGCCGACCACGCGAACCTCGGCGCGGTCACGGGCTTCGAGGCCGTGCGCGGCGACGGCGTGCGGCTCACCGTGGACAACTCGCCCTACGCCGCCGAGAACGAGCTGGTCCGCAGCACCGACCTGGCGACGATCGCCAACGCGCTGTGGTCCGCCGGCGCCGAGGCGATCTCCATCAACGGGCAGCGGCTGACGGGCACGGGCGCGATCAGCACCTCCGGCGACGCGATCGAGGTCAACCTCGTCGGTGTCGCGCCGCCGTACACGATCCTCGCGATCGGCGACCAGGGCTCCCTCGCGTCGCGCTTCGTCGACACGCCGAGCGGCCTGCAGTTCGTGGCGGTTGCCAACCAGTTCGGCTTCTCGTGGAAGATGGACAAGGAGGACGACCTGCGGCTGCCCGCCGCACCGGCCTCCATGCGGAAGCTCCGGTTCGTGGAGCAGAAGAAGAACCCCAAGGTCGAGGGAGGTGGCCCGCCGTGATCGCGGTGCTCGGACTGTTGGTCGGTGTGGTGCTCGGCCTGGTGTTCCAGCCCGACGTCCCGGCCGGTCTGGAGGTCTACCTGCCGATCGCGGTGGTGGCGGCGCTCGACGCCGTCTTCGGCGCCCTGCGCGCCTACCTCGACGGGATCTTCGACGACAAGGTCTTCGTCGTCTCGTTCCTCAGCAACGTGGTGATCGCCGCAGGCATCGTCTACCTCGGCGACCGGCTCGGCGTCGGCGGCCAGCTCTCGACGGGCGTGATCGTCGTGCTCGGGATCCGCATCTTCACCAACGTCGCCGCCATCCGGAGGCACGTCTTCCATGCCTGACGAGCCGCTCGACCGACTCCGGCGGGCGCTGCTGCGTCCCTCGCGCCGGCAGCTGGTCGCGGGCGTGCTCATGGCCCTGGTGGGCTTCGCCGGCGTCACCCAGATCAGGGTCACCGACACGGACGCGACGTACTCCGGCCTGCGCCAGCAGGAGCTGATCGACCTCCTCGACGGTCTCGGCGGTGCCCGCCAGCGTGCCGAGGCCGAGATCGACCGCCTGGAGGGAGTCGCCTCCGACCTGCGCGACGACACGACCAAGCGGCAGACCGCGCTCGACCAGGCCAAGGCCGAGGCTGACACGCTCAGCATCATCGCGGGCCTCGTGCCCGTGACCGGGCCCGGCGTGCGGATCACGATCACCGAGGACGAGGGCCGGGTGCGCCTGGGCTCCCTCCTCGACACCATCCAGGCGCTGCGGACCGTCGGCGCCGAGGCGATCGCCATCAACGGCACCATCCGGGTCGTGGCGCAGACCTCGCTCGAGGAGACCGAGGGCGGGTTCACCGTCGACGGCGAGCGGATCGAGGCGCCGTACGTCATCGACGCCATCGGCGAGCCCGGCGTCCTCGCCGACTCGCTGACCTTCGCCCTCGGGCCGAAGAAGCAGATCGAGAACGACGGCGGCACGATGGAGGTCAGCGAGCTCAAGGCGGTCGACATCGAAGCGGTCGCGACTCGCGCAGAGCCTCGCTACGCCCTGCCGGAGCAGGGGCAGTAGCCTTCTCGCCATGACGAACCCCGCTGACCTGAAGTACACCGTCGAGCACGAGTGGCTGCGCCAGCCCGGCGAGGCGGCGGGCTCGGTCCGCGTGGGGATCACCGACTACGCCCAGGACGCCCTCGGCGACATCGTGTACGTGTCGCTGCCCGAGGTCGGCGCGACCGTGGCTGCCGGCGACGCGTGCGGCGAGCTCGAGTCGACGAAGTCGGTCAGCGACGTCTACGCCCCGGTCTCCGGCGAGATCGTCGCCGTCAACGAGGCCCTCGACGCCACGCCCGAGCTGGTGAACAACGACCCGTACGGCGCCGGCTGGCTCTTCGAGGTCGCGCCCGCTACGCCCGACGAGCTCGACGGACTTCTCGACGCGGCCGGATACGAGGCCCAGCTCGACGGCTGATCCGGTACGTTCGTAGTACCCGTTCCGGACCCAAGGAGTTTCCAGATGCCGTTCTGCACCGCCTGTGGCCGGCAGAACCCTGACGACGCCCGCTTCTGCTCGCAGTGCGGCACCCGTCTCGTCGAGGCGGACGCGACCGCGCCGGTCGCGACGGACTCGACCGCGACGATCCAGGCCGTCTTCCCCGCCGACCGCGTGGAGACCTCGGACCGGGCGCTCAGCGCCGTCGACGCGGCCGCCGTGGACGCCCTTCCCGTCGGGCACGCGCTGCTCGTCGTACAGAAGGGTCCGGGTGCCGGCAGCAGGTTCCTGCTCGACGCCGACGAGGTGAGCGCGGGCCGCCACCCCGAGAGCGGCATCTTCCTCGACGACGTGACCGTCTCGCGCCGCCACGCGGTCTTCCGCCGGTCGGGCGACTCGTTCACCGTCGAGGACGCGGGCAGCCTCAACGGCACCTACGTCAACCGCGACCGCATCGAGAAGGCGCAGCTCAAGGACAGTGACGAGGTCCAGGTGGGCAAGTACCGCCTGGTCTTCTTCGCGGGCCACGAGAGCCACTGACCGTGGTCGCTGCCGTCGCCCGCGGCGAGCGCGAGCCCCTGCTCAACATCGGGCAGGTGCTCGACCGACTGCGCACGGACTTCGAGGACATCAGCATCCCGAAGATCCGCTTCCTCGAGTCCGAGGGGCTGATCAAGCCGGAGCGCACCCCCGCGGGCTACCGCAAGTTCTCCGAGGCCGACATCGCGCGGCTGCGCTACATCCTGCGGATGCAGCGCGACCACTACCTGCCGCTCAAGGTCATCGGCGAGCACCTCGACGCGATGGACCGCGGCCTCGAGCCGCCCGCGCCGGAGCCGGTCGTCCCGACCGTGCCGACCGTCGCCATCGGCTCCGACGGCATGCCGGCACCGGAGTCCTTCCGTCGCAGCGACAAGCTGCGGCTATCGCGCAAGGAGCTCATCAAGGTGGCCGAGATCGACGAGGCCCTCCTCGCACAGCTGGAGGAGTTCGCCCTCATCACGCCGTCGGCGACCGGGCACTACGACACCGACGCGCTGGTGATTGCGCAGACCGCCAGCGAGCTGGCGGACTTCGGCATCGAGCCCCGCCACCTGCGCGGCTTCCGGGCGGCCGCCGACCGCGAGGTCGGGCTCATCCAGCAGGTCGTCGCCCCCCGCCGCGGCCGCGACGCCGGCGCCGCCGCGCGTGCCGAGGAGGCCGTGAGCGAGATCGCCGCCCTGTCCGTGCGGCTGCACGCCACCCTGGTCAAGGCGGGCCTGCGCCGGATCTGAGGGCCGGCGGGTCGCGGGGATCCGGCGAGGCCGCGGATTGGGCAGGAACTGCAGCTCCGGGCGTTGGATTGTTGCGGTTTGGTCCCAAACCGCAACACCTGCGCGACCCCCACGCAGCCACCACTCCCACCTCATCCCACCCCGAGTAGTGTTGAGGCATGCGCGAGGTGGATGTCCTGGGAGTCCGGGTGGAGATGCCGTCCAACCAGCCCATCGTGCTGCTGCGCGAGACCGTCGGGGACCGCTACGTGCCGATCTGGATCGGCGCCGTGGAGGCCACCGCGATCGCGTTCGCCCAGCAGGGCGTCGTCCCCCCTCGACCGCTGACGCACGACCTCATGAGGGACCTGCTCGCGGCGACCGGGGGAGAGCTGTCGGAGGTGCGGATCACCGACGTGAAGGACGGCGTCTTCTTCGCGACGCTGGTCCTGGCGTCGGGTGCCGAGGTGAGCGCGCGCCCGTCGGACTCGATCGCCCTCGCCCTTCGCACCGGTACGACGATCTACTGCTCGGAGGAGGTCCTGGCCGAGGCGGGGATCTCGGCGCCGGCCGAGGAGGAGGACGAGGTCGAGGCGTTCCGGGAGTTCCTGGACCACGTCTCGCCCGAGGACTTCGAAGCAGGACAGTGACGGGAGTTCCCTCAGCCTCAAGTTGAGGCTGAGGGTTTTTGACGACACGCCCGGCGACGTCTTTGACCGGCCCGTCATCGGCGCCGTACCTTGAAGAGTCGAATGACAGCCGTGCAATGCCTGCGCGACCACCCCTTGATCACCCACCTGATCGAACCCCTGCGGAGGACCCCGTGAACGAGCAGCAGCCCGAGAAGGTCGGTCAGGACACGGCCGCGGCGACCGCTGCCGCCGAGGAGCAGGGGCTGCTCTTCACCGACGACGTCTCCCCGCTGCCGAGCGACCTGGGCTACCGCGGTCCGACCGCGTGCAACGCGGCCGGCATCACCTACCGCCAGCTCGACTACTGGGCGCGCACCGGCCTGATCGAGCCGAGCGTGCGCGGTGCCAAGGGGTCCGGCTCGCAGCGCCTCTACAGCTTCCGCGACATCCTGATCCTCAAGATCATCAAGCGCCTGCTGGACGCCGGCATCTCGCTGCAGCAGATCCGTACGGCGGTCGGGCACCTGCGTGAGCGTGGCACCGACGACCTGACCCAGGTCACGCTCATGAGCGACGGCGCCTCGGTCTACGAGTGCACCAGCAACGACGAGGTCATCGACCTCCTGCAGGGCGGCCAGGGCGTGTTCGGCATCGCCATCGGCGGTGTCTGGCGCGAGATCGAGGGCACCCTCGCCCAGCTGCCGAGCGAGAGCGCCAGCGACACCGAGCAGGCCGAGGACGTGGCCGGCGACGAGCTCGCCGCGCGTCGCGCTGCGAGGAACGCCGGCTAGGCGTTGTAACCTGTAGCTGCTGTTCATCCCGCACGGGAGAGTCAGGACACGTCGCTGACGTGGGCCTGCGCCGAAGGGGCAATTCCTCCCCGGAACCTCTCAGGCGCCCGGACCGTGCGGAGCAGGCAACTCTGGAGGCGCAGCGACGCGCCGACAGAGGGGGAGGGCTCGATCCTTTTCGATCCCGAGGAAGCCTGCCTGCTGATGAGTGCCCCCTTCGTCAACCGCCACATCGGTCCCGACAACGACCAGGTCGCGACCATGCTCGACCGTCTCGGCTACGCGTCGATCGACGCGCTCATGGACGCGGCCGTGCCGAAGTCCATCCGGTCCGGCGAGGAGCTCGACCTGCCGGCGGCCGCCGACGAGGAGACCGCCGCCGCCGAGCTGCGCGCCCTGGCCGCGGCCAACGTCCCCGGTGAGCCGATGATCGGCCTGGGCTACCACGCGACCGTGACGCCCGCCGTGATCCGCCGCAACGTGCTCGAGGACCCGAGCTGGTACACCGCCTACACGCCGTACCAGCCGGAGATCTCGCAGGGCCGCCTTGAGGCGCTCATCAACTTCCAGACGATGGTCTCCGACCTGACCGGGCTGACCACCGCCGGCTCGTCCCTGCTGGACGAGGGTACGGCGGCTGCCGAGGCCGTCGCGCTGGCGTTCCGCGCGAACCGCAAGGCCTCGGGCCCGTTCGTCGTCGACGCGGACGCGCTGCCGCAGACCATCGACGTCGTGCGCACCCGCGCCGAGGGCATCGGGATCGAGATCGTGGTCGCCGACCTCACCGAGGGCCTGCCCGAGGGCGATGTCTCCGGCGTGCTGATCCAGTACCCCGGCGCCTCCGGCCGGATCGCCGACATCAAGCCGGTCATCGACGCGGTCCACGAGCGGGGCGGCCTCGCGGTCGTCGCCGCCGACCTGCTCGCGCTGACCCTGCTCGAGGCGCCCGGCACGCTCGGCGCCGACGTCGTGGTCGGCTCGGCCCAGCGCTTCGGCGTCCCGCTGTTCTACGGCGGCCCGCACGCCGGCTTCATCAGCGTCCGCGAGGGCCTCGAGCGCCAGCTGCCCGGGCGCCTGGTCGGCGTCTCGGTCGACGCCGAGGGACGCCCGGCGTACCGGCTCGCCCTGCAGACCCGCGAGCAGCACATCCGCCGCGACAAGGCGACGTCCAACATCTGCACCGCCCAGGTGCTGCTCGCCGTGACCGCCGGCATGTACGCCGTCTACCACGGTCCGCAGGGCCTGAAGGAGATTGCGGCCGACATCCACGGCCTCGCCCGCCGGGCCGCCGCGTCCCTCGAGGCCGCCGGCATCGAGGTCGTCAACGACACCTTCTTCGACACCCTCAACGTCCGCGTCCCCGGTCGTTCCGGTGCGGTCGTCACGGCCGCCCGTGAGGCCGGCATCCACCTGCGGCCGGTCGACGGCGACACCGTCGGCATCTCGTTCGGCGAGTCCGCCGGCGAGGCCACGCTCGCCGCCGTCCTCGGTGCCTTCGGGGTGACGGAGGTGTCGGCCGAGGGCGACGCCGGGCTGCCCGAGGACCTCGAGCGGACCACGGAGTTCCTGACCCACCCGGTCTTCAACACCCATCACAACGAGACCTCGATGCTGCGCTACCTCGCGCGGCTCTCGAACCGCGACTACGCGCTCGACCGCGGCATGATCCCGCTCGGCTCCTGCACGATGAAGCTCAACGCGACCACCGAGATGGAGCCCATCTCGCTCGCCGGCTTCGCCAACCTCCACCCGTTCGTCCCGGCCGCGGACGCCGACGGCTACCGCCAGCTGATCGAGCAGCTCGAGGGCTGGCTGGCCGAGGCCACCGGCTACGACCGCGTCTCCATCCAGCCGAACGCCGGCGCGCAGGGCGAGTTCGCGGGCATGCTCGCGATCCGCAACTACCACCGCGCCAACGGCCAGGGCCAGCGCGACGTCTGCCTTATCCCGTCGTCCGCCCACGGCACCAACCCCGCCTCGGCCGTCATGGTCGGGATGAAGGTCGTCGTCGTGAAGGCGACCGACGACGGCACCGTCGACCTCGAGGACCTGCGGGCCAAGTGCGAGCAGTACTCCGAGACGCTCGCCGCGATCATGGTGACCTACCCGTCGACGCACGGCGTCTACGAGGAGACCATCACCGAGCTGTGCGACATCGTCCACGAGCACGGCGGCCAGGTGTACGTCGACGGCGCGAACTTCAACGCGCTGCTCGGCTACGCGCAGCCCGGCAAGTTCGGCGGCGACGTCTCGCACCTCAACCTGCACAAGACGTTCTGCATCCCGCACGGTGGCGGCGGCCCGGGCGTGGGCCCGGTCGCGGTGCGCGCGCACCTGGCGCCGTACCTCCCGACGCACCCGCTGCACCCCGACGCCGACCGGCGCGAGGGCACCGGTGCGATCAGCGCCGCGCCGTTCGGCTCCGCCGGCATCCTGCCGATCTCGTGGGCCTACATCCGGATGATGGGCGCTGAGGGCCTCACCCGTGCGACCGCGGTCGCGGTTCTGTCCGCCAACTACGTCGCGGCCCGACTGGGCGAGCACTTCCCGGTGCTCTACCGAGGCGAGTCCGGGCTGGTCGCCCACGAGTGCATCCTCGACCTGCGCGGCATCACCGCAGCGACGGGCGTCTCGGTCGACGACGTCGCCAAGCGGCTCATCGACTACGGCTTCCACGCCCCGACGATGTCGTTCCCGGTCGCGGGCACGCTGATGGTCGAGCCGACGGAGTCCGAGGACCTCACCGAGCTCGACCGGTTCTGCGACGCGATGATCGCGATCAAGGGCGAGATCGACCGGGTCGCCGCGGGGGAGTGGGACGTCGACGCGTCGCCGCTGCACCACGCCCCGCACACCGCCCGCGCGCTGGTCGGCGAGTGGGACCGTGCCTACTCCCGCGAGGTCGGCGTCTTCCCGGCGGGCCTCGCCGGCGCGGCCGACAAGTACTGGCCGCCGGTCGCCCGGATCGACCAGGCCTACGGCGACCGCAACCTGGTGTGCGCGTGCCCGCCGATGGACGCCTACGCCGAATGACCGTGTACGACGACCGGCTGGCCGCGCTCCAGGGCGCGGGCCGGCTGCCTTCGGTCGTGGCGGGCGTGGCGCGCGGGGGCGAGCCGGTCTGGTCCGGCTGCTCCTCGGCGCTGCCCGGGGTCGGCGTCGACTCCGCCTACCGGATCGGCTCGATCACCAAGACCCTGACGGCGGTCCTCGTCCTGCAGCTGCGGGACGAGGGCCTGCTCGACCTCGCCGACCCGGTGGGGCGATTCCTGCCCGAGTGCGGGTACCCCGACGCCACGCTGCGCGAGCTCCTCGCGCACACGGGCGGGCTGCAGAGCGAGCCGGTCGGACCGTGGTGGGAGCGCGTGGACGGCGGCGGTGTCGCCGAGCTGCTCGCCGCCAACGACGGATCCGGGCGGGTGGCTGCGGCGGGGGAGTACTACCACTACTCGAACCTCGGCTTCGCGCTGCTGGGCGAGGTCGTGGCCCGGCTGCGCGGCGCACCCTGGTGGGAGGTCGTCCAGCAGCGGCTGCTCGTCCCGCTCGGGATGGGCGCGACGTCGTACCACCCTCCTGCGGAGCACGCGCCCGGCCGCAGCGTCGACCACTTCGCCCACACCCTGAGCGCCGAGCCGCACACCGACACGGGCGCCATGGCGCCCGCCGGACAGCTGTGGAGCACGGTCGCGGACCTGCTGCGGTGGGCCGACTTCCTGGCCTCCGGCCATCGCGACGTGCTCTCCGCGTCCACGCTGGCGGAGATGGCGGCGCCGGTCGCTCCGGCCGACGCCTACGGGCTCGGCCTCCGCGTGCTCCACGTCGGCGGACGGACGATGGTCGGCCACACCGGCTCGATGCCGGGCTTCCAGGCCTCGCTCTTCGTCGACCGGGACACCCGTGACGCCGTCGTCGCGCTCGCCAACGCGACGACCGGCCTGCGGCCCGAGCAGGTGCCGGCGACGCTGCTCGGTGACGTCGCGGCGCCGGTGGCGCAGCCGTGGTTCCCCTCGCTGCCGCCCCTGCCGGGCGAGGTGGCCGAGCTGCTCGGGCTGTGGTTCTGGGGCAACACGGGCTTCGCCTTCGAGTGGACCGGCGGTGAGCTGGTGGCCCGCGACCTGCGCACGGCCGAGCTCCACGAGCGCTTCGTCGACGTCGACGGCGCCTTCGTCGGGGCCGAGGGCTACCACCGCGGCGAACGGCTGCTGGTCCGGCGCGATGCCGACACGGGCGCGGTTCGCAGCCTGGAGTGCGCGACGTTCGTCTACACCCGCACGCCGTACGACCCGGCGGTCACGATCCCCGGGGGCCATCCGGGAAGGCCGTGACCACGGACGCGAGCCCGACCGCCACGCTGAGCGCGACCACGGCCCACGCCCAGCCGGGCAGCAGGTGCGGGAAGCGGGCGAGCAGCACGACCGGCACGACGAGGTGGACCGTCACCGTGCCGATCCACGGCCACGGCGAGCGCCGCGCCACCAGCGCCGCCGCCCCCAGCGGCAACGGCGCGAGGACCACCCAGCCGAGCGCGACCGCGAGGACCAGCCCGCCGTGGGCCGCGAGCCAGGTCGCGAGCGACCAGGGGTCGACGCCTGCGCCCGCCCACGCCGCGGCCGAGGTCGCGACGGCGACGACGATGACGGCGGAGCGGGTCAGCTGATCGGGTCGAAGCCGGAGATGCACGAGCGTCCGTCCCGCTCCTCGACGTGCACGACCGCGGCGATCTCGGCGTCGGTGTAGGGCTCCTCGTCGCTGGTCACCCGGACCGTGAACGATCCCTCGGTGTCGCCCTCGACGTCGGAGATCTCGTAGGTCGCGTCGGGGTCGTCCTCGCCGGTCTCGTCACGCACCGTCTCGATCAGCTTCTCGAGGTCGGCGCGGTCCTTCCCGGACGGCGCCTCGCAGAGCAGGTCGATCCCGTCGTCCACCTCGAGGTCCTCCGCGGCGTCGACCGCGGCGTCGGCGACCTCCTCGACGCTGGTCGGGTCACCGCCGGAGGCGACGACGAGCGCGGTCACGCTGCCGGCGAGGAGCAGCACGAGGGCGACGGCTCCGGCGACGATCCATCCCAGTCTGGTCATGCGGGCACCCTGCCCCGGGAGCCCGCTGCTCACACCCAGGGGCCAGCGGGCATGATGGGGCCATGAACGAGAACACGTTCTATGAACCGGGGACGAGCGCGTCTCCGCCGCAGGCCGGGCAGCAAGCTGCCGGAGACGGCTCTCGCCGCGCTGCCGTCCAGTTCGCCTGGTTCCGCGACGAGGGTGACGCGCTGGTCCCGCTGCCGCTGGCGCAGAGCCTCTGGCGCTCGGACCAGATGCACGGGGTCGCCGTCAGCGGCCTGCTGGCGCGTGCCCTCGAGAAGGCCGTGGACGACGCCGGGCGCAGCGAGCTCGTCCCGGCTCGCTACCACGTCGACCTCTTCCGCCCGGCCCGGATGATCCCGACGACGGCACGAGCGACGGTGGTCAGGGAAGGTCCCCGGCTGCTGCTGGCCGACGCCGTGGTCGAGCAGGAGGGCGAGGTCGTCGCCCGGGCGAGCGGCACCTTCCTCCAGCCGTCGTCCTCGCCCGACGGGGCGGTGTGGACCTCGCCGGAGGAGCGGCCGTCGCCGCCGCCGCTGGAGCTGGCTCCCCTCGACGTCGAGCACCACGTCCCGATCTTCGCGAGCGACGCCCCGTGGTCGGACAACTTCGGCGACCACCAGAACGGTGGCCGGCACCAGACCTGGCACATCGCCGTCCCGATCGTGGAGGGCGAGGAGTGCACCCCGTTCCAGGCCGTGGCCTCGGTCGCCGACGCCACCAGCATGGTCACCAACTGGGGTGCGGGCGGCGTGGAGTACATCAACACCGACATCGACCTGGCGCTCTCGCGCCGGCCCACCGGCATCTCGATCGGTCTGCGCGCCACCGACCACGTCGCCCACGCAGGCATCGCGGCCGGCACCGCCGAGGTCTTCGACCGCGAGGGCTCGCTCGGGACGGCGACGGTCACCTCGCTGGCCAACACCCGCCGGACGGTCGACCTGTCCGGCGGGGTCAGCCTCGAGGGCAGCGCCTGAGCGCTGTCGGGTCCGTCAGTCGGACGTCAGCACGATGTAGAAGCGCTTGCGGGCGCCCGGCTGGGTGACCGTTCCGTCGCTGTTGCGCGGGCTCACCACGAAGTGCCGGGTGTTGTTGGTGCCGGCCGGCGCGCAGGCGACGACACCGGCCAGGCCGCACACGGTCGCGGCGATCTCCCCGGAGAACTCCGGGTTGGCGTCGGGAGCCGCGGCGCGGCCGTTGGTGATCCCGTCGGCGTTCTGGTCGACCTGGTTCTGCAGGGCGATGGTGGCGACGAGGCCGTTGTCGCGCACGTCCTCGCCCGCGTCGATGTAGACGTTGCCGGCCGCCCGGAGCGAGTTGTCGCCGGTCGTCGAGGTGTTGGGCAGCGTCGGGTACGCCGCAGCGATCGTGAAGCCGCCCGACTGGGCCTCGATCTCGCCGTTGGCGTTGACGAGCAGCCAGCGCTCCTGGCCCGGGCGGCCGGACTCGGCCGGGTTCGACGGCCCCTGCTGGGCCATCGCCCAGGACGTGCCGCCGACGGACAGGGCCAGTGCCGCGGCCGCGACGACGAACGTGGGTGTGGACGAGATGACGCGCATGGGAACCTCCGGAGCGAGAGTGGGCTGTCACCCACGCTTCGGCGCCGGAGGTCGCACGGATGGCGACCGGCGGGTAAAGCTTCCCGGGCCCGCTCAGCCGGCCTGGGCGTCGTCGACGACCTCGCCGTCGGCGACGTCGAAGTCGAACGTCAGCTCCTCACGGTCGAGGTCGGCGATCGCGGCGAACTCGCCGCTGGTCAGCGCGCGCGGCACGTCCTCGACCTCCTTGGGGGCCGGGATCGTGGCGACCGGGTCGGCCGCGTTGAGCTTGCGCGCAGCCGGCAGCACCGAGCGCTCGAGGGAGCCGGTGAAGGCGTTGTAATCCTTCACGCTGCGCTGGAGCGAGCGACCGAGCTTGTCGACGTGCTCGGCGAGCTTGAGGATGCGGCGGTAGAGGACCTGGCCGAGCTCGAAGAGCACCTGCGCGTCCTCGGTGAGGGCCTCCTGCTTCCAGGTGAAGGCCACCGTCTTCAGCATGCTCCACAGGTTCGTCGGGGTGGCCAGCACGATGCCCTGGCCGAAGGCGTGCTCCATCAGCGACGGGTCGACGTCGAGCGCGGCGTTGAGCAGCTGCTCGTTGGGGATGAACGCGACCGTGAACTCCGGGCTGACCGGGAGGCCGGTCCAGTAGCCCTTCTGCGCGAGCACGTCGACGTGGCCGCGGACCTTGCGGGCGTGGTCCTCGAGCAGCCGCTGACGGGTCTCCGGCTCGAGGCCCTCCCGCTGGGCGTCCATGAACGAGTTGTAGGGGACCTTGGCGTCGATCGCCATCTGCTTGCCGCCGGGCAGGTTGATCACCATGTCGGGGCGGCGCGCACCCGAGTCGGCCTCGACGGAGTGCTGGACGTCGAAGTCGACCCGGTTGAGCAGGCCGGCCGTCTCGACGAGGGTGCGGAGCTGCGTCTCGCCCCAGGCGCCGCGGACGGCGTTGTTCTTCAGGACCGAGGCGAGGGTGTCCGCCGCCTTGCGGGACTCCTCGACGGAGCGCTGGGTGTGCTGGATCTGGGTGGCGAGCTCGGTGTGCTGGCGCACGCGGGCCTTCTCCAGCTCGTCGACCTTGGTCTGCATGGAGCGCAGGTGCTCGACCACGGGAGTCAGGGTCTTGAGCACCTGGGTCTGGCCGTTCTCGGCGCGCTCGCGCTCCTGCTGGGACTGGCGCTGCTGCTCCTGCAGGCTGCGCAGCTGCTGGCGGGCGGCGTCGAGCGCCTCGCGGAGCTGGTCGACCGTCGCCGACGCCGCGGTGAGGTCCGCCCGCACCTCGGCGCGTGCCTCGGCCTCGCCGGCCCGGACCTCCTCGAGGGCGGCGTGGTGCTGCAGGTGGGCGCGGTCGAGCTCGTGGCGCAGCTCCGCCATCGCCGTCTCGTGCCTCGTCACCGCGCGCTCCACCTCGAGGGCGTGGTCGCGGGTGAGCTGCTCCACCTCGGCGCGGTGGCGCGCCTCGACGACCTCGGCCGGCTCGCCGGCCTGTGTGGTCGCGGCGCGCAGCAGCCAGCCGACCCCCGCGCCGAGCAGGAGACCGAGGAGCAGAGCGAGCAGGACGACCATGGGAACAGTCAAACAGCGGGGCCCGACACAAACCCGCGGGGCGCGCCGTGGAGCCTCAACCCAGCACCGCGACCCGCCGCTCGAGCTCGTCGACGGCGTCCGCCAGCCGTCGTCGTACGGCGCCGGGCAGGTCCCGTCGCAGCGCGGCCTGCCCGGCCGCGACGGTCGCGGCGTCGAGGTGCGTGATCGGGAAGTAGGCCGTCACGACGGTGCCCTGGACCCACCCCTGGTGCGCGGCGACGATGGCGTCGAGGTCGGCGAAGTAGGCCTCGGCGTAGGGCTGCGTCAGGGCGCGTTGGTCGATGCGCCACATGGCCCGACCGGCCGCGTCGATCTCGTAGTTGGGCACGGACACCTCACCGGTGGCGCGGGCCCAGGCGAAGTCCTTGCCCTCGGTCGTCGGGAGCGAGGCGACGGCGGCGGCGTGGTTGACCGTGGCCGCGCTGCTGGGCTCGTCGGCCAGCGCGGCGTCGAGCGCCGCGCGGTCGGTCGCGCCGATCCCCGCGAGCCGGGTGAGCGCGCGCCAGCGCAGGTCGGTGTCGAGGGTGATGCCGTCCGGCAGGCCGTCGCCGGCCGCCCACCGGGCGAGGCGGTCGACGTCCTGCGACGACAGCAGCGCGTGGCGGAACGCCGAGAGCTGGAGCTCGGAGCCCGGGGTCGCGCGGCCGAGGGCGTCGAGCACAGCGGCGTGGTAGCGCTCGACGGTGCCGTCGGGCGCGAGCGGCAGCGCGGTCGAGCCGACCCACGAGAGCAGGCCACGCGCGCTGCTCGCCGTGTCCTCGACGGGCGGCGCCGCGACGAGCAGCTCGGCCACCTGCGTGGGGGTGAGCGCGCCGTCGAAGAGCGCGAGCCGGACGCTGTTCCACATCGTCGCCCGCAGCCGCGGGTCCTCCATCGTCGGCGCGAGCCGGGGGAGCGCGTCCATGGTGAGCGCGTCCGGCGGGCAGATCGCCCACGTGGTCTCGGTCGCGTCGAGCAGCACCGGCGCGTCACCGGCGTCGAACGGCGTGCTCGCCGCCTCGAGCCGGTGCGGAGCCACCTCCCACCGACCGTCGCGGTGGACGGCGATGTCGAGCAGGTGCGTCCGCTCCGCCGGGTACGACGCCGGCGAGGTCCGCAGCACGGCGCCCGCCGCACGGTCGACCCTCAGCTGGTCGGCGCCCGGGGTGAGCAACCAGTCCCGGACGAACCCGCCCAGGTCGGACCCGCCGGACGCGCGCTCCCAGCTGGCGAAGAGGTCGTGCATCGTCGCGTTGCCGAAACGGTGCAGCTCGAAGTGCTCCCGCACGCCGCCGAGGAAGGCGTCGTCGCCGAGCCGTGCGGCCAGCTGGCGCAGCACGTTGGAGCCGCGGGCATAGGAGATGCCGTCGAAGTTCTGCAGGGCCGACAGTGCGTCCTCGGCGGGGTTGCCGGCGACCGGGTGCGTCGTCGGCCGGGAGTCGGCGGTGATGCCCCAGCAGCGGCGTGCGTAGGAGTCGTGGAGCGGTCCGTCGGCGTACTCGGTGGCGTCGGTGATCACGCGCAGGCCCATGTACTCGGCGAACGACTCGTTGAGCCAGAGGTCGTCCCACCACTGCGGCGTCACGAGGTTGCCGAACCACTGGTGGGCCATCTCGTGGGCGATGATGTTGGCGCGGAAGCTGCGGTCGGCGCGGGTGCTCGCGCCCTCGAAGAGGAGCGGGTCGCGGATCGTCACGCAGCCGGGGTTCTCCATCGCGCCGGCGTTGAACTCCGGCACGAAGGCCTGGTGGTAGTCGCCGAACGGGTAGCGGATCCCGAACAGCCGGTGCAGCTCGTCGAAGGACTGCCGGGTCAGCGTGAACAGCTCGCCGGCCTCGCGGTCGAGCGTCGCGGCGAGGCTGCGGCGCGAGCTGAGGCCGAGGCCGATCCCGTCGTGGGCGTCCTCGAGGAGGTGGTACGGGCCGGCGACGACCGTGACGAAGTAGGTCGCCAGTGGGGGAGTGGGGCCCATCAGCCATTGGCGGGTGGTCCCGTCGGTGCCGACGTCGCGCGCCGGTGCGTTGCCGCGCACGAGCCAGTCGGCCGGGGCGGTCACCCGCATCGTGTACGGCGCCTTCAGGTCGGGCTGGTCGAAGCAGGCGAAGACCGTCGGGGCGGCGTCCATGAAGGACATGCCGTAGACGTAGGCGAGCCCGTCGGCCGGGTCGACCGACCGGTGCAGGCCCTCGCCGTCGTTGCGGAAGCCCATCGTCGCCTCCACGACGAGCTCGTGCTCACCCGCGGCGAGGTCCAGCGGCAGCCGGCCGCGCTCCAGGCTGTCGGGCGACAGCGCGGCACCGTCGAGCACGGCGGAGTGCAGCGCGGTGGGCTTGACCTCCACGAACGTCCGCAGGGACGAGCTGGCGAACCGGATGGTGGTGCGCGAGGAGAAGGTGTCGTCGGCCAGCGACAGGTCCAGCTCGACGTCGTACGACGTCACGGTGAGGCCGTTCGCGCGGTGCTCCGCCTCGGCGCGGGTGAGGCTGGCGGGTCCGTTCTCGCTGCTCATCCGGCCAGCGTATGGGAGCCTGTCCGCCATGCGTCCGTGGACCCAGGTGCCTCCCCAGCAGGGACGGCGGTTCGTCATCACCGGCTCCAACGGGGGCCTCGGCCTGGAGACCGCGCGGATCCTCGGCTCGCGGGGCGCCGAGGTCGTGATGGCGTGCCGCAGCGTCGAGAAGGCGGAGGCCGCCGCACGCACCGTGCCCGGGCACGACAAGGGGCGCGTGGAGGTGCGGCAGGTCGACGTCAGCGACCTGGCGTCGGTGCGTGCGTTCGTCGCCGGCATGGTCGACGACGGCCGGCCGGTCGACGTGCTCGTCAACAACGCGGGTGTGCTCGGGGTGCCGCACGCGCTGTCGGCGGAGGGCGTGGAGATGCACTTCGCGACCAACTACCTGGGCCACTTCGTGTTGACCCTCGGCCTGCTGCCGCTGCTGACCGACCTGGTGGTCGTGGTCAGCTCCCGCGAGCACCGCTCCGGCCGGATCGACCTCGACGACCTGGGCTGGCAGCGCCGGCCCTACCGCGCTTTCGCCGCCTACGGCGACTCGAAGCTCGCCGACCTGCTCTTCATGCGCGAGCTCGACCGCCGCCTGCGCGCGGCCGGCTCACCGCTGAGGGCCGTGGGCGCGCACCCGGGCGCCAGCGCCACCGGCATCACCAGCAGCACCGGCAATCCGGTCGTGACCGCGATCGGCCACTACGGTCACCTGCTCGTCGGCATGCCGGCGTGGCGCGGCGCGCTGTGCACCGTGTACGCCGCCACCACCGACGTCGCCGGCGGCACCTACATCGGCCCGCACGGGCGGACCGAGCTGTGGGGCTGGCCCGCGCCCGCGCGGATGTCGCGGAAGGTCGACGACGAGGTCCTCGCCCACCGGCTCTGGGAGAGGTCGGTGGACCTGACCGGCGTCGACCTCGCGGTCAGTCCTTCTTGACCGACTCGATGTCGACCGGCGTCACCGGCGCACCGTCCTCGGGGCCGTTGGCCGGCGTGACGCCCGCCGCGGCGGCCTTGTCGATCGCCTTCAGGCCGGCCTCGTCGACCGTCCCGAAGACGGTGTAGTCGGGCGTGAGGCCCGTGTCGCCGTACACGATGAAGAACTGGGAGCCGTTGGTGTCCGGGCCGGCGTTCGCCATCGCGAGGGTGCCCGCGCCGTAGGTCTCCTGGCCGGTGAGCTCGTCGGCGAAGGAGTAGCCCGGCCCGCCGGCGCCGGTGCCCGTCGGGTCCCCGCACTGCAGGACCTTGAAGCCCTCGGCCACGGTGAGGCGGTGGCACTTGGTGCCGTCGTAGTAGCCCTGCTCGGCGAGCGACAGGAACGAGTTGACCGTGCACGGCGCCGCGTCGGCGTCGAGGGTGAACCCCAGCTTCCCGATCGAGGTGGTGACCGTGGCGCCGACCTTGCCGGAGTAGGCCGCCTTCGCCGGCGGGGGCGTCGCGTCGCTGTCGGACCCGTCGGGCGTGTAGGTGCAGGAGGCACCGCCGGCAGGGGCGCCCTCGCTCGTCTCGGTGGCGACCGGGTCGCTCGGGCTGCCCGACTCGCTGGAGGACGTGTCCGACGAGCTGTCCGTCGCGGTCTCGTCACCGTCGTCGTTGCACGCGGTGAGGGTGGCGAGCAGGAGCAGGGCCGGGACACCGGCGAGCAGGCGAGTGCGCATGGCCCGCATCGTACGCAGGGAGCCTGAGTGCCTCCGGGCTAGGTTGATGCCATGGACCTCGGCCTGCACTACGCGACCTTCTCCCACCCCGACTGGCAGACGACGCTGGTCGACCGGCTGGACGCGTCGGTGCGCGTCGCCGACGAGGGCGGCGTCGCGCTGGTGACCTTGATGGACCACCACTTCCAGATGGTCGACTTCGGCGGGCCGTTCGAGCCGATGCTCGAGGGCTACACCGCACTCGGCTACCTCGCCGCCCGCACCGAGCGGGTCCACCTCGGGCTGCTCGTCACCGGGGTGACCTACCGCCACCCGGGCGTGCTCGCGAAGGTGGTGTCCTCGCTCGACGTGCTGTCGCGGGGGCGGGCGTGGCTGGGCCTCGGCGCCGCCTGGTACGAGCGCGAGCACCGCGGGCTCGGCGTCCCGTTCCCGCCGCTGGCCGAGCGGTTCGAGCGCCTGGAGGAGACGATCCGCGTCGCCGAGCAGATGTGGAGCGACGACGACGGGCCCTTCGAGGGCGAGCACTTCCACCTCGCCGAGACGATCTGCCTCCCGCGGCCGGTGCGGGGGCGGGTCCCCCTCATGATCGGCGGACAGGGGGAGCGCAAGACCCTGCGGATGGTCGCCCAGTACGCCGACGCCTGCAACCTCTTCACCGGCGAGGGCGTGCCGGGCGTCGCCCACAAGCTGGAGGTCCTGCGCCGCCACTGCGACGACCTCGGCCGTGACTACGACGCCATCCGCAAGACGATCCTCTGGATGGGCGACCCGGTCGGCGAGGCCGACCGGTTCGCCCGCGAGATGGAGGAGTACGCCGCCCTGGGCGTCACCCTCGCGACCGCGATGCCGGCGTCCGACGACCCGGAGGCGTGGACCACCGAGCTGGTGACGTCCGTCCTGCCGCGGGTCGCCGGGCTCTGATGGCAGCGACCGTCAAGGTCGCCGGCCTCTCGGCGGGCCACGGCGCGACCGCCCTGTTCAGCGGCCTCGACCTGGTCGTCGCGCCCCGCGACGTCATCGGCCTCGTCGGACCCAACGGTGCCGGCAAGTCGACCCTGCTGCGCACCCTCGCGGGAGAGCTGGCGCCGGAGAGCGGCACGATCACGCTCGCGCCGGCGTCCGCCACGATCGGCTACCTGCCGCAGGAGACCGAGCGGCGCGCCGGCGAGACCGTGCGGGCCTTCCTCGCCCGGCGCACCGGCGTGGCGGCGGCGCAGGCCGACTTCGACCTCGCGACGAGCAGGCTGGAGGCGGGGGAGCCGGGCGCCGACGACGCCTACGCCGAGGCTCTCGAGCGCTGGCTGGCGCTGGGCGCGCCCGACCTCGACGAGCGCACCGACGCGGTCCTGGCGGATGTCGGACTCGCCGTCGACCTCGACCAGTCGATGGCCTCGCTCTCCGGCGGCCAGGCCGCACGGGCCGGCCTGGCCAGCCTGCTGCTCTCGCGCTACGACGTCTTCCTGCTCGACGAGCCCACCAACGACCTCGACCTGCAGGGCCTCGAGCGGCTGGAGCGGTTCGTGGCCGGCCTCGGCGTCGCGGCGGTGATCGTCAGCCACGACCGCGAGTTCCTCGCCCGCACGGTCAACCGGATCGTCGAGCTCGACCTGCACCAGCGCGCGATCAACGTGTACGGCGGCGGCTACGAGTCGTGGCTGCAGGAGCGCGAGATCGCCCGGCGCCACGCCCGCGAGGCCTACGAGGAGTACGCCGGCACGGTCGCCCAGCTCCAGGCGCGGGCCACGATGCAGCGCAGCTGGGCGGCACAGGGCGTGCGCAACGCCCGGCGCAGCATCGACAAGGAGCCCGACAAGTCGGTGCGCCGGTTCCGTGCCGAGTCCAGTGAGAAGCAGGCGGCGAAGGTGCGGCAGTCGGAGCGGGCGCTCGAACGGCTCGAGGAGGTCGAGGAGCCCCGCAAGGAGTGGGAGCTGCGCCTGGAGATCGCGGTGGCGCCACGCTCCGGTGCGGTCACCGCGGCGCTGCGGCAGGCCGTCGTACACCGGGGGGACTTCACGCTCGGCCCGGTCGACCTCGAGATCGGTTGGGCGGAGAAGGTCGCCATCACCGGCGCGAACGGCGCCGGCAAGTCGACCCTGCTGGCCGCCCTGCTCGGCCGGCTGGCGCTGTCGTCGGGGGAGTCCTTCCTCGGCCCCGGCGTCGTGGTCGGCGAGGTGGACCAGGCGCGGCGGCTGTTCGAGGCCGAGGACAGCCTCGTCGATGCCTTCCAGGCGCAGGTGCCGGACATGGCGCCGGAGCCGGTCCGGACGCTGCTGGCGAAGTTCGGGCTGAAGTCCGACCACGTCGTGCGACCGGCGTCGACGCTGTCGCCGGGGGAGCGGACCCGTGCTTCCCTCGCGCTGCTGCAGGCCAGGGGAGTGAACCTGCTCGTCCTCGACGAGCCGACCAACCACCTCGACCTTCCCGCGATCGAGCAGCTCGAGTCGGCTCTCGCCGACTACCCGGGCACGCTGCTCCTCGTCACGCACGACCGGCGGATGCTGTCGGCGGTCGCGACCTCCCGGGAGCTCGTCGTCGCGGACGGTCGGGTCACCGAGCGCTGACCCGACCGTCCTGCGGGTGCTCCGCCGGGTTCAGGCGGTTGCCGCGCGGAGTGCCTCCTCGATCAGGTCGGCCACCGCTGCCGGCTGCGACGCCAGCGAGGCGTGGCTGGCCGCCAGCTCGATCGTGCGCTGGGGCTGCATGCGCGCGGCCATCCGGCGCTGGTTGTCCGGGTGGATCATCCGGTCCTCGGTGGAGACCTGGTACCACGTCGGCTTGTGCCGCCAGGCGGGGTCGGTCACGGTGTCGCCGAACGTGCTGCCGAGCGGTGCCTTCTGGGTGACGGCCATGACGAGGGCCTCGTCGGCGGAGAGGTCCTGGGCGAAGCTCTCCCGGAACCTGTCCGGCTGCACCCACAGGCGCCCGTCGGAGTCGGGTGCGATGCTGGCGACCGCCGCCGGCGGGTGCTCCTCGGTGATCTGGCCGGGGCTCTCGCCGGCGTCCGGGGCGAAGGCCGCGACGTACACGAGGCCGGTCACGTTCGGCAGGTTGCCGGCCTCGGAGATCACCGCACCGCCGTACGAGTGGCCGACGAGAACGACGGGGCCGTCGACCTGGCGGACCATCTCCCGGGTGCGGGTCGCGTCGTCGGCCAGCGAGGTGAGCGGGATCTCCACGGCGCGGATGCCGGTGTGGCCGCGACGGTCCAGCTCGACGATGACATTCGCCCAGTGGGCGGCGCCGCCCCAGAATCCGTGGACGAGGACGACGGTCGGTTCGGTCATGGCAGGTGCTCCTTGTTGATAGGGTGCATCCACCGTATTGAGACGCGGGAGCAAGTAGCCATGCCAGAATCGCTCGAAAACTTTGCAGTTCCGCTCGACACCTCGGCCGATGCCCTGTCCGACGTCCTGGAGATGATCCACCTGCGCGGCGACCGGGTGACCCGCGTGGCGGCAGGTCGCGGGCACGAGGAGCGGCACCGGGCCGGGGGCCGGTTGCTCCACGTCGTGGAGAGCGGCTCCGTCGCGCTGCGCTACGACGTCCCGGACGGCGGGGGAGAGCGGGTGGTGCTGGGCACGGGTGATCTCGCCCTGCTCGCCCGAGGCGTCGCCCACCGCCTGCGGCCGATGGAGGACGCGGTGTGGATGAGCGGCTCCTTCGTGGTCGAGGAGCGTGCCGGCGTACCCCTGCTCGAGGCGCTGCCGCCGGCGATCGTGATCCGCGCGGAGGGACGCGAGTGGCTCCCGCTGAGCGCGCAGCTCCTCGGCCGTGAGGTCACCGACCCGAGTGCGGGCTCGAAGGTGATGGCCTCGCGGATCCTCGACCTGCTGTTCATCCAGGCCCTGCGGGCGTGGGCAGCGACCGACGGGGCGAGCGGTCCGGGCGGCCCCGGTTGGCTGACCGCAGCCCTGGACCGTCCACTCGGGCCCGCACTGCGCGCGATGCACCGCCAGCCCGAGCAGCCGTGGACGGTGGAGTCGCTGGCGGAGCTCTCGGCGCTGTCGCGGGCGGCGTTCTCGGCGCGGTTCACACGACTGGTGGGGGAGTCGCCGGGGCGCTACCTCCAACGGCTGCGCCTGGCGCAGGCCGCCGACCTGCTGACCTCGACCCCGGACTCGGCAGCGGCGATCAGCCGAGCGGTCGGGTATGCCTCGGAGGCGGCGTTCTCGCGTGCCTTCGCCAAGGAGTACGGCGTCGGGCCGCGTGCGTGGCGCTCCGCCGGTCGCTGAGTGGCGGCGACGTTATGTCAGGTCGAGCGGGGCTGGAACAGCTCGACCAGGTTCCCGGAGGGATCCTCCAGGAGGATCTGGCTGCCGCCCGGCCCCGAGACGAGGTCGCTGGCGAAGGACAGACCGGCTGCGGCCAATCGCTCGACCTCGGCCTCGATGTCGTCCACGGGCAGGTTGATCCGGTTGCGTCCGAGCGATCCTGAGCGATCCGGGGGCGTTGCGCGGGCGCCGGAGCTGGCCGATCCGCTCAGGAGCAGCCTGAGCGAACCGCGGACGACATCGGCGAGAGCCGGTGCGACGTTCGTGTGCACGGTGAAGCCGAGATGTGTCGTGTAGAACGCCAAGCCTCGTCGACGACGTCGACGAGGTAGCGCACGCCCACGAGCTCGCTGGGGGAAGCCATGAAACCACGGTGGACCGGGGCAGGACTCCAGGCCAGCGTCCGCGGTCCGGGGAGGGGGCCGATTCCCGTAATCTGACATAATGTTCGTTATCGGCGATATGGCAAAGGAGGGATCTGTGCCTCGATCAGTCGATGCGTCCCCGCGTCCGGAGCTCGTACACCGCCTGCTTGAGCTGGTCCAGACGCGCCACCAGCCGGGGCTGGTCCATCTCCATCTGCATCCGGGTGTCGCTGCGCGGATGCAGCCGGCCCGGCGGTGTCTCGTTGGCGCGGCTGAACTCCTTGAGATCCACGTCGGAGAACCCGTGCACGCGGAACCGTTGGCAGGTGGCGATGAGCTCGTCGAAGGCGTCGGTCCGGTGGCTCTTCTTGATCCATCGGGCATGCCGGAGGACCTCGCCGAGCTGCCTCCTGCGGTCCTCAGGAGTCCAGGCGTGGTCAGCCATGGCCGCGCACCGTCGTCAGGTGCTCGGCGACCTCGGCCTCGCTCAGCGTGCGTTCGAGGGTCAGGTGCGCACGCATCCCGGGGAAGAGCCGGCCGGCGGTCCAGGTGCGCTGGTACGGCGGCGGGTCGAGCAGGAGCAGACGGACACCCTCGGTGACCGGGATGTCGCTCGGCGTGCCCTCGTTCCAGATCCACGTGCCGTCCGGAGCGACGAGGTTGAAGACCCCGGCGCCGGCGTACTCGGTGGACGCCTGCGGATCGGCGCCGGTGCAGGCGGCAATGGCGGCCGCGTCGGGCCGGGCGCCCGGCAGGTGGTCCGGGACGAGCGCCGCAGCGAGCAGGGTGTGCAGCTGGAAGTTGTCGCCGATGCCGCCCATGGTCATCTCGAAGCCCTTGCCGCTCGGACGGTGGACGACGACGAGTCGCTCCTCGTCGAGCACCTTCAGCGCCGAGAGCAGCCACTGGCCCGCGCCGGAGGCTGCGTGCACCTCCGCCAGGACGTCGGTCAGCACCGGTCGCGGAAGCTCGGCCCGGCGTACCTCCTCGTGGCTCAGCACCGCCCCGGCGGCCCGCTCCCAGAGCGGGAGGGCCCACCAGCCCAGCGCAGCACCGCGCGCGACCGGGTCGTCGGCTCCCCCGACGGCGGCGACGACGGCAGCGGGCGGGTCGGCGAGGGTCGGCTTGGGGAGGTCCTGCTCCCCCGGCCACCGCCGGCAGAACTCGGCCGCCGCCGCGACGGCCGTCTCGGCCTTGTCGAGAACCGCCGGCGCGCAGGCGACGGGATCCGCGCCGCGTTCGACGCAGGCACCGACGAGGATGCCGAGCAGGCCGGCCGGCCCGGCGGGCACGGCCGGAAGGGCGGCTGCCAGCCGGGGGCCGGCAAGGGCGGCCTCCGCATCCGTGGCGTCGCCGAACACCTCGCGGAAGCGGTCGAGGGCCGACAGCGCAGCCTCTCCGTCGCCCCTGTCGACGGCCGCCTCGAACGCGGCCACGGTGCTGAGGAAGTCACTCGTCACGCGACGAAACCTAGCCCGGACTCCTGGGTGACGCCGATACTCACCGACCGAGGTCGATGCCGAAGACCAGCGCGGGCCCGCCGTTCTTGTGGACCTCACGCTCGAGGGTCATGCCGACCCGCGTCGCCACGCCCTGGGATGCGACGTTGTCGGGGCGGATGATCGCGACCACGTGGTCGACGGCTTCGCCACGAGCGGCGTCCAGGACTCCGGTGGCCGCCTCGGCGGCGTACCCCTGCCGGCGCAGCGACGAGCGCACGTGCCAACCCGCCTCGACCAGCCACTCCCCCTCGACCTCCTGCATCGTCAGGCCGCAGTCGCCGACGAACTCCCCCTGGTGGGTCTCGACGACCCAGAGCCCGAACCCGTGCTCGTCGTAGTTGCGCAGGTTCCACTCGATCCACCCGGCGGGGCCGCGGGAGCCGCCGAGCTCCAGGGTGCTGATGTCCGCCAAGTCGTCCCGGCCCATGGGCCGGAACCGGAGCCGGGCGGTCGGGTCGGGAAGCACGCAGACACGGTACGACGGCCGGTGCACCCCGAGCCGTCGTCAGCCGTCGAGGCGCTTCGCCAGCACGAGCTCCCGGCCGTCACCGAGACGGTCGTCTCCCCCGGGCGGCGGGGCGAAGCCGTGGCGCTCGTACAAGGTGGTCGCGATCGGGTTGTCGCGCATCACCGCGAGCCGCAGGGTGGTGGCGCCCTCGTCCCGGGCCCACTGCTCGACGGCCGCGACGAGCAGGTCCCCCACTCCCCTGCCGCGGGCCGCGGCCGTCACCCACATCGAGATCAGCTCGACCACACCGGCGTCCTCGCCCGGCACCCCACTGACCATGCCGGCGGGGGTACCGTCGAGGAGGACGACGTGGTCGCGTGCCCCGGGGATCGACAGGCGGGCCCGCCAGCGCTCCTCCTGGTCGCCCGGGCCGGACCACTCGGCGAGCGTCGCGCCGAACGCCTCGGGAGCCTCGGCCAGCGCCGCGAGGCGCAGCTCGCGCCACAGCGGCCAGTCGTCCGGGGTCAGCGTGCGCAGCTCGAGCATGCGGCGACTCTGCCCTGCTCCCCGTCCGGCGGCAACGGAGTTGTGCGCCTCACCGCGGTACGACGGCCCGCTGGTCGACATCGGCGTCCTGGTCGAGCACCCACACGTCGACCAGGTCGGCGGCGTACAGCCGCAGCCGTGCCGGCGGCGAGACCTGCGCGGCGGTGAAGGCAGGCAGGCCCTGGGCCACCGAACGCTCGTTGAGGACCGACAGGTTGTGGTCGAGCAGGTCGTCCGGGCACAGGGCGGCCCGTGCCGTCGCGTAGAGCGCCGCAGCGTTGCCCGGCACGACCGTCGAGTCGAAGACGGTCAGCGCGATCTCCGGCCGGCTCGCGATCAGCTGCGAGTGGCGCGACCCCGGCCAGGAGAGCCAGAGGATCCGGTCGAGCCCGTCGGGGGCGAACCAGACCGGGGTGGCCCACGGGCTCCCCTGCTCGTCCGCGGTCGCGATCGTGACGTAGCGGTTGGCGTCCAGCAGCTGGCGTGCGTGTGCGTGGTTGTCGGTGCCCATGCAGGGATCGACCGGACCAGCGGCCCGGACTCACCGCCGCACTAGGGTGGTGCGGGTGCTGATCGCGACCGACCTCGACGGGACGCTCGTGCCGGACGGGGCCACGACGGTGCCGTCGTACACGGCGCAGGTGCTGCGCCGCGCCGACGACGCCGGCGTCCCGGTGGTGTTCGTGACGGCCCGGCCACTGCGGTGGATGGACCCGTTGTGGCCCCACGTGGGCCGGCACGGGCGGGCGATCGTGTCCAACGGTGCGGTGACCTACGACGCCGGCGCGCGCGAGGTCGTGCACCTCGCGGGCATCGACGCGGGGACCGGGCTCGCCATCGCCGCCGCGGTGACCGAGGCCGTGCCGAGCGCCAGCTTCGCGCTGGAGTGCCTGGACGGGATGCGGCTGGACCCGACCTTCGACGAGCCCGACCCCACTCCCCCGGGCACCCCACGCGGCCCGCTCGACGAGGTCTGGGACGCCACCGCCCTCAAGGTCCTCGTCCGGTACGACGACCGGTCGCCCTCTGGGGGCGATCACACCGCCTTCCACGACGCGGTCGAGGAGGCCGTCGGCGACCGCGCGACGGTCACGTGGTCGGTCGCCGGCCTGGCCGAGATCAGCGCCGTGGGGGTCACGAAGGCCAGCGCACTCACGCGCCTGTGTGAGCGCATGGGCGTCGTCCCCGCTGACGTCGTGGCCTTCGGCGACATGCCGAACGACCTCGCGATGCTCAGCTGGGCCGGGACGTCGTATGCGATGGCCGACGCGCACCCCAGCGTGGTCGAGGTCGCCGACCACCTCGCGCCACCGTGTGCCGACGAGGGGGTTGCCCGGGTGCTCGCAGGCCTCCTGGACCAGGTGTCCGGCGAGGTCCGATGAGAAATCCGCTGCCGGCCTGTCGTACCCGGTGGCGGCCGTTCGTGGACAGGACAGGGGCGGCGGGTCGACGCTACCCATGACGAGGAGGCAAGACAGATGACGCGTTACCTGATCTCGTTCGACGACGGCTGGATGGACTTCCCGGACTCCGAGCTGCCCGCGGTCACCCGCGACTCGATGGCCGTGGTCGAGGAGGCGCGCGCCGCGGGCGTGTGGGTCTTCGGTGCGGGGCTGGAGAGCCAGCAGGCGAGCATCGTCGGCACCGACGGCGTGGTGACCGACGGGCCCTACCCGGAGACCAAGGAGGTCATCGGTGGCTTCGCCGTCCTGGAGGTGGCGACCCGGGAGGAGGCGCTTGCGTGGGCGGCGAAGATCGCTGCCGCCTGCCGGTGCTCCCAGGAGGTGCGGGAGGTCCTGCCGGAGCCCGACCTCCAGGACTGAGGCTCGCCGCGTCCTGAGAGGGTGGCGGGGTGGACGACGACCTGATCATGGACCGGAGCCCCCTGCCACCCGGCATCGACGAGCGCCTCGCAGCGCAGCTGGGGTTCATCGCCGAGGTCGACAAGCTGAAGACGATCCTGCGCGCCTCGCCCCTCGCCGCCGCGGACCGCCGCGAGAACGACGCCGAGCACTCCTGGCACCTCGCGCTCATGGTCATGCTCCTCGCGGAGTACGCGAACGAGCCGATCGACGTCGGCCACGCGATGCGGCTCGTCGTGATCCACGACCTCGTCGAGATCTACGCCGGCGACAGCCCCGTCTTCGACCCGGCAGCGGTCGTCGGCCAGCAGGAGCGGGAGGAGGCCGCGGCCGACCGGCTGTTCACGCTGCTCCCGGACGACCAGGCGAGGTGGATCCGGGCCCTGTGGGACGAGTTCGAGGCCGGCCAGACGCCGGAGGCGCGCTTCTGCAAGGCGATGGACCGGCTCGAGCCGATGCTGCTCAACTGGGTCAACCGGGGCGGCACCTGGCAGATGCCCGGGGCCAACGAGACGACCGTCCGGGCCCGCGAGGCCGGTGTCGTCGCGGGATCGACGGTGCTCGGCGGCGCGACCGACGCGCTCGTCACGCACGGGCTCGCCAACGGCTGGATCAGGCCCGCGCCCGAGTAGCGGTCAGCCGCGGGTCGCCTCGAGCGCGGCCACCAGCTCGTCGAGCGTGCCCTTCGCGGTCTCCGGGACGGAGATCGACATGAACGACGCAAGGACCACCATGACGTCGTACCGGCCCTCCTTGCCGCGCTTGCCCGGCTTGTGCTTGACCTGGACCTCGCGGAAGGTCGACACCGGGTTCCGGGCGGCCTCGTCGAGGCCGTTGTGGCGGAACTTCGCGACGGTCGCGCCGTCGTAGACGACGGACTCCCCGTTGAGGCCCTTGAGCTCGATCACGCCCCGACCCTAGGGGCGCGTCGGAGACTCCGCAGGCGTTATGACGAACGGGCCGCGCGGCGGGCCCCCAGCGCCGCGGTGTACGACGCGTCCCTCCCGGCGCCCAGCACGTCGACGAGGTCGGCGACGTCGTCGGCGGTGAGCTGGAAGGTGCCGGTGCACACGTTGTCGCGCCACAGCGACAGCACGACGACGTCGCGCTCGGTGTGCCAGGCGACTCGCAGCCGGCGGCCCTCACCGCGGAGGTCGGCGTACGTCTCGCCAGCCCGCGGGAGCGGCATGACGCGCCGTCCGCGGCTCGGCAAGGCCTCTTCCATTTTCAAGGTATAGCCGAGAGGGGGCCTTGCCGCAAGGCCCCCTGCGTGCTCCAGAATCACCGGTCCGACCCGACCAACGGAGCTGACACGTGACCCTTGCGCCGACGGCGTTCTCCCTTCCCGACCATCTCTCCGCCAAGGCGGACCCCGCGCTCGTCGCCGACGACGAGCGCCACTTCGCGGCCATGGCCGCGAGCCTCGAGACCACCATCGACGACCTCACCGCCCGGCTCGACGAGGAGCGCCAGCGCAGCGGTGGCCACGGGCAGGCGGCGATGGACCGCGACCTCGAGGTCCACCGGCTGACCGCGCGGCTGCGCACGCTGCGCAGGTTCACCCTGGACCTGTGCCTGGGCCGCTTCGTCCGCGAGGATGACCCCGAGCCCGTGTACGTCGGCCGGCTCGGCCTGACCGACGCCGACGGCACCCGCCTGCTGGTCGACTGGCGCTCGCCGGCCGCGGAGCCGTTCTTCGCCGCGACCCATGCACGGCCGATGGGCCTGGTGAGCCGGCGCCGCTACCGCTGGACGCTCGGCCGGATCAGCGACTACTGGGACGAGGTGTTCACGGCCGACGGCCTCGAGGGCAACGCCGCCCTGGACGACCAGTCGGCGTTCATCGCCAGCCTCGGCGCGAGCCGGTCGCCGCGGATGCGCGACGTGCTGAGCACGATCCAGTCCGACCAGGACGCCATCATCCGCGCCTCGTCGCGCGGCGCGCTCGTCGTCGACGGCGGACCCGGGACGGGCAAGACGGTGGTCGCCCTGCACCGGGCGGCGTACCTGCTCTACGAGGACCCGCGGCTGGGCTCGGGGCGGGGTGGGGTGCTCTTCGTCGGGCCGCACCAGCCCTATCTCGACTACGTCGCCGATGTGCTCCCGAGCCTCGGCGAGGACGGCGTCCGCACCTGCACCCTCCGCGACCTCGTGCCCGGTGGTCGCGACCTCGTGCCCGAGGAGTCCCCGGCCGTCGCGGCCCTCAAGGCGGACGCCCGGATGGTTGCGGCGATCGAGCCCGCGGTCGCGCTCTACGAGGAGCCGCCCACCGAGGGCGTCGACGTGGAGACCGACGCCGGGGACCTGTGGGTCGGGCGTGCGGAGTGGGCCGAGGCGTTCGGCGCCGTCGAGCCCGGCACGCCGCACAACGAGGGCCGCGACCAGGTGGTCGAGGCGCTCGTCGAGATCCTCGTCGACAAGTACGACGACGAGGAGGCCCTCTCCCCCGCGGTCGTCCGGCGTGCCGTGCTCCGTTCCCGCGCCCTCCACGACGTGCTCGGCCGGGCCTGGCCGCTCCTCGACCCATCCGACCTGGTGGGCGACCTGTGGGAGGTCCCGGCCTACCTGCGCCGGTGTGCTCCCTGGCTCGACGAGGACGAGGTCCGCCTGCTGCGCCGACGCGGCCCTCAGCGCTGGACGGCCGCGGACCTGCCGTTGCTCGACGCGGCCCACCGGCGCCTCGGCGATCGCGAGGCGTCGCGTCGCCGGCGACGCCGGGCGGCGGAAGAGGCGGCCGCGAAGGAGGAGATGGACCACGTCGTCGACCACCTGATCGCGAACGACGACTCCGAGATGATGCTGATGTCGATGCTGCGCGGCGCGGACCTCCAGGGCGCCCTGGCCGCGCCCGGTGGTGCCCCCGCCGCCGACCCCGACGCCCTGGCCGGGCCGTTCGCCCACGTCGTGGTCGACGAGGCGCAGGAGCTGACCGACGCCGAGTGGCAGATGCTGATCGCCCGCTGCCCGTCGCGGAGCCTCACGATCGTCGGCGACCGCGCGCAGGCGCGACACGGCTTCACGGAGACCTGGGAGGACCGGCTGGCCCGTGCGGGGATCGACCGGGTGAGCATCGCCTCGCTCACCGTGAACTACCGGACGCCGGAGGAGGTCATGGCCGAGGCCGCCCCGGTGATCCGCGCCGCGCTGCCGGACGCGAACGTGCCGACGTCCGTGCGCAGCACCGGCATCCCGGTCCGGCGCCTGCCCCGCACCGACCGCGACGCCGTCGTCGCGCGGTGGCAGGAGCAGCACCCCGAGGGCGTCGCCTGCGTCATCGGCGACCGCACCTTCGTGGCCACCGACCGGGTCCGCTCCCTCGCGCCGGAGCTCACGAAGGGGCTCGAGTTCGACCTCGTCGTACTGGTCGAGCCGGACGCCTTCGGCGACGGGATCGAGGGCGCCGTCGACCGCTATGTCGCCATGACCCGCGCCACCCAGGAGCTCGTGATCCTCTCCGGGGCGAGCGGATCCGGCGAAGGCGTTGCGTGACCTGCGCCACACTGCCAGCATCGGCCCATGACCGACCGCCTTGATGTCGCCAGCCTCTGCGAGGCCTTCCAGAACTCCGTCGCGAGCGGTGCCGACCGCGTCGCGCTCCGCACTCCGGGCGGCGCCCAGGAGATCACCTGGACCGGGTACGGCGAACGCGTGCGCCGCATCGCGGAGGGTCTCGCCGCGCTGGGGGTCGGCCCGGAGGACACCGTCGGCATCATGCTGACCAACCGCCCGGAGTTCGCCCTCGTGGACACCGCGGCGCTGCACCTGGGGGCGGTGCCGTTCTCGATCTACAACACCTCCTCGCCGGAGCAGATCGCCTACCTGTTCGGCAACGCCGGCAACCGCGTGGTCGTCACCGAGCAGGCCTTCCTCCCGCAGGTGCTCGCGGCCGGCGCCGACCTGGAGACCATCGTCAGCGTCGACGGCGGCGACGGGGCGATCACGCTGGCCGAGCTCGAGGAGCGCACCGTCGACGGCTTCGACTTCGACGCGTCCTGGCGCGCGGTCGGGCCCGACCACGTGCTGACGCTCATCTACACCTCCGGCACGACCGGGCCGCCGAAGGGCGTCGAGCTGACCCACGGCAGCATGCTCGCCCAGCTCCGGGGGGTGCAGGCGGTGATCCCGGCCGAGGACGGCGAGCGCACGACGTCGTACCTCCCCTCGGCGCACGTCGCCGACCGTTGGGCGTCCCACTACACGCCGATGGCCTTCGCCGCGACGACCACCTACGTGGCCGACCCGAAGGCCGTGGTCGCCGCCCTGCCCGAGGTCCGGCCGACGGCCTGGGGCGGGGTGCCCCGGGTCTGGGAGAAGATCAAGGCTGCGCTCGAGGCCAAGGGGGTCACCGACCCGAGCGCACTGCCCGACGACCACAGGACCGCGGTGCGGCAGCTGCTCGGCCTCGACGACGTGCGGTTCACCGTCTCGGGAGCCGCGCCGATCGCGCCGGAGGTGCTGGAGTTCTTCGCCGCCCTGGGGGTGCCGATCTGCGAGCTGTGGGGCATGTCGGAGATCTCCTGCTGCGGCATCATCAACCCGCCCGAGGACATCCGGATCGGGACGGTCGGCAAGCCGATCCCCGGCCTGGAGGTCCGGCTCGCAGACGACGGCGAGCTGCTCGTACGCGGCCCGCAGCTGATGCGCGGCTACCGCAACCAGCCGGACAAGACCGCGGAGGCGATCGACGCCGACGGCTGGCTGCACACCGGTGACGTCGCGACCATCGACGATGACGGCTACGTCCGCATCGTCGACAGGAAGAAGGAGCTGATCATCAACGCGGCCGGCAAGAACATGTCGCCGGCCAACATCGAGCAGGTCCTCAAGGCGTCGCACCCGCTGGTCGGCCAGGCCGTCGTGGTGGGCGACCGCCGGCCCTACAACGTGGCCCTGCTCGTGCTCGACCCCGACGTCTGCGCGGCCTACGCCGAGCAGCAGGGCCTCCCGGACGGCTCGGCCGCCGCGCTCGCGACCGACCCGAAGGTCCAGGAGCAGGTCGCGACGGCCATCGAGGAGGCCAACGCCCGCCTCTCGCGCGTCGAGCAGGTCAAGAGCTACCGGATCCTGCCGACGGACTGGCTGCCCGGAGGTGACGAGCTCACCCCGACGATGAAGCTGAAGCGTCGGCCCATCGCCGAGAAGTACGCCGACGTGATCGAGGAGCTGTACGCCGCCGACTGAGCCGCGCCCGGTGGTCGAGGAGCTGGACGCCGCCGACTGAGCCGCGCCCGGTGGTCGAGGAGCTGGACGCCGCCGACTGAGCCGCGCCCGGTGGTCGAGGAGGTCGCGCAGCGACCGTCACGAGACCCGGTCAGTCCAGGCAGAACTCGTTGCCCTCGGGGTCGGCCATCACGAGGTGGCCGGCCTCCAGCGGAGGCGCCGGCTCGTGGCGCGCCAGCCGGGTGGCGCCGAGGGCGACGAGTCGTGCGCCCTCGGTCTCGAGCGCGGCCATCCGCTCCTCCCCCGCCAGCCCGGGCGCGGCACGCACGTCGAGGTGCAGCCGGTTCTTGACGACCTTGTCCTCGGGGACCTGCTGGAAGAACACCCGCGGGCCCACCCCGTCGGGGTCCTCGACGGCGGAGCGGCTGTTGCGCTGGTCGGCGGGCACACCGATCCGCTCGAGGAAGCCGTCCCACGCGGCCAGCGGGTCGGCACCGTCCGCCAGCTCGACCCCGGGTGGGCCGGGGATGAGGTAGCCGAGCACCTCGGCCCAGAACCTCGACTGGGCGCGCGGGTCGTGGGCGTCGTAGGTGATCTGGACCTGTCTGCTCATGCAGCCCGTTCTACCGGCGGCCACCGACAGCCGCCGACAGCCGCCCGACAGCCGCCCGACAGCCGCCCGACAGCCGACGGCGGGCGCTCCTCCCCCGCTTCCGAGCATGGTGGCGGCGCCCGCTTCGGCGTACCTTGCGAAGTGGCGGCGAGTGCCGGCCGGAACGGAGGATCAACCATGCTGCAGGACAGCCAGGTCACCGCGAACATCCCGGCCGCCGATCTCGGGCGGGCGCGCCGGTTCTACGAGGACAAGCTGGGCCTGGTCCCGGCCGACGAGAACCCGGGCGGGCTGGTCTACCGCGCCGGCGGCACCGCCTTCTTCCTCTATGAGACCGACCAGGCGGGGAAGGCGGGCCACACGATCGCCCAGTTCCACGTCGGTGACGTCGCTTCCGAGGTCGTCGACCTCGAGGCGAGGGGCGTGGTCTTCGAGCACTACGACATGCCCGGCATCACGTGGGACGGGCCGGTCGCGAGCATGGAGGGGATGGGCCACGCCGCCTGGTTCAAGGACAGCGAGGACAACATCCTCTGCCTCGACGACGCGGCGATCTAGAGCGCTGGGCTCCGGGCGCCGCGGGCGTGACGCAGGTCTCTGCGCGGCCCCTTCCCGATTTCTATGCAGGGCTGCATAGTTATCGCCATGTCAGAGACCCCGACGGCCGTCGCCGCCCTCCACCAGCCGTTCACCCTCCCCAACGGCTCGGTCCTCCCGAACCGGCTCGCCAAGGCCGCGCTCAGCGAGAGCCTCGCCCGGCGCGACCACACCCCCGGTGAGCGGATCAAGAACCTCTACCGGCGCTGGTCGGGCAACGGCGCGGGCCTGACGATCACCGGCAACGTGATGGTCGACCGCCGGGCGATCGGCGAGCCCGGCAATGTCGTCGTCGAGGACGACCGGTCCGCGCAGGACCTCGCCGAGTGGGCCGACATCATCAAGGCCGACGGTGCCGTCGCCTGGGCCCAGATCAACCACCCCGGCCGCCAGGCCCCGCGCACCCTCACCCCCCGGCCGGTGGCTCCCTCGGCGGTCGCGCTGCCGGAGAGCGGCGGCATGTTCGCCCAGCCGCGCGAGCTGACCAACGCGGAGATCGAGGACATCATCGCCCGCTTCGCCGCGACCGCCGGACACCTGGTCCGCGCCGGATTCGACGGCGTCCAGATCCACGGCGCCCACGGCTACCTCGTCAGCCAGTTCCTCTCCCCGCTCGCCAACCTGCGCACCGACGCCTGGGGCGGCACGCCCGAGAAGCGCCGCCGCTTCGTGCTCGAGGTCGCCCGTGCGATCCGCGCCGAGATCGGCAGCGACAAGGCGATGGCGATCAAGCTCAACTCCGCCGACTTCCAGCGCGGCGGGTTCAGCGAGGACGAGTCCATCGAGGTCGTCCACGCGCTCGCCGCCGAGGGCATCGACCTGCTCGAGGTCTCCGGCGGCACCTACTCCTCCGCTGCGATGCTCGGCGTCGACCCCACGCTGAAGGAGAGCACCCGCAAGCGCGAGGCCTACTTCCTCGACTACGCCCTCCGGGTGCGCGCCGAGCTCCCCGAGCTCCCGCTCATGCTCACCGGCGGCTTCCGCACGGTCGACGCGATGGAGGACGCCGTCGCCAGCGGTGCCATCGACGTCGTCGGCCTGGGTCGCCCGCTCACGGTCGACCCCGACGTCACCGCCGGCCTGCTGGACGGTACGACGACCGAGAGCATCGTCCGGCCCAAGCGCAGCGGCATCAAGCTCATCGACAGCCTGACCGAGCTGACGGCGTACACCGTGCAGATGTGGCGGATGGCCGACGGCAAGGAGCCCGCCCCGCGGCGCCACCCGGCCCTCAACGTCGCGCAGTACCTCGTCCGCAACGGACGCGACAGCGTCCGCGTCGGCCGCCGCGGGCTCTGAGATGGCCCGTCGCCCCGACCCGGCCAAGCGCGAGCGGATCGTCCACACGACCCGCGAGCTGATGCGTCGCCGCGGCGTCGCCGGCACCACGATGCTCGACGTGGTCGCGGAGGCGGGGGCCTCGCGCGGCTCGCTGTACCACTACTTCCCCGGCGGCCGGTCGGAGATGGTGGCGGACGCGGTCCGGGAGGCCGTCGAGGACTACTCGGCGGCGCTCCTCGCCCTCGTCGACCTCGAGCCGGCCGAGGCCATCCCGCTCATCGTCGAGGTGTGGCGGGCCGAGGCGGAGGCGAGCGACTACACGGCCGGCTGCCCGGTGGTCGCCGCCGCGCTCGGTGGCGAGAGCGAGCCGGTCGCCCGCGAGCTGGCCGGGCAGGCGTTCAGCGACTGGAGCGAGGCGGTGGCGGGCTGGCTGCTCCACGTCGGCGTGCCCTCGGAGCGCACGGCCAGCCTGGCGACGTTGATGCTCGCCGCGGTCGAGGGCGCCGTCGTCGTCGGCCTCGCGCAGCACTCGAGCGAGCCGATGCTGCGCGTGGCCGACGAGCTGGTCAGGATCGTCGAGGCCGAGCGCGTCAGCTGACGTAGTCCGCCAGGTGCTGGCCGGTGAGCGTGCCCGCCCCGGCCACCAGGTCGGCCGGCGTGCCCTCGAACACGATCCTGCCGCCATCGTGGCCGGCGCCAGGGCCGAGATCGATGATCCAGTCGGCGTGGGCCATGACGGCCTGGTGGTGCTCGATGACGATGACCGTCTTGCCCGCGTCGACCAGCCGGTCCAGCAGGCCGAGCAGGTTGTCGACGTCGGCGAGGTGGAGTCCGGTCGTCGGCTCGTCCAGGACGTAGATCCCGCCCTTCTCCTTCAGGTGCAGGGCCAGCTTGACCCGCTGCCGCTCCCCGCCGGAGAGCGTGTTGAGCGGCTGGCCGAGGGTCAGGTAGCCGAGCCCGACGTCCTGCAGCCGGGCCAGGATGTCCGCCGCGGCCGGGACCTTGGTCTCCGGCGCGGTGAAGAGCTCGAGGGCGCGCTCGACCGGCAGCTCGAGCACCTCGGCGATGTTCAGCCCGCCCAGTCGGTAGTCGAGCACCGCTGCCTGGAAGCGCTTGCCGCCGCAGTCCTCGCACGGCGTGGAGACGGTGTCCATGAAGCCGAGCTCGGTGACGATGACGCCGGAGCCCTTGCAGGTCGGGCAGGCGCCCTCCGAGTTGGCGCTGAACAGGGCCGGCTTCACGTCGTTGGCCTTCGCGAAGGCCTTCCGGATCGGCTCGAGGAGCCCGGTGTACGTCGCCGGGTTGGACCGTCGCGAGCCCTTGATCGCCGCCTGGTCGATCGCCACGACGCCCTCGCGGCCGACCACCGAGCCGTGCACGAGCGAGCTCTTGCCCGAGCCCGCGACGCCCGTGACGACGGTGAGGACGCCGAGCGGGATGTCGACGTCGACCTTCTGCAGGTTGTGCGCGTCGGCCCCGCGCACCTCGAGGACGCCGGTGCGCTCCCGCACCGACTCCTTCAGCGACGCGCGGTAGGCCAGGTGCTCGCCGGTGCGGGTGCCGGACGCCCGCAGGCCGTCGACGGTCCCCTGGAACACGACCTCGCCGCCGCCGCTGCCCGCGCCGGGACCCATGTCGACCACGTGGTCGGCGATCGCGATCGTCTCCGGCTTGTGCTCGACGACGAGGACCGTGTTGCCCTTGTCGCGCAGCTCGAGCAGGAGCTTGTTCATCCGCTCGATGTCGTGCGGGTGGAGACCGATGGTCGGCTCGTCGAAGACGTAGGTGACATCGGTCAGGGCCGAGCCGAGGTGGCGCACCATCTTGGTGCGTTGCGCCTCGCCGCCGGAGAGCGTGCCGGACGGCCGGTCCAGCGACAGGTAGCCGAGGCCGATGTCGATGAACGAGTCGAGCAGGTGGAGCAGCGTGGCGATGAGCGGGGCCACGCCCGGGTCGTCGATGGTGCGCAGCCACGCGGCCAGGTCGGTGACCTGCAGCGCCGCCACCTCGCCGATGTTGCGGCCCTTGATCGTCACCGACCGCGCCGACTCGTTGAGCCGCGTGCCGTCGCACGAGGGGCAGGTGCCGAAGACCGCCGCGCGCTCGACGAAGGCCCGGATGTGGGGCTGCAACGAGTCGATGTCCTTGGCGAACATCGACTTGCGGATCTTCGGGATCAGGCCCTCGTAGGTGATGTTGATCTTGTCGACCTTGATCTTGCGCGGCTCGGCGTACAGGAAGTCCTCGCGCTCGGCCTTTGTGTACGCCGCCACCGGCTTCTCCGGCGGCAGGACCGCCTTGAAGGCCGCGACCATCCAGCCGTCCGCGGTGTAGCCGGGGACCAGGATCGCGCCGTCGACGAGCGACCTGCTCTCGTCGACGATCTGCGACAGGTCCAGGTCGGAGACCGTGCCGCGCCCCTCGCACTGCGGGCACATGCCGCCGAGGTAGACCTGCTGCTTGATGACGTTCTTCTTGCCCGACTCGGTGACCGACGCGCCGCCGACGGTCGTCGTGGGGATGTTGAACGAGAACGCGGTGGGCCCGCCGATGGAGGGCTCGCCGATCCGCGAGAAGAGCGAGCGCAGCATCGCGTGCGCGTCCGTGACCGTGCCCAGCGTCGAGCGCGGGTTGGCACCCATCCGCTCCTGGTCGACGAGGATGGCCGTCGTGAGGCCCTCCAGGACGTCGACGTCCGGCCGCGGCAGGTTGGGCATGAAGCCCTGGACGAACGTCGAGTAGGTCTCGTCGATCAGCCGTCGGGACTCGGCCGCGATCGTCCCGAAGACCAACGAGCTCTTCCCCGAGCCCGAGACGCCGGTGAACACCGTGAGGCGCCGCTTCGGGATCTCGACCGAGACGTCCTTGAGGTTGTTCTCCCGGGCGCCCTGGACCCGGATCAGGTCGTGGCTGTCGGCCGGTTCGGGGGTGGTGCTCATGGGTTCCTCTCGCTCCAGGTGCCGCCGCGCATGAGCGTGCGGCCCGCCATCTCGTTGACCTCGCGCCAGGCCTGGACCCGCTCGGGGCGCAGCACCAGGTAGACGTAGCCGGCCAGGCCGCGGGGGTCCCAGTCGGCCTGCGCTGCATAGGACTCGCCGAGCTCGCCGGACTCATCGGCCGGCACCGACCGCTCCAGCACGACGTCCAGCATCACGACGTCGCGGGTCGGACCCACCCCCAGCCGCGCCGTCCCCGACGCCAGCACGTTCCGGGCCGTCGGCGAGGCGGCGTCCGTCGCGACCACGGCCCGCTCCCCCACCCACGCCAGCGACAGCGGCACGAGATGGGGTACGCCGTCGGCGGACGCCGTCGCGACCCACGCGTCGGCCGCCGGGGCGGTCAGCTGCGCCAGGGCGTCGCGGGTGCGGGTCGCCCGGTCGCGGGGCTCGGCGGGCACCGGCACTCAGGCCTGGTTGATGCGGACGTGGTTGCCGGCCGGGTCACGGAACGCGCAGTCGCGGACGCCGTACGGCTGGTCGATGGGCTCCTGGATGACCTCGGCACCGGTGGCCTGGATCCGGTCGAAGGTGCCGTCGAGGTCGGAGGTGCTCAGCACCACCGTCGCGTAGGTGCCCTTGGCCATCATCTCGGCGATGGTGGTCTTCTCCTCCTCGGTGATGCCCGGGTCGGCCGCCGGCGGCGCGAGCACGATCGAGGGGCCGCCCTGGCCCTTCGGCGCGACGGTGATCCACCGCATGTCGCCGTACCCGACGTCGTTGAGGACCTCGAAGCCGAGCACGTCGCGGTAGAACGCGAGCGAGGCCTCGGGGTCGGTCTGCGGGAGGAAGCTGTGCTGAATGCTGATGTCCATGGCCGTCACGCTAGTGGCGTCCCGAAGCGGGGCGCTTCTCGATTCCTGACCTCTTGTCCTGCGTGCCCCACCTGGTCCGGGGAGGTCTGCGCGCCTCCGCGACGCAGCGGCCGGGTGACCTTCTTGGTCTCGCAGGAGGGCGGCTCGACCATGTCCTCCTCGCCGGCCGCGACGGCGTCGCGGTAGGCGCTCGGCGGCACCCCGACGAGCTCGGTGAACCGGGTGCTGAAGGTGCCGAGCGAGGAGAACCCGACCTCGAAGCACACGTCGGTCACCGACAGGTCGCCGCGCCGCAGCAGGGCCATCGCCCGCTCGATCCGACGGGTCATCAGGTAGGAGTACGGCGGCTCGCCGTAGGCACGCCTGAACTCGCGGCTGAGGTGGCCCGACGACATGTGCACGTCCCGCGCCAACGCCTCGACGTCGAGGGGCCGTGCGTACTCGCGGTCGATGCGGTCGCGCACCCGCCGCAGGAGGGCCAGGGTGCGCAGCCGCTCGGGATCCGCTGCCACGGGTCCATCTTGACAAAGGCTCCCCGGCCCTGGGCTTGACGTCTCTTGACCGATCGGTAAATTACCGATCGGTCAACACTGAGGAGGTGGCATGCGGATCCCCCGCGCGGAACGTGAGGAGCTCATCCTCGACGCGGCGACGACCGAGTTCGGCACCCTCGGGTACGCCGGCGCGTCCCTCTCCGCGATCGCCTCCGGCGCCGGCGTCTCGAAGCAGCTCGTGCTCGGCTACTTCGGCTCCAAGGACGCGTTGTTCGCCGCCTGCGCCGCCCGGGCGGGCGCCGGGATTACCGACCGGATCGACGTCGCACTGGCGGGCGGAGGTCCCCCGCTCGCGCTCGCCGAGGGCACCCTCTCCGCGATCTTCACCGCCCTCGAGAGCCGTCCGCACGACTGGAACGTCCTCAACGACCGCACGTTGCCGGCGGGCTCCGCCGGCCACGCCACCGCGCGCGCCGCCCGGCTGCGGATCGCCGGGCAGGCCCGGGCCGGCGTCGGCACGCTCGCGGCCCTCGACGAGGCCGCCGACGCCGACGACCTCGCGATCCTGACCGCCCTGTGGATGAGCGCCGTGTCGGCGCTGGTCGCCTGGTGGTTGCGCCACCCCGACCGCAGTCCGGCCGAGATGACCGAGCGCGGCCGCCGTGCCCTCACCGCCCTGTCCCGCACACCCGTCCCCGACGAAGGGAAGACCCGATGACCGCTCGATCCTGGTGGGGCTGGGGGCACACCGCGGCCGCGCTCGACGCGGCCGAGACCGACGCCCTGGTCGGCCGCGTGTCGGCGCTGCTGCCCGGCCACGACCTGAGCGACCACGAGCCCCCGGACCCGCGGTCACTCGAGGTCGCCGCGCCCCGGGTGGCGCTGCCGC
Organism: Nocardioides aromaticivorans; assembly: GCF_013408525.1. Taxonomy (NCBI): domain Bacteria; kingdom Bacillati; phylum Actinomycetota; class Actinomycetes; order Propionibacteriales; family Nocardioidaceae; genus Nocardioides; species Nocardioides aromaticivorans. The sequence goes on from NZ_JACBZM010000001.1 coordinate 4,589,898, forward strand.
CGGCGCTCGCCGGCCTCGGGTCCGACGACGTGGTCGACCGGCTCGGACACGCCCGCGGCAAGGCGTTCCGCGACGTCGTCCGCAACCTCCACGGCGACGTCGCCCACGTGCCCGACCTCGTCGTCCGCCCGCGCACCGAGCAGGACGTGGAGGACGTGCTCGACTGGTGCACCACCTCCGGAACGCCGGTGGTCCCGTACGGCGGCGGCAGCTCCGTCGTCGGCGGGGTAGAGCCGCGCTTCGACGGCCCCGCCGTCACCCTCGACCTCGGCCTGCTGGACCGGGTGCTCGAGGTGGACCCGGTCAGCCGCGCCGCGCGGGTCCAGGCCGGCGTCCTGGGGCCGGCTCTCGAGGACCAGCTGCGCCCGCACGGGCTGACCCTGCGCCACTTCCCCCAGTCCTTCGAGTTCTCCACGCTCGGCGGGTGGCTGGCCACCCGTGCTGGCGGCCACTTCGCCACCCTGGCCACGCACATCGACGACCTCACCGAGGCGCTGCGCGTGGTCTCTCCGGCCGGCACCGGCGAGTCCCGACGGCTCCCCGGGTCCGGCGCGGGGCCCTCGCCGGACCGGATGTTCCTCGGCTCCGAGGGCGCCCTCGGCGTGATCACCGAGGCCTGGATGCGGCTCCAGCAGCGCCCAGTGTGGCAGCGCACGGTCACCGTCGGCTTCACGTCGTACGACGACGCGGTCGCCGCGACCCGCGCCCTCGCCCAGTCCGGGCTGCACCCCTCGAACTGCCGCCTGCTCGACCCCGCCGAGGCGCTGATCAATGCCGGCACCACCACCTCCGGCGGGTTGCTGCTGGTCGCCTTCGAGTCCGCCGACCACCCGGTCGACGCCTGGCTCGACCTGGCGCTCGAACTGGTGCGCGACCACGGCGGCACGGTGCTGGCCAGCCGCGACCGCGACGGATCGGAGCGGGCGGCTCCGGACGCGCCCGACGCGTCTCAGGCGTGGCGCTCGGCCTTCATCCGGATGCCCTACCAGCGCGACGCGCTGGCCCGTCGCTCGATGCTTGTGGAGACCTTCGAGACCGCCTGCACGTGGGACGCCTTCCCGCGCTTCCACGCGGCGGTGACGGCCGCCGCGCAGCAGGCGATCGCGAAGGTGTGCGGCGGCCTCGGTGTGGTGACCTGCCGGTTCACCCACGTCTACCCCGACGGCCCGGCGCCCTACTACGGGATCTACGCGGCCGGCCGCTGGGGCAGCACCCTCGTGCAGTGGGACGAGATCAAGGCCGCGGTCTCCGACGCGATCAGCACGCACGGCGGCACCATCACGCACCACCACGCGGTCGGTCGCGACCACCGCCCGTGGTACGACGACCAGCGGCCCGCGCCGTTCGCCGCCGCCCTGCGTGCCGCGAAGTCGGCGCTCGACCCGGCCGGCGTGCTCAACCCGGGGGTGGTCGTGTGAACCCGCTCCGTCTCGCTGCCCCGGTCCTGGTGCCGGCGCTGGGCCTGCTCGACAGCCGGCTCCGCGCGTCGACCGAGCCGTTCGACCGCGACGACCTGTTCGTCCCGCACGCCCGCTCGCGCCGATGGGCGTGGACGCACTTCGGGGTCTTCCTGCCGGACCTGCCGGCGCCGTACCGCTTCCTCAACACGATGACGCTGATCGGCGCGACGGGCAGCACCTGCTTCGACGACGACCGGATCGCCGCAGCCGACGCACGCGACACCGCGATGCTGCTGTCGGCCACCGCCCACGCCGACCAGCACCACCATGCCGGCTACGACCTCGCCGAGTGCGACTTCCCCGACAGCGGGCCGCTGCGGTGGGGCGAGCACCTCGCCCTCGAGGTGGACCTGCCGCTCGTCCGCGTGAGCGGCCGCTACCTGGGCTTCGACGTCGACATCGAGCTGACCACCACGACCGCGGCGTCGTGGTTCATCCGTTCGGCGCCCTACGACCACGTCAGCCTGCTGGCCCCCTACACGGGCACGCTGACCGACGCGGACGGTCGCCACGAGCTGGGCGGGCTCGGCACCGTCGAGTACGCCCGCTGCCTGTCACCGCAGTCGCTGGTGCGCCGCCCGCTGCCCGCCTGGGCGAAGCTGCCGGTCGACTTCTTCACCTACCAGGTCGTCGACCTTGACGCCGACACCCAGCTGCTCCTCACCGACGTCAGCGCACTCGGGGCCACGGCGTGTCGGCTCGCCCACGTGCGCACCCGCGACGGCCGCGCCGAGGTGTACGACGACGTGGCCTTCGACGTCGTCGAGTGGGCCGACGAGCCGCAGGTCGACCCGGCCGGCCACCCGATGCCGGTGCCGCACCGGATGCGGTGGACCGTGCGCGACCGCGGCGAGGAGCTGCTCCGGCTGGACGCGGAGGTCGACGCCCCGTACCGGTACGGGCACGGGACCGGGTACGTGTCGGCGTACGCGCACCGCACGACGTGGCGCGGGCGCGAGCTGACCGGCAGCGGCTACCTGGAGTGGGTCGACCGGCGTCAGGGCTGGGCGACCTCGGCGACCCAGGCCTCGCTGCGCTCCCACAGCTCGGCGGCGAGCTCGTCGGTGACGACCCGCGACGGCTGCTTGATCCTGCGATCGTCGTAGTAGAGCCCGGTCTCGCCGGCGACATCGGGCGAGGTGGCGCAGTACAACGAGGTCTGCGCTCCCTGCGTGGTGTCCTTCATGAACAGCTTCATCACGTGCCGCAGCCCCGGCGGCACCTCCCGCCACACGTCGGAGGCGATCGCCCCCGGGTGCAGCGAGTACGTCGTCACGCCGGTCCCCTCCAGCCGGCGACCCAGCTCGCGGGCGTGCAGCACGTTGGCCAGCTTGGAGACGCAGTACTCGTCGAAGGCGGTCCGGGTGACCGACGGCCTGCGCACGGCGTCCCAGTCGATGCCCTTCGCGCGGTAGTGGCCGGTGCTCGCGACGTTGACGATCCGGCCGGGGCCGCTGGCGACGATGTGGTCGCGCAGCAGCTCGGTGAGCAGGAAGGTGCCGACGTGGTTGGTGCCGAAGGCCAGCTCGAAGCCGCTCGGGGTCATCCCGCGCTTCCCCGCGAGGCCCGCGTTGTTGATCAGCACGTGGAGCGGCTCCCCCGACGCGAGGAAGGTCTCCGCGGCCTGCCGCACCGACGCGAGGTCGCCCAGGTCGAGCGGGATCCAGTCGAGGTCCGTGTTGCCGGTCTGGTCGGCGATCTCACGGATCGCCGCCCGGTTCTTCTCCTCCGACCGGCCGGCGATGACGACCCGCGCGCCCCGTCCGGCGAGGTCGCGCACGGTCTCCTTCCCGATCCCGGTGTTGGCTCCCGTGACGAGGAAGGTGCGTCCGCTCAGTTCGCTCATGGCGCCGATGGTGTCGTGCCCGGAGACCTGTTGTCGTCCTCCCGTGGGAGGAACGACGGGGTCAGGACGTGAGCCCGATCCGCACCGCGAACAGGTCGAGCCCGTAGGGCAGCGGCTTCGACGGGTTGAGGGAGGGCGACACCAGCTCCGGTGTCGCCCGCGACAGCAGCGCCGCCAGGAAGGCCTGGCCGAGGAAGACCGACATGCCCGCGCCCGGACAGCCCTGCGGGCCGTGGCTGAAGAAGTTGAACGACCACGACGACGCGGCGTCGCCTCTGGCCCACTCCCCCGGGGCACAGCGGTCGGCGAAGGGGACCCGGTCGCGGTCGCGGTGGTTGTGCAGGTTGTGGATCAGCACCTGGCTGCCCTCCGGCAGCACCCGGCCGTCCGGGAAGGCCACCTCGCGCGTCGTGACCCGGCCGAAGAGCGGCGTCGTCGGCCACAGCCGCATGGCCTCGAGGATCACGCCGCCGAGGTAGTCGAGGGAGGCGACCTCCTTGGCCCGGGTGAGGACCTTGCCCTCGAGCTCGGCGTAGACCTCGGTGCGCACCTCGGGGTGGCTGCCGATGACCGCCAGGGCCCGGACCAGGTTGGCCGGCAGCGTGTCGCCCATCGCGAACAGCCAGTGCACGAGCTGGCCCGCCACCGCGGTGGCGTCGTCGTGCGGGGCCTGCGCGACGAGCGAGACCAGCGAGCCCTTCTCCCCCGCGTCGACGTACGACGCCAGCCGGGCCACCAGGTCGTCGTACCCCTTGGCGGGCTTGCCGGGCGTCTTGTTGCCGGCCGCCATGAGGTCGCCGAGCAGGTCGGTCAGCGCCGTGTCGTCGGCAGCCGCGTCACCGAGGACGACGCGGCGGGTCAGCCGCTGGAAGGCGGCGTTGAGGTCGTCGTACCCGATCTCGCCGGTGAGGCCCGCAGCCTCCTGGGCGGCGACCTTGACCATCCGCAGCGCCAGCGAGTGCAGCGGCCTCCCGGTCTGCAGCACGGCCTCGGCGAAGTCGCGTCGGTTGCGCCACAGGTCGCCGCGCGACAGCGTCAGCGCGTCGGGCTGGAAGGCGCTCATCCCGGCCTTCTTGGCCGGCGGGTCGGAGGCGAACGGGTCGGGCGAGCCACCGAGCACGAACTCGATGTCGGCAGGGTCGCTGAGCAGCAGGGCCTCGTCGGTGGCGACCCGGACCCAGAACGGGCCGGGGCCGTACTTGCGCACCAGCCCCTGGACCAGCGTGAACGCGAACAGGTCGGCGCGGGCGACGCCCGCCACCTTCGTCGGCAGCTCGCGCTTCTTGAACAGCCCCTGGATCACGTTCGGGACGCCGACCTGCGCCGTGAAGCGCACGCCCTCGATCACCGACGCGTGCGGAAAGTCCTCAGCCTTGCCCATCCCGGTCCCCCACGGTGTTGTTCCTCATCGGTTGGTCGGTCGCGGTCCGCTCGGCGCTCCAGCGCCGTCGTACCTCCAGCGCCAGGCACAGCTCGGCGACCTGGCGCGGGTCCGTCATCGAGCGACCGGTCAGCTCCTCGAGCCGCTTGAGCCGCTGGCGCACCGTGTTCGGGTGCAGGAAGAGGGCCTCCGCCGCATGGGAGGTCGAGCCGCCGGCGTCGAGCCAGGCCGCCAGGGTGTCGAGCATCAGCTCGCGGTCGCCCGGACGCTGCTCGTCGAGGCGGGCGAACACGGTCCGCGCCACTCGCTGCAGCAGCTCGGGCGAGCCGGTGGCGGCGAGGGCCAGGGGCGAGTCCTCGAAGACCCGCACGAGCTGGCCGGCACCGGTCCGGGCGCTCTCCATGGCCGACTCGGCGAGCCGGACCGCGTCACGGGCGTCGGCGAGGTCCTCGAACGAGGAGCTGATGCCCGTCGGGGTGGTCGCGAGCTGGCGGAGCCGCGTGACCAGCGCGCTCAGCTGCTCGGGGCGTCGTACCTCCACCACGCCGAGCTGGCGGTCCGGGCGCAGCAGCCAGACCGAGGGCAGGTCGCGGGCGCGCAGGTCCTCCTCGAGCCGCTCCAGCGCCGGCTGGCCGAGCGTCGGCACCGCGACCGCCACGGCGACGTAGGGGCCGGCGACACCGAGGCCGAGCATCCCGGCGAGCTCCCACACGGCGGACCGCTCGGCGATCCTTCCGCCCAGCAGTGCGTCGACCATCGCGGCACGGCGCTCTTGGTGGCGCACCAGCTGGCCGGCCACGACCTCGGCATGTGCGGCCGACGCGGCGTGGGCGAAGGCGTCGTGCGCGGCGACGGCGTGCTCGGTCGCGGCGAGCAGCGTCTCGGTGTCGACGCCGCTCCCGCGTCCCTCGGCGACGACGTGCTCCCAGATGTGCCGGAAGCCGACCCGGTACGCCGCCAGCAGGGCCGGCAGGGGCACCCCGGCCTCGGCCCGTTGCCGGCCGGTCTCCTCGGCCGCGGCGAGGTCGAGCTCCTGCTCGGAGGTCAGCGCGCTGAACACGAAGCGGAGGTGCTCGACCGAGCTCTGCCGCAGGTCGGTGGCGGCGACCGTCGGCGACGCGTCGTAGAAGGGGACCTGCGCGAGCACGGCGTCCGCGAGCGCCTCGCCGAGGTCCTCGGCCCGGTCCAGCAGCGCCTGGCCGAGGGCCGCGACGCTGCCCAGCTCGTCCACGCGCATGGAGCAGACAGTAGCGCCGTCGAGGCGCACATGTGATGTGTGTCACCACCGTCTTGGGGTCGGATCAGTGTGGCCGGACACATAGACGCGGCCGCGTGGCGCTCGTCACACTGAGCGCCGGGGCCGCCCCGACCGGGGGCCGGCGCCCGGCACGCAGGTCCATCGGTGACTGGGGGGTTTCGATGACGGACGCAGTACAGGACGGCGTGGACGCCGTGGCGCGTCTGGCAGACCTGCGTGCCGACGCCGGGAAGCTGGGGACAGCCGCGGCGGCGTGGGCCTGGCTGGAGGACCTGCGCGGCACCTCACGGGAGGACCTCGCGTCCGCAGAGCCCGTGCTGGACGCCCTGTTCGCCGCCGGGACCACGCCGACCGCGCTCGACGGGGCGACCGAGGGCATCCTGGTCGCGACCACCACGAACCGCGTGCTCGACACCGCGGTGAAGGCGCTCACCGCGGTGTGGATGCCGTGGCGCGGAAAGCGCTTCGACAGCGAGGCGGGCAGTGGCGACAACCGGATGACGGAGTCCTCCAGCCTGGTCGGCAAGCTCCTGTGGCCGCTCTACTCGATGCGGACCGACGACGACGGTCGCTCGGCCTTCGACTTCTCCACCTACGCCGAGCCCGGCGTCGAGGACCCGGACGTCACCGTCCTGGTCATCGACTACGCCGGCATCCCGCAGAACCCGGCTCTCGTCATCCGCAGCATCCGCGACGAGCTGGTCGAGCTCGTGCCCGGCGTCTACCTCGGGAAGATCTTCTTCAAGATGCCGAAGCTGACCGGCGACGGAGGCTTCGAGCGCATCGGCTTCTTCGCGCTCCGCTCGCCCTGATCCCCCACCGATCCCGCCCACCCACTCCCAGGAAGCAGGCACCGATGGTCCAGTGGCACCAGAACCCGTCGCTCATCCTCCAGCTCAAGGCCCTCTCCGGCGAGCGTGACGACCTCCGCTCGAAGAACCTGTTCGAGGGCGAGGGCGTGCGGCCCGAGGAGGACCCGAAGGAGACGCCGCCCGAGGAGGCGGTGCGGGCCCGTACGCCGGACGGCACGTGGAACGACCTCGGTTGCAAGCACATGGGGGCCAAGGGCACGGGCTTCGGCCGCAACGCTCCGATCGAGAGGACCGCTCCCGACCTCAAGCGACTGCTCGACCCCGACCCGCGCGTGATCAGCGAGCGCCTGATGGCCCGTGACACCTTCAAGCCGGCGGGCATCATCAACGGCCTGGCGGCGGCATGGCTGCAGTTCGAGAACCACAACTGGTTCTTCCACGGCGACGGCGTCCCGGACCGCACGATCGACATCCCGCTGCGCGACGGTGACGACTTCCCCGAGAACCCGATGCGGATCCGCTCCACCATCCCGATGGACGGCGGCGAGATCACCTCCGGCTGCCCGGCGCCGGTGTTCGCCAACCAGGAGACGCACTGGTGGGACGGCTCGCAGATCTACGGCAGCGGTCGCGAGCGCCAGGACGAGATGCGCACCTTCGTCGACGGCAAGATCAAGGTCGGCGACGACGGCCGCCTGCTCAAGAGCGACATCCCGGGGATCGACCTGACCGGCATGCGCGAGAACTACTGGGTGGGCGTGGGCCTCCTGCACACCATGTTCTCCCGCGAGCACAACGCGGTCTGCGACGCGCTGAAGAAGGCGTACCCCTCCCTCAGCGACCAGCGCCTCTTCGAGCTGGGAGTGCTCGTCGTGTCGGCCCTCATCGCCAAGATCCACACGGTCGAGTGGACCCCGTGCGTGCTGCGCCACCCGGCGCTGCAGATCGGCATGAGCGCCAACTGGTACGGCGCCCTCGGCGAGACCTTCCGCAGCCGCATCGGGCGGGTCGGCGACAGCGAGGCGCTGTCCGGCATCATCGGCTCGACCGCCGACCACCACTCCGCGCCGTTCTCGCTGACCGAGGAGTTCGTCTCGGTCTACCGGATGCACCCGCTCATCGCCGACGACTGGGACTTCTACTCGTTGGAGTCCGGCGAGTTCCTCGAGCACCGCGAGTTCACCGAGCTGCAGGGCCGCTACACGCGCGACTTCATGGACCGCATGGAGATGGGTGACCTCTGGTACTCCTTCGGGCTCGCCTCGGCCGGCGCGGTCTGCCTGAAGAACTACCCCAACGCGCTGCGCAAGCTGACCCGCGTCGACGGCCAGGTCACCGACCTCGCGACGCTCGACATCGTGCGCGACCGGGAGCGCGGCATCCCGCGCTACAACGACTTCCGCGAGGTGCTGCGGATGCCGCGGCGCAAGTCCTTCGACGACATCACGCCCGACAAGGCATGGGCCAAGGAGCTCGCCGAGATCTACAAGGGCGACGTCGACGCGGTCGACCTCCAGATCGGCATGCAGGCCGAGAAGCCGCCGAAGGGCTTCGGGTTCTCCGACACGGCCTTCCGGATCTTCATCCTGATGGCCTCGCGCCGGCTCAAGAGCGACCGCTTCTTCACCGACGACTACCGCCCGGAGATCTACACGCAGGTCGGCCTGGACTGGGTGAACGAGACGTCGATGAAGGACGTCATCCTGCGCCACTACCCCGAGCTCGAGCCCGTGATCGGCGACGTCGAACGGGTCTTCGCCCCCTGGCCGCAGCTCGGTGAGGCGGCTCCGGGCAAGCGGAACCCGGTCATCCGGCTGGCGGACACCGTGAAGTCGTACATGCCCCTGGGCTGACCAGCCGTCCGGCCACAGGCGGGATTGTCAGACAAGGTCTAGGTTGGAGACGTGGCCCTCAGCGTCTTCGACCTCTACTCCGTGGGCATCGGGCCCTCCTCGTCGCACACGGTGGGCCCGATGCGCGCGGCGAAGCTGTTCGCCGACGGCCTCGTCGCCGACGGGTGCCTGGACCAGGTCGCCCGGGTCCGCGCCGAGCTGTTCGGGTCCCTGGGCGCGACCGGACACGGGCACGGCTCCGAGAAGGCGGTGGTCCTCGGCCTCGAGGGTGAGGAGCCGGCCACCGTCGACATCGCGACGTACGACGCCCGCGTCGCCGCGATCCGGGAGGCCGGTCGGCTGCGGCTCGCCGGGCAGCGCGAGGTCGCCTTCGGCCCCGACGACCTCGTCCTGCACCGCCGCAAGTCGCTCCCCGGCCATCCCAACGGCATGCGCTTCGAGGCGTACGACGCCGACGGCGCCCTGCTGCGCGACCGGGTCTACTACTCGGTCGGTGGCGGGTTCGTCGTGGACGAGGCGGCGGTCGGGGCCGACCGGGTGGTCGCTGACGCCACGCCGGTGGCGTACCCGTTCTCCAGCGCGGCCGAGCTGCTCGCCATCTGCGAGCGGACCGGCCTGCGGGTCAGTGACGTGATGCTGGCCAACGAGCTGGCCTGGCGCTCCGAGGACGAGGTCCGCGCGGGCCTGCTGGAGATCTGGTCGGTCATGGAGGCCTGCGTCCGCAACGGCTGCGCCCACGAGGGCGTGCTGCCCGGCGGGCTCAAGGTTCCCCGGCGGGCGCCCGCCCTCCACGCCCGGCTGACGACGGAGGGCGGCGCGGACGACCCGCTGCGGGCGATGGACTGGGTCAACCTGTTCGCGCTCGCCGTCAACGAGGAGAACGCCGCGGGCGGGCGGATGGTCACCGCGCCCACCAACGGCGCCGCCGGGATCATCCCGGCCGTGCTGCACTACTACGACCGCTTCGTCCCCGGCGCCGATGCCGACGGCGTCGTCCGCTTCCTGCTCACGGCCGGCGCGATCGGCGTCCTCTTCAAGGAGAACGCCTCCATCTCGGGCGCCGAGGTCGGCTGCCAGGGCGAGGTCGGCTCCGCCTGCTCGATGGCCGCAGGCGCCTTCTGCGAGGTCCTGGGCGGGACGCCCGAGCAGGTCGAGAACGCGGCCGAGATCGGCATCGAGCACAACCTCGGCCTCACCTGCGACCCCGTCGGGGGCCTGGTCCAGATCCCCTGCATCGAGCGCAACGCGATCGCGTCGGTGAAGGCGATCAACGCGGCCCGCCTCGCCCTGGCCGGCACCGGCCGGCACACCGTGTCCCTCGACCGGGCGATCAAGACCATGCGCGACACCGGACGCGACATGCACACCAAGTACAAGGAGACATCGCGGGGCGGCCTCGCCGTCAACGTGATCGAGTGCTGATCCGCGACGCGCACGGTGCGTGAAAAGTGACGCACGTCATGTCAGGATGTTACCCATGGGTACCGTCACGCTCCTGGTCCTGATCGCCGCCGTCGTGTTCTTCCTCGGCCTCATCGGGGCGCTCTTCGGCGTCGTGTGGTTCGCGGGCAAGAACGGCCGGAAGGCCCAGCTGCGCGGTTGACGCACTGCTGTCAAACCCGGCAGCAGCATGACCGTTGCTTACACCGGTTGACCTTCCAGCCCGAATTCCTGCGGTTTGGGACCAAACCGCAGGCCTTCGACCCGCTCCGCCCTACTCGATCGCCTGCCCCAGCACCTCGGCCGCCCGCGCCCACACCTCCGGGTCGCCGTCGATCGTGATCCCGGTGGCGTCGAACCTGTGCCAGAGCCAGCCGTCGAGCCGGTCGGCGGTACCGGTGACCACGACGTCCGCCGCGACCGACGGGGCCGGGACGACGTGCTGGTCGGGCTCCCCGGTGCGGACGGTGCCGTCGGGCGCCGTGCCCGAGAAGGTGCCGAGCTGCGCCCACACCGAGCGCCCGGTGTCGCTGGTGCGGTACTCGACGTACAGCGGCTCGCCGTCGAAGCGACCCCACTCCGGCAGGCCGCCGTACATCACGTCGAGCACCTCGTCGACGCCGTCGGTGGCCAGGTCGGCCGGGAGCGGGCTGGTCGTGCCGGCCGCGAGCTCCGCGTCGAGGCGGTGGATGAGGGCCTCGTGCGCCTGGCGGCGGTAGGTGAAGGCGATGTTGTGGTGGCCGGGGTTGCTCGACCAGGACCAGGCCGCCTCGGCCGGGTCGGCGGCGGCGAGCTCCGTGAGGAAGCGGTCGTGCCACTCGTCGAAGAAGGACCGCAGCCCGGCCCAGGAGGCCGGCCGCTCGGGCTCGACGTAGCTCTCCGGCGGCGCCGGTCGGGTGGTGACGACGTGGTGCCACCAGTGCTGCACCTCGCCGAGGTGCCACAGCAGGTCGGAGGCGTCCCACTCGGGGCACGACGGCACTCTCGCGTCCGGGGCGAAGTCGGCCAGCACGGCGGCGAACCGGGCGGACTCCGTGCGGATGTGGTCGAGGTAGGTCGCGTCGTCGAGGCGGGTCATGTCGCAGAACCTAGGGCCCGCCGCCGACAGGGCGCATCCCGATTTGCCCGCGGGTCAGGGCTGCAGCATGACCTTGATCGCGCGCCGCTCGTCCATCGCCCGGTAGCCCTCCGGAGCCTCCTCCAGCGGCAGGGTCAGGTCGAAGACCTTCCCCGGGTCGATGGTGCGGTCCTGGACGAGCGCGAGGAGCTCGGGGAGGTAGCGCCGGACCGGGGCGATGCCGCCGCGCAGGCCGATGTTGCGCTCGAAGAGGGTCCGGATCGGCAGCTCGACGCCGTGCGGGACGCCGACGAAACCGACGCCGCCGCCGGGGCGGGTCACGCCGATCGCGGTCTTCATCGCCTCGTCGGTGCCGACGCACTCGAGGGCCGCGTCGACACCGATGTCGTCGGTGATCTCCCGGACCTCGGCGATGCCGTCCTCGCCGCGCGCCGCGACCACGTGGGTGGCGCCGAACGCGCGGGCGATCTCCTGCCGGGGCTCGTGGCGCGACATCGCGATGATCTTCTCCGCGCCCATCACGGAGGCCGCGAGGACGCCGCAGAGGCCGACCGCGCCGTCACCGACCACCACCGCGGTCCCGCCCTTGCGCACGCCTGCGCACACGGCCGCGTGCCAGCCGGTCGGCATCACGTCGGTGAGCGCCAGGACCGAGGCCAGCAGGTCGTCGGGCGGCGTACCGCCGGTCGCGACGAGGCTTCCGTCGGCCTGGTTGACCCGGGCGTACTCCGCCTGGCCGCTGGCCGTCATGCCGAGGTTGACGCACGCCGACTGGGCGCCGGCCTGGCAGTTCGCGCACGTGTTGTCGCAGTGGCAGAACGGTACGACGACGTAGTCGCCGGCCTTGAAGTCGCGGACCTCGCTGCCGACCTCCTCGACGATCCCGATGCACTCGTGGCCGATGGTGGCGCCCGAGCGGATCGGGTTCTCGCCGCGGTAGGGCCACAGGTCGGAGCCGCAGATGCAGCCGGCCGTGACCTTGACGATCGCGTCGGTGGGCTTCTTGATGACCGGGTCCGGGACCTCTTCGACGCGGATGTCTCCGGCGGCGTGGATCGTCGTGGCGCGCATGACCTGAATCCTGCCGCATCGGCGGTCGGCGGCCGAGACTCGCCGTCGCCGCCGTTGGCGATATCTCATATGTGAGTTACCGTCGTAGGCATGACGACGGACGAGTCGAACGACGACTACAAGGGCCGCATCGGGAACCTGATCCGCGACGCCCGCAAGCACCGGGGCCTGACCCAGGCCCAGCTCGCCGAGCGGCTGGCGACCAGCCAGAGTGCGATCAACCGGATCGAGAAGGGGCACCAGAACCTCTCCCTGGAGATGCTGGCCCGGATCGGCGCCGCCCTCGACTCGGAGATCGTGGCGCTCGGCGCCGGCCCGACCCACCTGCGGGTCAAGGGCCCCACGACGCTGTCCGGCAGCATCGACGTCAAGACCTCGAAGAACGCCGGTGTCGCGCTGCTGTGCGCCTCGCTGCTCAACCGCGGTCGCACGACGCTGCGCAAGGTCGCGCGGATCGAGGAGGTCAACCGCCTGCTCGAGGTGCTCGACAGCCTCGGCGTCCAGACCCGCTGGATCAACGCGGAGAACGACCTCGAGATCATCCCGCCCAAGGAGTTCGACCTCACCAAGATCGACGAGGAGGCCGCGCGGCGTACCCGCTCGGTCATCATGTTCCTCGGTCCCCTTCTGCACCGGATGGACACCTTCGAGCTGCCCTACGCGGGCGGCTGCAACCTCGGCACCCGCACCGTCGAGCCGCACATGTCGGCGCTGCGGCCCTTCGGGCTCGAGGTGAAGGCGACCGACGGGTGGTACCACGCCCAGGCCAACCGCGCGATCGTCCCCGGCCGCCCGATCGTGCTCACCGAGCGCGGCGACACGGTCACCGAGAACGCGCTGATGGCTGCCGCCCTGCACCCCGGCACGACCGTCATCCGCAACGCGTCGTCCAACTACATGGTCCAGGACCTCTGCTTCTACCTGCAGGCGCTCGGCGTCGAGGTCGAGGGCATCGGTACGACGACGCTGACCGTCACCGGCCGCGAGTCCATCGACGTCGACGTCGACTACTCCCCCAGCGAGGACCCGATCGAGGCGATGTCGCTGCTCGCCGCGGCGATCGTGACCCGCTCGGAGATCACCATCCAGCGCGCGCCGATCGAGTTCCTCGAGATCGAGCTCGCCGTGCTGGAGGAGATGGGTTTTCGCTACGACCGCTCCGAGGAGTACCTCGCCGCCAACGGCCGGACCCGGCTCGTCGACATCACGACGCACGCCTCCGACCTGGTCGCCCCGCGCGACAAGATCCACCCGATGCCCTTCCCCGGCCTCAACATCGACAACCTGCCGTTCTTCGCGGTGATCGCCGCGGTCGCCGAGGGCACGACCTACCTCAACGACTGGGTCTACGACAACCGGGCGATCTACCTCACCGAGCTCAACAAGCTCGGCGGCCGGGTGACCCTGCTCGACCCGCACCGGGTCCAGATCGACGGCCCGACCTCGTGGACCGGCACCGAGCTGGTCTGCCCGCCCGCGCTGCGTCCCGCGGTCGTCGTCCTCCTCGCCATGCTGGCCAGCAAGGGCACGTCGGTGCTGCGCAGCACCTATGTCATCCACCGCGGCTACGAGGACCTCGCCGAGCGGTTGAGCTCCCTCGGCGCCGAGATCGAGACGTTCAGAGACATCTGAGGATGACGTACCTCCCGAAGGGCAAGGTCCTGGCCTTCGCCCACCGCGGCGGTGCCTACCACCCGGAGATCGAGGGCCTCGAGAACACCATGGCGGCCTTCCGCCACGCCGCCGCGCTCGGCTACGACTACCTCGAGACCGATGTCCACCTGACCGCCGACGGCGTCCTGCTGGCGTTCCACGACGAGGTGCTCGACCGCGTCACCGACCAGGAGGGCGCCGTGCGCGACCTGACCCTGGCCGACGTACGACGGGCCCGGATCGGTGGGCGCGAGGAGGTCCCGACCCTGGTCGACCTGCTCGACGCCTTCCCGCAGGCGCGCTTCAACATCGACATCAAGTCCGATGACGCGGTCGCACCGCTGGCGGCGCTGGTGCGGGAGCGCGACCTGTGGGACCGGGTGTTCATCGGCTCCTTCTCCCGGCGCCGGATCCGGCGGTTCCGCGCTCTCACCGATCGTCGGGTGCCGACGGCGGCCGACCCGTGGCAGGTCGTCGTGTGGCGCCTCTCCCCCAGCGCCCGCATCGCCCGGTTGCTGGCCGGGGACGGGTTCGCGGCCTTCCAGGTGCCGCACCGCAGCGGCCGCTTCGTCGTCGTCACGCGCGGCCTGGTCCGCCGGGCGCACGCCGCCGGACTCCAGGTGCACGTGTGGACCATCGACGACCCGGCGGAGATGAACGAGCTGCTCGACCTGGGTGTCGACGGGATCTTCACGGATCGCACCGACCTGCTCAAGGATGTGCTCCAGGGGCGCGGCCAATGGTGGTCCGCGCAGGGAGGGGCGTCATGACGATCGCGGACCTGGGACCGCTCAACCGCGCGCGCGAGCAGCGTGCGTGGTACTTCACCGACTGGGCCGCCTCGGCGTTCCAGACGACCGTCGCAGGCGTGCTCTTCGCGCCCTACCTGATCTCGGTGGCGGAGAACGCCGTCGGCGAGCACGGGCGGCTGCACGTGCTCGGCCTGTCGATCGCGCCGGGCTCCCTGCCGTCGTACGTCATCACGCTCTCGACGGTGCTGAGCGTCTTCTTCTACCCCGTGATCGGCGCGTACGCGGACCGGATCGCGCGCAAGCCGGACCTCCTCGCCGCCTTCTCCTGGGTGGGCGCGGCGTTCGCCGGGCTGCTGTTCTTCATGAGCGGCGAGAACTGGCTCTTCGGCAGCATCGCCTTCATCGTCGCCAACCTGGCCGGCGGCGCCGCCATCGTCGTCAGCGACTCGATCCTGCCGGTCATCTCGACCGAGAGCGAGCGCGACCGGGTGTCGTCGGTCGGCTGGGCCTACGGGTACGCCGGCGGTGGGCTGCTGCTCGCGGTGAACTTCGCCGTCGTGAGCCTCCACGACTCGATCGGCCTCGACAAGGAGATGGCCGTCCGCCTCTCCCTGCTCTCGGCCGCGGTCTGGTGGGCGGCGTTCATGGTCATCCCGTGGCGCGGCATCAAGCGGCACCAGCCGGTCGCCGTGGAGGCGGTCGAGGGCGGCGTGCTGACCCGGTCCTTCGGCCAGCTGTGGGCGACCCTGAAGGATCTGCGCAACTACCCCGTCGCGCTCACCTTCCTGGCCGCCTACCTGTTCTTCAACGACGGCATCCAGACGGTCATCAACTCCGCGTCGACCTTCGGCACCAAGGAGCTCGGCTTCGGCGACGGCATCGTGCTCGGCACCTACCTGCTGGTGCAGCTGGTCGGCATCGGCGGCGCGATCCTCTTCGCCCGCGTCGCCGGCCGGTACGGCGCCAAGCGGGTGATCCTGGTCGGCCTGGTCGGCTGGATGGGCATCGTCACGGTCGCGCTCGTCGTGCCCGACAAGAGCGTGCTGCCGTTCCTGGCCCTCGGCGTGGCCATCGGCCTCGTGCTCGGTGGCACCCAGGCGCTGGCCAGGTCGTACTTCTCGCTGTTCATCCCCCGCGGCAAGGAGGCGGAGTACTTCAGCCTCTACCACGCCATGGACCGCGGGACGTCGTGGTTCGGGACGCTGACCTTCGGCCTCGTCTACCAGTTCACCGACTCCTACCGGCCGGCGATCTTCGCCCTGATCGCGTTCTTCGTCGTCGGCGGCCTGCTCCTGCTCCGCGTGGACACCGCACGCGGCATCCGCGAGGCGGGCAACACCGCTCCCCCGGTGATCTGACCCGCGACTCCTCCGACTGGTGGTCCGCCCGCCGATCTGCCACTGTGACCTGATCCGGCAATGCGCAGGGATTGGAACTTTTTACCGGCGGGTAGCGTTGTCAGACAGAGACGAAACACGGGAGGTGGAGTTCTCATGGCTGAGCGGACACTGCGTGGCGCCCGACTGGGGGGCCAGTCGTTCGAGGACGAGCGCGGCATCGAGTTCGCGGCCCGGCAGCAGGTGGGTTACCGCTGTCCCCAGGGTCACGAGTTCGAGATCACGATGTCGATCGAGGCCGAGGTGCCGGCGATCTGGGAGTGCCCGCGCTGCGGGCTCGAGGCCGAGAGCACGGCCGGCATCGAGCGTGAGGTCAAGGTCGAGAAGCCGCAGCGCACCCACTGGGACATGTTGCTGGAGCGGCGCTCGGAGAAGGAGCTCGAGGAGATCCTGACCGAGCGGCTCGAGCTGCTGCGCGGCGGCGAGATCGGCCCGGCGCACCTGCACCGCGCCAACGCGCGCAAGAAGAAGCCGGCGAAGGCCTAGAGCCTTTCGGGGCCGAGCGCGTCTTCGGCGTTGATGCGGGCAGCAAGCTGCCGTCGACGCCTCTCGCCGCGCTACCGGCCTTCGCGTCAGTCGTCGACGACCTCGCCCTGGACCACCTCTGGCCCGGGGCGAGTGCCATTTCCGGGCGCGGTGGACCCGCCCGGACCGAAGCCGGTACGCCGCACGACCTGGCGGCCGGCGTACGCCACCAGCAGTCCGCGGAACAACGGCCGCGTCACCGGCAGGATCAGCAGGATGCCGAGCGCGTCCGTGACGAACCCCGGACTGAGCATGAACGCCCCGCCGAGCACGACGAGCGCACCGTCGGCCAGCTCCTTGTGCGGCATCCGGCCGGTCTCGACCTGCTCACGCAGCGCCTGCCAGGCGCGCCGGCCCTCCCGCTTGATCAGCCAGGCGCCGATGATGCTGTCGAGGACGAGCAGCAGGATGGTCCACCAGGGGCCGATGGCCTGGCCGACCTGGATGAGCACGTAGATCTCCAGGATCGGCATTACGACGAAGGCGAGGATCAGCAGGACTGCTGCTCGCCGGCCGCGGCGGCTCATCGGGACCTCATGGTGTGCTCATCGGCTGGAGACCAGCTCCCGCCCGGTTGCGGGGCGGCCCTTGACCCGCGCCCAGCGCTCGCGGATGCCCCAGGCGGTGATCCGCTTGAGGGACTCCACGGCGACCTGGCCGCTCATCTTCGACTCGCCGCGCACGCGCTCGACGAACTCGATCGGCACCTCACGCACGGTCAGGCCGGCGCGCAGGGTGCGCGTCACGAGGTCGGTCTGGAAGACGTAGCCTGTCGAGCGCACCTCGTCGAGGTGGATCTTCTCCAGGGTGGTGCGGCGGAACAGCCGGTAGCCGGCCGTGGCGTCGCGGACCTTGATGCCGAGCAGCATCCGCACGTAGAGGTTGCCGCCCCGGGAGAGGACCTCGCGCTCCCACGGCCAGTTGACGACGGATCCGCCGGGGATCCAGCGCGACCCGATGACCAGGTCGGCGTCGAGCAGGCCGGTGAGCAGGCGCTGCAGCTGCTCGGGCTGGTGGGAGCCGTCGGCGTCCATCTCGCCGATGACGTCGTAGCCGCGCTCGAGCGCCCAGGCGAAGCCGGCGAGGTACGCCGCGCCGAGACCGCCCTTGGTCGTGCGGTGCAGGACGTGGACCTGCGGGTCGGTGGCAGCCAGGCCGTCGGCGATGTCGCCCGTGCCGTCCGGTGAGCCGTCGTCGACGACGAGGACGTCGAGGGACGGCTGGGCGGCGCGCAGCCGCCCCACGATCCAGGCGATGTTGTCCGCCTCGTTGTAGGTGGGCACGACCATCACGACACGTCCGAGGTCGGGGGTGTGGTCAACAAGCATCGCTGGGCTCCTTCGCCGGGACTTCCACGGGCCCGGCAAACTCTCGCCCTCGACGGTACGCGATGGCACCACAGACGAGAGCGGCAAGGGTCGATCCGGTGAACAACCGGGTGGGCCACGGCCCCAGCCACATCGCGGGGGTGAGCCCGCTCGCCAGGCCGACCTCCTCGACCATCACCGCGGTCCTCAGCTTCGGGGCCGTCGCGACGACGGTGCCGTCCGGCGCGATCACGCCGCTGCGGCCGTTGGTCGAGGCGACCGTGAGCCACCGGCCGGCCTCGATGGCGCGCAGCCGGGTGATGGCGAACTGCTGCTCGATCTGGTGGGTGAAGATGAAGCTCGCGTTGCTCGTCTGCACGGCGAGCAGTTCCGCCCCGTCGCGGACCTGCGGGGGCATCACGTCGTCGTACGCGACGTCGAAGCAGATCGCGTCGGCGACCCGCACCCCGGCGACCCGCAGTGGCTCGGTGCGGGTGCCGCTCTTCATGTCCCGGGAGATCAGGGCGAGCTGCCCGAACTTGGGGTCCCAGATGTCGCGGAAGGGGATGTACTCGCCGTACGGCACGGGGTGGTGCTTCGTGTAGCGGTCACCGGCACCCGCCTCGGGATCCCAGACGATGCCCTGGTTGAGCACGTGGTCGGGACCGTCGTCGACGATGCCACCGACGACGACGGGGACGCCGATCGCCTGCACCGCCTGCTGGATGCCGGTGCTGACCGGCAGGTCGTCGAAGGGGTCGACGGCGGTGGAGTTCTCCGGCCAGAGCACGAAGTCCGGCATCGGCTCGTTGCCGGCCGCGACGTCCGCAGCCAGCTCGACGGTCGCGTCCACGTGGTTCTGCGTCACGCCTCGCGGGTCCCAGAGGATGTCGTTGCCCGGGCCGGGCACGTTCCCCTGGACGACCGCCACCGTGGCCTTCCCCGTCTCGGGGACCGTCCAGGGGAACACCGCCGGCACCACGACGAGCGCGCACATGGCGACCAGTGCGCCGACGGCGGGCAGGGAGCGGTCCTCGACGGCACGGGCCAGCAGGAAGCCGAGCAGCGCCAGGAGGAAGGACAGCCCGGTCATCCCGACGTAGGCGACGGCCGGCGCGGCGGGCGTGTCGATCGCCGCGAAGGACAACCGCCCCCACGGCATGCCGCTGAACGGCCAGCCGCTTCGCGCGGTCTCCATCGTCGTCCACGCCGCGGCCAGCCAGACCGGCCACCACGGCAGTCGGCGCAGCAGCGGCACCGCGAGGCCCAGCAACCCGTAGAAGAGGGCCTCGACGGTGGACAGGGCGAGCCAGGCGTCCGGGCCGATCGAGGCCCGCATCCACTCGATGTGGCTGAAGTAGAAGGCGACGCCGAAGACCAGGCCGACCACGCCGGAGCGGCGTACCGACAGGCCGGAGGTGAGCAGCGCGAAGGACGCGACGCCGAACGGGAGCAGCCACGCGAACGCGATCGGCTCGAAGGACGCGGTGAGGAGGACTCCCCCGAGGACCGCGAGGAACGAGCGCTGCAGCACGCGCCGAGCCTAGCGGTGGTGGCCATCGGCCTTGCAGGCGCGAAAGGGTTCGAGCCGCCTTCGGACCATCCCGACTTCCGACCGGCTGCCGACGCGCGCGACGTTGTCTAGGGAGACCCGAACCCTTTCGGTCCGCCCTCGAGGAGCGAACCGACCTCCGCGAACCGCAACCCGGGAAGAGCTGGTGCTACTCCCCCGGGCGATGCGGCCACTCGGACGTCGGTCCGCCTGCCACGACCTGCACGGGCGAACGGTTCCGTACTTTTGTCAGCCGGACCGGCGCTGTCAACCGGCCGCTGACCTGCGCAGACGCGCGTTCTCGCAGGTCAGGAAGGCCTCACCGAACGAGAAAAATCTCAGAAAATCGGGACCTTGTCCGGCGTGTCGCGTCACAACACGCCGGCTCTCGTGCTGGATCAGCTCACCGGACGGTTCTCGTAGTACGTCGAGAGCACGATCGTGGTGCGCGTGGAGACGTTGGCCGCGCTCCGGATCCGGCCCAGCAGGCCCTCCATCTCGGCGGGCGAGGTGGTGCGGACCTTGAGGACGTACGACTCCTCGCCGGCCACGGACCAGCACGACTCGATCTCCGGCATGTCGACCAGCCGGTCGGGGCAGTCGTCCGGCTGGGACGGGTCGATGGGGCGGATGGCGATGAACGCCGTCAGTGGTAGGCCGATCTCGGCATAGTTCACCGTCGCGCCGTAGCCGAGGATGAGGCCGCGCTGCTCGAGTCGCTTGACCCGCTGGTGCACGGCCGAGGTGGAGAGCCCCGTGGCCCGCCCGAGATCGGTGTAGGACATCCGCCCGTCCTTGGCCAGGAGCTCCAGGATCTGCCGATCGGTCGCCTCGACGGCTGGATGGCTGCTCTGACTCACGCGCCCCACCCTAGTGGTCGCGGCGGCCCGTCACCGCGATGTCTCGCCGCGGCGCTCCGATCCACGCCGATCCACGCCGATCCGCACCACTACGCTGGCCCGGTGACGGACCGCCTGCTGCTCCTGGACACCGCCAGCCTCTACTTCCGGGCCTTCTTCGGCTCGCCCGAGATCCTCTCCCCCGGCGGCACCAACGTGAACGCTGTCCGCGGCCTGCTCGACTACATCTCCCGGCTGGTGGAGCAGTACCAGCCGACCCACCTCGCCTGCTGCTGGGACGACGACTGGCGCCCGCAGTGGCGCGTCGACCTGATCCCGACCTACAAGGCGCACCGTGTCGTCGAGGAGGTCGTCGGCGCCCCGGACGTCGAGGAGGTCCCGGACCCGCTGGAGCTGCAGGTACCGGTCATCCGCGAGGTGCTGGACGCGTTCGGCATCGCCGTGGTGGGCGCCCCCGGATACGAGGCCGACGACGTGATCGGCACGCTCGCGACCGGTGCCGGGATGCCGGTCGACGTGGTGACCGGCGACCGCGACCTCTTCCAGCTGGTCGACGACGCCGCCGGCGTCCGGATCCTGTACGTCGGCCGCGGGGTCGGCCGGCACGAGCGTGTCGACGAGGCCTGGGTGCTGGAGAAGTACGGCGTGCGGGCCGACCAGTACGCCGACTTCGCGACCCTGCGCGGGGACGCGTCCGACGGCCTGCCGGGCGTGAAGGGGGTCGGCGAGAAGACGGCCGCCAGCCTCCTGCAGAAGTACGACGACATCCCGGGCATCCTCGCCGCGGTCGAGGATCCGGGCAGCGACCTGGGCCCGGGTCCCCGGCTGAAGATCCGCGACGCGGCGGCGTACCTCGAGGTGGCTCCGACCGTCGTCGCGGTGGCCCGCGACATCGATCTCCGCCGCGACCACCTCGCGCTCCCCCAGCACCCAATGGACGCCGACCGGCTGGCGGCACTGGTGGAGCAGTGGGGCCTCGCGAGTCCGGTCGCACGGCTGACCGGCGTGCTCGCGTCACTCGCGGTGGAGCCCGCGGCCGACATGTAACACCGATTTCATTCCATTTGGTACTAGTTGGAAATCAGCCGTTCCTAGGTTCATCGCCACCGGGGCCCGGCGTCGTGCCCCCTGGCCCAGCGGCCGCCTCCCGAGAAGGCGGTCGCGATGACCGAGAGGGTTGTCCCTTGTTCCATTCCCGCTCCCGCCTTGCGACCGGCTCCGTGCTCGTGCTCACCGCGGCACTCAGCCTCAGCGCCTGTGGCGGTTCCAAGTCCGGGGAGTCGAGCTCAGCCGAGAGCTGCGTCGACACCTCCGGTGACACCATCAAGCTCGGGTTCCTGAACTCCACCTCCGGCGCCATGGCGATCAGCGAGCAGACCGTTCGCGACTCGCTGGTGATGGCCCTGGAGGAGATCAACGCCGACGGCGGCATCCTCGGGAAGAAGATCGAGCCGGTGGTGGAGGACGGGGCCAGTGACCCGGCCGTCTTCGCCGAGAAGATCGAGAAGCTGCTCACCGGCGACTGCGTCGCGGCCGTCTTCGGCGGCTGGACCTCCGCGTCGCGCAAGGCGATGCTCCCGGTCGTCGAGGCCGACAACGGGCTGCTCTTCTACCCGGTGCAGTACGAGGGCCTCGAGGCGTCGAAGAACATCTACTACACCGGCGCCACGACCAACCAGCAGATCATCCCGGCCATGGACTTCCTCAAGTCCAAGGGCGTGAAGACCCTGTTCCTCGCGGGTTCGGACTACGTCTTCCCGCGCACCGCCAACAAGATCATCAAGCAGTACGCCAAGGAGCTCGGCATCGAGATCGTCGGCGAGGAGTACGTCCCGCTGGACGACGACGACTGGACCACCCAGGTGTCGAAGATCGTCAAGGCGAAGCCGGACTTCGTGTTCAACACGATCAACGGCTCGTCCAATGTCGGCTTCATCAAGGCGTACTACGAGCAGGGCCTGAGCCCCGAGACGTCGCCGATCATCTCGGTCTCCATCGCCGAGGAGGAGGCGCCGGCGATGGGCAAGGACGTCACCGGCCAGTTCGCCGCGTGGAACTACTTCCAGTCGGTGAAGAGCCCGACCAACGACGCGTTCATCAAGGCGTTCAAGGCCAAGTACGGCGACAAGCGGCCCACGTCGGACCCGATGGAGGCGGCGTACACCTCGCTCTACCTCTACAAGGCGCTGGTCGAGAAGGCCGACTCCTTCGACGTCGACAAGATCAACGCCGCGGCCGACGGGGTCACCTTCGACGCCCCCGAGGGCACGGTCACGATCGACGGCGAGAACCACCACATCGCCAAGACCGGCCTGATCGGGCGGATCAACAAGGACAACCAGTTCGACGTGGTCTGGTCCTCGGACGCGCCGATCGAGCCCGACCCGTTCCTGAAGGGCTACTCGTGGTGGGACCCCAGCGGCGAGTGACCTGAGCCGGTCCGGATCGTCCCTCCCCCGGGGTGTCGTGCTCGCGCAGCGCGGCACCCCGGGGCCACCCGTCAGGAGTCCCCCGTGGACGCGTTCACCACCCCGCTGCTCGCCGGTGCCGCCACCGGCGCGTTGCTGCTCATCGCCGCGCTCGGCCTGGCCCTCACCTTCGGCCAGATGGGCGTGATCAACATGGCGCACGGCGAGTTCCTCATGGCCGGCGCCTACACGGCCTATCTCACCCAGCAGGTCGTGACCAACACCGACATCTCGATCCTCGTCGCGCTGCCGGTGGCATTCCTCGTCGCCGGCCTGCTCGGCCTCCTGCTGGAGGTCGCGATCATCCAGTGGATGTACCGGCGCCCGCTGGACACGCTGCTCGTCACCGTCGGCGTCAGCCTGCTGCTCCAGCAGCTCGCCAAGGACGTGTTCGGCGCGCAGGGCGACCCGGTGCACACGCCGGGCTGGCTCGACGGCAACGTCGACGTGTTCGGCTACCACTGGCCCTACCGGCAGATGTTCACGATCGTGCTCGCGCTCGCCGCGCTCGGAGCCCTCGGCGCACTGCTGAAGTACACCGCCTACGGACGCCAGATCCGGGCGACCGTGCAGAACCGCGACCTCGCCGAGACGATGGGCGTCTCCACGCGCACCGTCGACCGGGTCACCTTCTTCGTCGGCTCCGGCCTGGCGGGCATCGGCGGCGTCGCCGTGTCCCTCATCTCCGGCACGAACCCGAACCTCGGGACGACGTACATCATCTCGGCGTTCCTCGTCGTCGTGGCCGGCGGTCTCGGCCAGCTCAAGGGCACGGTGATCGCGGCCTTCGCCGTCGGCATCGTCACCGCGTACCTGACCGACTGGTACAGCTCGAGCATGGCCCAGGTGGTCACCTTCGGGCTCGTCGTGGTCTTCCTCCAGCTCCGGCCCCAGGGCCTGTTCACCGTGCGTACCAGGGGGCTCGCATGAAGCACCTGCAGAAGTGGGGACCGCTCGTCGGCATCGCCCTGATCGCGATCGCCCTGCTCGTCGTCGCGCCGGCCGTGCTCAGCCCGTTCCGGCTCAACAATCTCGGCAAGTACGTCTGCTGGGCGATCGCGGGCGTCGGCATCGGCCTCGCGTGGGGGCGCGGGGGCATGCTCGTCATGGGCCAGGGCGTCTTCTTCGGCCTCGGCGGCTACGCGATGGCCATGCACCTCAAGCTCGAGGCCGCGATGGCCACGGGTGGCCCGGACGCCATCCCCGACTTCATGGTCCTGTACGGCGACGGCACGATGCCCGGCTGGTGGGAGCCCTTCCGCAGCGGCGCCTTCACCCTGTTCGCCATCGTCGCCCTCCCGGCGGTCGCTACCGCGATCCTCGGCTGGGCAATCTTCAAGAGGCGGGTCAAGGGCGCCTACTTCGCGATCCTCACCCAGGCGCTGGCGGTCGCGTTCGCGACCCTGCTGATCGCGACCATCAAGCAGACGGGCGGCTTCAACGGGCTCAACCAGTTCACCGTGTTCTTCGGCTACAACCTCTACGACCCGGTGAACAAGAAGATGATCTACTCGATCGCCGCGGCCGTGCTGGTGGCCTGCCTGCTCGTGGTGTGGCAGCTCTACCGCAGCCGCTTCGGCGAGTTGCTGGTCGCGACCCGGGACGCCGAGGAGCGCGTCCGCTTCCTGGGGCACGACCCGGCCAACATCAAGCTGGTCGCCTTCGTGGTCGCCGCGGTGATGGCGAGCGTTGGCGGCGCCCTCTTCGCGCCGATCACCGGCATCATCTCGCCGTCCGACGTCGACGCGACCGCGTCGATCTTCCTGATCGCCGGCGTCGCGCTCGGCGGACGCGCACTCCTGCTGGGTCCGGCGCTGGGTGCGCTCGCCGTCGGCTACGGACGCACGTCGCTCTCGGAGTCCTTCCCGGACCAGTGGACCTACTTCCTGGGCCTGCTGTTCATCGTCGTGATCCTGTTCTTCCCCGCCGGTCTCGGCAGCGTCTGGTCCCAGGCCCTC
The DNA here is from genome assembly GCF_013408525.1 of Nocardioides aromaticivorans. Lineage (NCBI taxonomy): Bacteria > Bacillati > Actinomycetota > Actinomycetes > Propionibacteriales > Nocardioidaceae > Nocardioides > Nocardioides aromaticivorans. Next base: position 4,614,569 of record NZ_JACBZM010000001.1, read on the forward strand.
GGACGGCTGCGCTCGGTGGTCCGCTCCCCCGCCGTCCCGAAGCACCGCACGGCAGAGCCGGCGGTCGACGACCTGGAGGTCGCCCGATGAACGACGACTACCTGGAGATCCGGGGGCTGAGCGTCGAGTTCGATGGCTTCAAGGCCATCGACGGGGTCGACCTGACCCTGCTGCAGGGCCGCCTGCACTTCCTGATCGGGCCCAACGGGGCCGGCAAGACCACGCTCGTGGACGCGGTGACCGGGCTCGTGCCCGCCACCGGGCTGGCCCGGTACCGCCACCGGGACCTGTTGCACACCAAGTCGCACCGGATCGTGCGCGCCGGCATCGGCCGCACCTTCCAGACGGCGACGGTGTTCGAGGGCCTCTCGGTCCTGCAGAACCTCGACATCGCCGGCGGGGTCCACCGGTCGGCGTGGAGGATGGCGCTCGCCCGGCGCGGCACGCCGTCGTACGTCGAGGAGGCGCTGGAGACCATCGGGCTCGCGGACCTGCGCGACAAGCCCGCGGGAGTCCTGGCCCACGGCCAGAAGCAGTGGCTCGAGATCGGGATGCTGCTGGTGCAGGACGCCCGGGTGATGCTGCTCGACGAGCCGGTGGCCGGCATGAGCGCCGAGGAGCGGGCCGAGACCGGCGAGCTGCTGCGGCGGATCGGCCGCGAGCGGACCATCGTCGTGATCGAGCACGACATGGAGTTCGTCCGCAGCTACGCCGACGTGGTGACCGTGATGCATGCCGGCAAGGTGCTGGCCGAGGGCAAGGTGGCGGAGATCCAGGCCGATCCGCGGGTCCAGGAGGTCTACCTGGGCCGACAGGCCGAGACGAGTGCCGCCGAGGCGAGCGAGGAGGTCGACCATGCTTGAGCTGCGAGGGGTGAGCGCCGGCTACGGCCGCACCCGCGTCCTGGAGGACGTGTCGCTGGAGGTCCCCGATGGCGGCGCCGTCGCCGTGATGGGTCACAACGGCGCGGGCAAGACCACGGTGCTGCGCGTCGCGGTGGGTCTGCTGCCGGTGATGCGCGGGCAGGTGCTGCTCGACGGCGAGGACGTGACCCGGCTCCGCCCGAACAAGCGGGTGGCGCGCGGCCTGGGCTACGTCCCGCAGGGCCAGCTGTCGTTCCCCCAGATGACGACCCTGGAGAACCTGCAGCTGGTCAGCACCGACCGGGCGGCGATCGACGAGGTGCTGGACACCTTCCCGGCGCTGCGTGACCTGCTCGCACGCAGGGCGGGTCTGCTCTCCGGAGGCCAGCGCCAACAGCTCGCGATCGCGCGGACGCTCCTGACCAAGCCGCGGATGCTGATCCTCGACGAGCCGACCGAGGGCATCCAGCCCAATGTGGTCGCCGAGATCGAGGCGGTCATCACCGCGCTCACGGCGCGGGGGGACCTGTCGGTCCTGCTGGTCGAGCAGCACGTCGGCTTCGCCCTGCGCAGCACCGACGCCTACTACGTGCTGGAGTCGGGCCGGGTCACCTCGAGCGGTGCCGGCGGCGCCGGAGCGCTCGAGGCGGTTCGTACGGCGATGGCAGTCTGAGGCCATGCACCTGACACCCTCCGACACGGAGAAGCTGCTGCTGAGCGTCGCCGGCATGGTCGCCCGGGACCGGCTGGACCGCGGGGTCCGGCTCAACTACCCCGAGGCGGTCGCCCTGCTGTCCTGCTGGGTCATCGAGGAGGCCCGCGCCGGTGCGCTGGTCTCGGACCTGATGGAGCGCGGCCGCGACGTGCTGCGCCGCGAGCAGGTCATGGCCGGCGTCCCCGAGATGCTGGTCGACGTCCAGGTCGAGGCCACCTTCCGCGACGGGCGCAAGCTCGTCACTCTCCACCACCCGATCGCGTGAGGAGCGAGCACCCATGGGCATCGTGAGCGACGGACCGGGCGCCACCCGGACCGCACCCGGCACGGTCGTGCTGAACGCGGACCGCTCCCCCGACGAGCGTGGCCTGCTGGTGGTCACCAACACCGGCGACCGGCCGGTGCAGATCGGCTCGCACATCCACCTGCCCGACGTGAACGCCGCCCTCGACTTCGACCGTGCGGCGGCGTACGGCTTCCGGCTGGACATCCCCTCGGGGACGTCACGCCGGTTCGAGCCGGGCGCGTCCCAGGAGGTCGCGATCGTCGCGCTCCGGGGAGCGCGGGTGGTGCCGGGCATCCAGGTGCGCACGGACGGAGGCCGGCTCGATGGTTGAGATCAGCCGTGCGGCGTACGCCGCCCTGTACGGCCCGACCGTCGGCGACCAGGTCCGGCTCGGCGACACCGACCTGTGGATCGAGGTCGAGCAGGACTGGGTGGTCGGCGGCGAGGAGGCGGTCTTCGGCGGCGGCAAGTCGATCAGGGAGTCGATGGCGCAGTCGACGCGCACGTCGGCCGAGGGCGCCCTCGACACGGTCATCACCAACGCGCTGGTGCTCGACCACTGGGGCGTCGTCCGGGCCGACGTGGGGATCAAGGACGGGCGGATCGTGGCGCTGGGCCGGTCGGGCAACCCCGACATCGCCGACGGCGTCCACCCCGACCTCGTGATCGGTCCCGGGACCGACGTGGTCGCCGGCGAGGGCAAGATCCTCACCGCGGGCGCCATCGACGTGCACGTGCACCTGCTCTCCCGCTCGCAGCTGGTGGAGGCGCTGGCCACCGGCATCACCACCATCGCGGGTGGCGGCACCGGCCCGTCCGAGGGCTCGAAGGCCACCACGGTGACGCCCGGTGCGTGGCACCTGGCGACCGTGCACCGGGCGCTGGACTCGGTGCCGCTGAACATCCTGCTGTTCGGCAAGGGCAACACGGTCAGCGCCGGCGGGCTCGCCGAGCAGGCGCTGGGCGGCGCGGCCGGCTACAAGGTGCACGAGGACTGGGGATCGACGCCCGCGGCCATCGACGCCTCGCTGCGCGCGGCGGACGAGTTCGGCCTGCAGGTCGCACTGCACTCCGACAGCCTCAACGAGGCCGGCTACGTCGAGTCGACCATCGCCGCGATCGCCGGTCGGGGCATCCACGCCTTCCACGCCGAGGGCGCGGGTGGCGGGCACGCGCCGGACATCCTCACCGTGGCCTCGCTGCCGCACGTGATCCCCGGCTCGACCAACCCGACGCTGCCGCACACCGTCAACACGGTCGCCGAGCACCTCGACATGCTGATGGTCTGCCACCACCTCAACCCGCAGGTCCCCGAGGACCTCGCGTTCGCCGAGTCCCGGATCCGGGCCACCACGATCGCCGCGGAGGACCTGCTGCACGACCTCGGGGCCCTCTCGATCACGTCGTCCGACGCGCAGGCCATGGGCCGCATCGGCGAGGTGGTCTGCCGGACCTGGCAGGTCGCGCACGTCATGAAGGCCCGCTACGGCGCCCACGGCGACCTCGCCGAGGGGCCGGCGGACAACGCGCGGGCCCGGCGCTACGTCGCGAAGTACACGATCAACCCGGCCGTCGCGCACGGCATCGACCACGAGGTCGGCTCGGTGGAGCCCGGCAAGCTCGCCGACCTCGTCCTCTGGGACCCGCGCTTCTTCGGGATCCGGCCGCAGGTGGTGATGAAGTCCGGAGCGCTCGTGTGGGGGGCACTCGGGGACCCGAACGCCTCCATCCCGACACCGCAGCCGGTGCTGATGCGGCCCACCCTCGGCGACGACGGCAGCGCGCACGGCGTGACCTTCGTGTCGCCTGCGGCGCTGGAGGACGGCCTCGCCGACCGGCTGGGGCTGCGTCGCCGGCTCGCGGCGGTGAAGCCGACGCGAGCGGTCACCAAGGCCGACATGGCCAACAACACCGCGCTGCCGCGGATCGACATCGACCCGGAGACCTTCGCGATCGACGTCGACGGCGAGCGGATCGTGCCGGCCCCGGCCACCGAGCTGCCCCTGGCGCAGCTGTACTCGATGTTCTGAGACCGCGATGGCCCACCCCGACCTGCTCACCCTGCTGCTCGCCGACGCGCGGCTGCCCGTCGCGGGGCACACCCAGTCCGGCACGCTCGAGGGCGCCGTGATGGCTGGTCTGGGAGCGGCCGACGTGCCGTCGTACCTCCGGACGCGGCTGCGGGGCGTCACCCGGGTCGAGGCGGGCACGGCGCTCGCGGCCCGGCGGGCGGTGCTGGACCGGACGCCGCTGGCGGACGTGGAGACGGCCTGGGCGGCGCGGACCGTCGCGCCGGCGGTCCGCAGCGCGTCGCGGGTGCAGGCCCGGACCCTGCTGCGCCTGTGCGCCCAGGTGTGGCCGGACGCCGCGGCGCCGCTGCAGGCGGTCCCCGGCGCGAGCAGGGCGGTGGCGCTCGGCGCCGTGGCGGCCGGCCTCGGGATCGGCGCGGAGGCGCTCGCCCGCCTCGTCGCGTACGACGACGTGCAGACCGTCTGCGCCGCGGCGCTCAAGCTGCTCCCCCTCGACCCGGCGGCCGTCACGGGATGGGTGGTCGACGCGCTGCCGCTCGTCGAGGACCTGGTCACGGCGACCGCCGGCGTCGCCGAGCCCGACGACATCCCCGCCGTCGGGGTCCCCCAGATCGAGGTGTGGGCGCAGGCCCATGCCCGCACCACCAGGAGGTTGTTCCGTGCCTGAGCACCATCACCACGACCACGCCCATGCCCACGTCGAGCGCCCGCTCCGGCTGGGCGTGTGCGGGCCCGTCGGCACCGGCAAGAGCTCGCTCATCGCGCTGCTGTGCCGCGAGCTGTCCGACCGGCTCAGCCTCGCCGTCGTCACCAACGACATCTACACCGACGAGGACGCCCGCTTCCTGCGCTCCGCCGGGGTCCTGGCAGCCGATCGCATCCGCGCGGTCGAGACGGGTGCCTGCCCGCACACGGCGATCCGCGACGACATCAGCGCCAACCTGCTGGAGGTCGAGGAGCTCGAGCGCGACTACCCCGACCTCGACCTGGTGCTCCTCGAGTCCGGCGGCGACAACCTGACGGCCACCTTCTCGCCCGCGCTCGTGGACGCGCAGGTGTTCGTGCTCGACGTGGCGGGCGGTGGCGACGTCGCACGCAAGGGCGGACCGGGGATCGAGCGGGCCGACCTGCTGGTGGTCAACAAGACCGACCTGGCGCCGTACGTCGGCGTGGACGTCGTGCAGATGAAGGCCGACGCCGTCGCGGCCCGCGACGGGCGACCGGTCATCGCCCTCTCCCGGACCGACCGGGCGAGCATCGACGCGATCGTCGCCTGGGTCCTCGAGGTCCGCTCCTCCCACCAGCACGGCCTGCTGGTGCCGGTGGATCCCGGCCCGATGGCCGCGCACTCGCACGCCGGTGAGCATGCTCACGAGCACTGAGCGCCTCGGCCGGACCCGCCTGCGCATCTCCGCCGGTCCCTCCGGCGGGCGCTGCCAGGTGCGCACGGCCGTCACCCGCTCGGACCCGACGGCGTCGGCACTGCGCGCCGTGGTGGTCGAGCACGCCGCCGCGAGGGCACGGGTCGCCCTCGTTCCGGAAGGTGCGCTGCTCCTCGCCGGCGACGCGATCGAGATCGACGTGTCGGTCGGCGAAGGGCTCGAGGTCGACCTCGTCGAGACGGGCGGCACCGTCGCCTACGACATGCGCGGCTCCGCCGCCCGCTGGGACGTGCGGGTCGACCTCGCCGCGGGAGCGACCCTGCGGTGGGGCGGGCTCCCCTTCGTCGTGGCGGCGGGGGCCGAGGTCGCGCGTGCGGTGCGCGTGCGGTGCGCTGCCGGCGCACGCCTGGCGCTGCGGGAGACCCTCGTGCTCGGGCGGTACGGCGAGCAGCCGGGATCGGTCCGGCAGACCACCACCGTCCACGACCCCGCCGGTCCGGTGCTGGTCGAGGACCTGCCGCTCGACGCCGCGTCCGCGCCGTGGATGCTCGGGGGCTCCCGGGTCGTGACGAGCGTGCTGTCGGTCGGTGCGGACGTGCCGGAGACTCCCGACGACCTCCACCGCTACGACCTCGACCGCCCCGGTGCCGTCCTGTGGCGGCGGCTCGGCCAGCAGGTCCACGACGTCGAGCTCACCGGCGCGTGGGACGAGATCAGCGGGTGCAGCTAGTGGGCGCGCGCGATCTGCTGCTCGACGCGGAACTCGAGCCCGTCCGCAGCGGCGAGGTAGACGTCCTGGTCGAGCAGGTTCCCGTCCAGGCGCATCAGGCCGCGGGGACTGGAGTAGAAGTGGCCCGAGGGCAGCGAGGCCGCCGCGTCGACGGTCAGCGAGCCGCACACCTCGCCGACGCGGGCGAGGAACGAGATGGCCTCGTAGCAGGACTCCCCGACGGCGTTGAGCGCCGGCGCCCACCGGCCCCAGCGCGCGTAGTAGTCCCGGGCGAGGGTCGAGCTCTCGACGGTGTCCATCCCGTCGAAGTACGCCGCCGCGGCGTACAGGCCCTCACTCGCGTCCGCACCGGCGGCGAGCAGCGTGTTCTCCTCGACCGCCGGGCTGAGCCGCGGGAGCGCCGCGGTGAGGCCCGCCCGGGCGAACTGCCGGTTGAAGTGCACGGCGTCCTGCCCCATCAGCAGCATGATCACGCCGTCCACCGGCTGCCGCTCGAGCTCACTGATCACGCCGGCGAAGTCGCTCGTGCCGAGCGGCACGTAGGTCTCGCTGACGATCTCCGAGGCGGTGCCCTGCAGGGCGAGGCGGGCCGTCGTCCCGGTCACCCGCGGGAACACGTAGTCGTTGCCGAGGATCGCCCAGCGACCGACGCCCAGCTCCTCGCGCATCCAGTGCGCCGCGGGCAGCAGCTGGTTGATCGGGCGCTCGCCGATCATGAACACGCCGGGCGTGGAGTCGCCGCCCTCGTGCATGGCGCCGAACGCGTAGACGACGCGACCCCCGACACGACGGGTGATCGCCTGGCGCACGGCCGAGGTGTGCCAGCCCGCCACGGCCTCGACCGCGCCCGTGTCGACCAGCCGGCCGACCTCGTCCGCCACCAGGTCCGGGTCGCGTCCGCCGTCGACCACGACCAGCTCGACGCGGCGCCCGGCGATGCCCGAGCCGGCGTTCAGCTGCTCGGCCGCCAGCTCGCCGCACGCCAGGCAGGACGGGCCGTAGATGCCGGTCGGCCCCTGCAGGGGGACCACGAAGGCAACCGGGAGGACGTCGTCTGGGCGCGTGCGAAGCACGGGGACCTCCGTGCGGGGCGTCGGCTGGTGCTGCCGGCGACGTTGCGGGCGACGGATCAACCGGGGGTCTTCGTGGTCCGCCCTAGGATAGTGCCGACGCCGCGGCGTGGCAGCGTCGTTCACGCGATTGTCACAATCCGACCGAGGAGATCGCCGTGACCCAGCCGCAGTCCCTGCACTCGGGAGAGCCCGGGAGCAGCCTCGCCGTGCACGTGCGCCAGGTCGAGGCGCGGCTGCGCGGCGCCCTGCGACCGCTGCTGGCCGAGCACGGCCTCACGATGGATCACTGGCGCATCATCGCCGTGATCGGCGCCGAGCCGGGCCTCGGGATGGGTGAGATCGCGACGCTGGCCGTCGTACCTGCCGCCAGCCTGACGCGGTACATGGACAAGCTGGTCGAGCGGGGCATCGTCGTACGCCGCATCGACCCGGGCGACAAGCGGCGCTCGGTGGTGGCGCTGTCGCCCCGGGGCGTCGAGTACGCGGCCCGGTTGCGGGCGGCTGAGGCGGGGGTCGCGTCCGAGGGACTCGGCTGAGGGTTCCCGTGGGTGGCGCTGCCGGGTGCTGCTGAGAGTTGCGGTTTGGTCCCAAACCGCAGCAAAGCGGCCGGGACGGCTGCAGTCGTGCCCGATCGACGGGGGTCCCGGGCCTGGTCGGGTCGCAGTACGCCGGACGTCAGTCGCCCGCGACGATCCCCCGCCGCAGCAGCTTCACCAGTGCCCGTGCGTTGTCCCGCACCGGCGTGCCGGCCGCGGCGTCGGCGATCTGCCCGGCGAAGTCGATCAGCTGCTTCATCTGGCGCACGAAGTCGCCCGCGGTCTGGTCGTTGCGGGTGATCACCTCGTCGAGGTCCTGGCCCTCGGCCCAGCGGTAGGCCGTCCACGCGAAGCCGCCGTCGGGCTTGCGGAGGAAGTCGAGCCGGTGCTCGCGCTCGAGCCGCTCCAGCTCGCCCCACAACCGGGTCATCGCGTCGATCGTGGTCCCGATCGCGCCGCCGGGGACGTTGGGCGGTCCGTCCTCGGGACGGCGGGCCTCGTAGACCAGCGCCGACAGCACGGCGCCCAGCTGGGCCGGGGACAGGTCGTCCCACAGCCCACTGCGCAGCGCCTCCGCCGCGACCAGGTCGAGGTCGGAGTAGATCCGCATCAGGCCGCGCCCGCGCTCGGTGACCTCGTCGCCGTCGAGGTACTCGAGCGCCTCCAGCACCTCGCAGACGCGGTCGAAGGTGCGCGCCACGGTGTTGGTACGCCGCTCGATCCGCTGCGACAGCGTCTGGGTGTCCTTGTCGAGCTTCGCCCACCGCTCGGCCCACCGGGCGTGGTCCTCGCGCTCCGCGCAGCCGTGGCAGGGGTGCTCGCGGACCTGGGCGCGCAGTGCCGCGATCTGCTGGGCGATCTCGGGGTCGACCTGGCCCCGCTCCGCCTTGGGGCGGGTGACCGACAGCGGCAGCCCGCGCACGGCCTCGCGGACGGCCTGTGCGACGTCCTTGCGCTGGTGCGGGTTGCGCGGGTCGAGCTTGCGCGGCAGCCGGATCTTGGCGACCGGCTCCACCGGAGTCGGGAAGTCCATCATCGCCAGCCTGCGGCCCTGCCGCTCCGCGGTGATCACGAGGGGGCGGTGCCCGTGCTCGGAGAGGCCCGGGTCGACGATGACCGCGGGACCGGCGAACTTGCCGACCGGCACCACGACGATGTCGCCGGGCTTGAGCCGCTCGAGCGACGCCTCGGCCTCGCTGCGCCGGTCGTTCCGGCGGACCTTGCTGGACTCCTTCTCGAGCTCGGAGATGCGACGGCGCAGGGCGGCGTACTCCATGAAGTCGCCGAGGTGGCACTGGGCGGCCTCGGCATAGCCGGCGAGCGCGTCCTCGGCCTTGCGCTGCTGGCGGGCGAGCCCGACGACGGCGCGGTCGGCCTGGAACTGCGCGAAGGACTGCTCGAGGAGCTCCCGCGCCCGGTGGCGTCCGTAGGAGTGCACCAGGTTGACCGCCATGTTGTACGACGGCCGGAAGCTCGAGCGCAGCGGGTAGGTCCGGGTCGAGGCGAGGCCGGCCAGCTCCCGCGGGTTCATGCCGGGCTGCCAGAGCACGACGGCGTGCCCCTCGACGTCGAGTCCTCGGCGGCCGGCGCGGCCCGTGAGCTGGGTGTACTCCCCCGGCGTGATGTCGGCGTGCGTCTCGCCGTTCCACTTGGTCAGCTTCTCGAGGACCACGGTGCGCGCCGGCATGTTGATGCCGAGCGCCAGGGTCTCGGTGGCGAAGACGATCTTGACCAGGCCGCGGAGGTAGAGCTCCTCGACGCACTCCTTGAACGCCGGGAGCATGCCCGCGTGGTGCGCGGCGACGCCGCGGGAGGCGGCGTCGAGGAAGTCGTGGTAGCCGAGCACGTGGAGGTCGTCGGACGGCAGGCCGCCGAGGGTGCGCTCGACGTACGCGATAACCTCGTCGCGCTCCTCGCCGTCGGTGAGCCGGAGGTTGGCGTCGAGGCACTGCTGGACGGCGGCGTCGCAGCCGGCCCGGCTGAAGATGAAGTCGATGGCGGGCAGCAGGTTCTTGCGCTGCAGCTGGTCGATGACGTCGAGGCGCGACGGGATCCAGATCCGCCGGCCGCTGCCGACCGAGCGCGGGTTCTTCGACGAGCCGGGGTTGCCCTTGCGGGGTGAGCGGCGGTCGCGCATCAGGCGGCTGCTCGCCCAGTCGTCGCGGGCCAGCTTCATCAGCTCGTCGTTGACCGGTGCTCCCTCGCGCACGAACCCGGCGGCCGCGTCGACGTCGGAGGAGGCGAACAGGTCGAGCAGGCGACGGCCGACCATCACGTGCTGGAAGAGCGGAACGGGGCGCCGTTCGGCGACGATCGTCCGGGTGGAGCCACGAACGGTCTCCAGCCACTCGCCGAACTCCTCGGCGTTGGAGACGGTCGCGGAGAGCGACACCACCGACACCGACTCGGGCAGGTGGATGATCACCTCCTCCCACACCGCGCCGCGCGAACGGTCGGCGAGGTAGTGCACCTCGTCCATCACCACGAAGCCGAGGCCGACGAGGGTGCGCGATCGCGCGTAGAGCATGTTGCGCAGCACCTCGGTCGTCATGACGACGACCGGCGCCTCGCCGTTGACCGTGGTGTCGCCGGTCAGCAGGCCGACGTTCTCGGCGCCGTACCGGTCCACCAGGTCGCTGTACTTCTGGTTCGACAGCGCCTTGATCGGGGTCGTGTAGAAGCATTTGCGCCCCGTCTCCAGCGCGAGGTGGACCGCGAACTCCCCCACGACCGTCTTGCCGGCGCCGGTCGGCGCGGCGACGAGCACCCCGTCGCCGTCCTCGACGGCCTTGCAGCCCTCGACCTGGAAGTCGTCGAGCGGGAATGGGAAGCCGGCGGCGAAGTCGCGGAAGACCGGGTGGCCCTTGTCGCGACGGTACGACGCGTAGCGCTCCGCAGCCCCGGGCTGCTGCTCGTCGTCACGGGCGCGGTCGTGGGCGCGATCGGCGTTGCGGTCGCTCATGCGCGCACCGCCAACGCGCCGGGGACCGCCTCCACGGTGAGGGGCAGCGGGCCGAAGCGCTCGCCGTCGGCGTACCCGACGATGCCGGCGCACGCGACCGTCACCCGCTTCACGCGGTGGTGCTCGTACTGCGGATGTTTCACGTGGCTCCCGTCGAAGAGCTTGGGATAGGTCCGGACCAGCTCCCGCCGGCTCAGTGGCTTGATGAGGACGACGTCGAGCAGACCGTCGTCGAGCTCGGCTCCGTGGGTGATGCGCAGGCCGCCGCCGAAGGACGGCCCGTTGCCGACGGCGACCAGCATCGCCTCCACGCTGCGCTCCTCGCCGTCGAGCTCGAGGAGGTACTTGAGCGGCTGGAAGACACGAAGCTCGGCCAGCGTGGCGAGGTTGTAGCGCATCTGCCCCCTGGGCCAGCGCATCCGGTTGGCGCGCTCGTTGACCACGGCGTCGAAGCCGGCGGCGAGGACCCCGCCGAAGTAGCGCTCGCCGATCCGCGCGAGGTCCACCGTGCGCGTCGTGGCGTGCACGATCCGGGAGGCGGCCGCGGCAGGGTCGCCGAGCGGGACGTCGAAGTAGCGGGCGAAGTCGTTGCCGGTGCCCGCGGGGAGGATGCCGAGCGGTACGCCGGTCCCGGCGAGCGCCTGCATCGCGATGTTGACCATCCCGTCGCCCCCGCAGACGGCCAGCACCTCGGGACGCTCGGCGGCGGCGACGCGCGCGAGGTCGAGCGCGTCGTCGGCGCTGCGGCTGGTGAGCGCCGTGGTCTGCCAGCCGGCGCCGTGGAAGCGCGGCAGGGCCTCGTCCCGCACCCGTGCCGCGCGCCCCTTGCCCGAGGTCGGGTTGGTCAGCACGACGACACGAGGCACAGGGTGAAGGTTAGCGGCCGGTCATCGTCAGGGCCCGCGGGTTGTGCGCTCAGAGGTCGAGCGGGCTCGCCTCGTCGGGCGAGAGGCCCGCGTTGATGGCGCGGCCGGCCCGGCGCTTGTCGTTGACCCGCGCGATCACCTCGGAGATGAGGAAGAGGATGACCATCGGGACGGCCATGAAGGTCATCGTGAACGGGTCGCCGGAGGGGGTCATCACGGCGGCGAAGATGAAGCAGCCGACGATCATCCACGGCCGGTGGGCGCCCAGCGACTTGCCCTTGACGATGCCCGCGAGGTTGAGCAGGACGACGAAGACGGGGATCTCGAAGGCGATCCCGAAGCCGAGGAGGGTGCGCACGAAGAACGACAGGTAGTCGTTGAACTCCACCAGGTTGGTGAGGTCCGCCTGGGTGAACCCGATCAGGATCTCCAGGCCCTTGGGCAGGGTGACGTAGCCCAGGACGATGCCGGCGATGAACAGCGGGCCGGCGACGATCGCGAAGACCAGCGTCCAGCGCTTCTCCTCCCGGTGCAGGCCGGGGAGGATGAACGCCCAGATCTGGTAGAGCCAGACCGGGCTGGTCGCGACGACGGCCGTGATGCCGCACAGCTTGAGGTAGAGCAGGAAGGGCCCGCCGATGCCGTTGGCCGTGGCCACCGTGCGGTCGGCGCCCAGCGCCTCGCGGGCCTGCTGGTAGGGCTCGTTGATGACCGCGAAGATCGGGTCGAAGAAGAACAGCGCGACCACGAAGGCCACGAGGATCGTGAAGACCGACTTCAGGAGGCGCGCGCGCAGCTCCCGGAGGTGGTCGGACAGCGCCATCCGGCCGTCCTGGCCGACGGGGTGGACCGGCTTGCCGATGAACAGCCGGGCGACCCCGGGCAGCGACATGGAGGTGGACCTGCGGGTGGTCGGATCAGGCGTTCTTCTCGCGGTGCTCGTCGACGATCTCGCCCTCGGCGATGTCGTCGGCGGCGTTGAGCTCGCCGGTGGAGGCCGGCGCGGCCGGCTTCTTGTCGTCGTCCTTGAGGCCCTTGGTCTCGGCCTTGAAGATCCGCAGCGCCTGGCCGGTGCCCCGCGCGAGGTCGGGGAGCTTGGCGGCCCCGAACACGAGGATCACGATGGCCAGAATGATGAGCCACTCGGCTCCCTGGGGCATTCCGATCAGGGCAGACATCGTGGGGACCAACTCTCACTTCACGGGGTACGACGGACAGGCACCATGCTACGCCCACGTCACCCGTAGAGCCTGAGTGTGTCCTGTGCACTGGTCGTGAAAGAGTCGGTGAACTCTTCGGGGGTCACCACCTCGGCGTACGGCGCGAGGCGGAGCAGGAGCCGGTTGAGCCACCTGCGGTCCACGACGACGAGGTCGACCTCGGCCGTCCCGTCGGGGTCGATGCGCACGTCGCGGACGGGGTAGTACTCCGTCGCCCAGCGCGCCTCCGGCGCCAGCCGCAGTGTGGCGACGACCTGGTCGGGCCCCTCGACGTCGGCGAACAGGCCGTCGCTGAGGTCCCGCGGCGGCTGCGGGTCGGTCGCGGTCGGTGAGTCGAGGACCTCGAGCTTGGTGATCCGGTCCAGCCGGAACAGCCGCTCCCCCTCCGCCCGGTGGCACCAGGCGTCGAGATAGGAGAAGACGCCGTGCGTCACCACGCCGCGCGGGTCGACGACGCGCTCCGACTCCTCGTCGCGGGAGGGTACGTAGTAGGTCAGCCGCACCTGACGGCCCGCCTCGACGGCGTCGTTGAGCTCACGGGTCCGCTCCACGATCGCGACCTGCTCCGCGTCGCGCGGCGACGGCGTGACCGCCACGTGCGCGGCACCGGCGGTCGCCGCCGCACCCTCGAGCTTGTCGAGCACCCGGGCGACCAGGGCCCGGGTGTCACCGGTCGAGGTGTCGCGGAGCATGCGCAGCGCCACGATGATCGCCGAGGCCTCCGTGGCGCTGAGGCGCAGCGGTCGGTCGAGGTACTCCGCGTTCTCGACCCGGATGACGCCCTCGGTGATGACCCCGCCCTGCTCGGTCTGGATGGCGTCCAGGTCGACGTCGATCAGGTCGCCCGGGAGCCCGCCGGGCAGGCCGCACATGAAGAGCACCTTGAGGTCGCGCAGGACCTGGTCGGACGTGGTACCGAGCAGGCGGGCGGCCTCGTCGAGGCGCACCCCGTCGCGGTGGTGGAGGAACGGGACGAGCGTGAGCAGGCGGGCGACCTGGTCGCGGGCGCCGGAGGGGGGTGGGGTGGCGCGGCTCATCGGGTGCCTCGTGAGGTGCGTCGATGGGGCAGGAACTGCAGCGTGGGGGGATCAGAAGTGGCGGTTTGGGACCAAACCGCAACACTCACGACGCGCATCCGACGACCTCCGTCAACCGAGCGACGACCTGGGCCCGGACAGCGGCTGGTTCCAGGATCACCACGTCCGGCCCGTGCCCGAGGACGTCGTCCGCGAGACCCTGCGCCTGTCGGACCAGCTCGACTCGGTCCCAGCGGGTGCGCTCGTCCGGCCCCGGTACGCCGACCTCGACCCTGGTCGCGGACCGCCGGAAGCCGTGCCCGGCACCCTCACGCACGAGCAGCACGGCGTGCTCGGTGGCGGTCGGCGGGGCCAGCCGTCGCGCGATCGAGCGGACGTCGGTGTCCTCCGGGACGTCGTACGCACCCGGCGGGCCGACGAGGCGCACCTCGCCCTGGACGCGGGAGAGCCGGAAGACGCGCTCGTCGGCGCGGTCGCGGTCGTAGCCGACGAGATACCAGCGGCCGGCGTGGCGGACCACTCCCCACGGCTGGACGTGGCGCGTCAGAGGCGCGTCCGCGCCCGGGCGCTGGTAGTCGAACTCGATCTCGGTGCGTTCGCAGACGGCGAGCCAGCACTTCTCGAAGCCCGGCTCCTCCGCGGTGAGCAGCGGCTGGGCGATGTCGAGGGCGTCGAGGTCGACGTCGATGCCCGCCGCCGACAGCTTCCGTACGGCGTCCGAGGTCGCCTGGGCCATGGTGGCGTGCTGCCAGACCCGGGAGGCGAGGCCGACCACGGCGGCCTCCTCGGGAGTCAGCTCGACGTCGGGGAGGGCGAACGCCTCGGGCGGGATCCGGTAGCCGACCTCGTCCTCGAAGAGGGGATCGATGGTGGCCACGTCGACGGGTACGCCGAGGCTGCGCAGCTCGTCCTTGTCGCGCTCGAACATCTTCTCGAAGGCGTCCGGGCGCGAGTCCGGGTAGAGCAGCTCCCGGATGCGCTCCTTGGCGATCGGTCGCCGCTGCACGAGCAGCATGATGAGGAGATTCAGCAGCCGCTCGCTCTTGGGTGCGGGCATGGTTCCGATTCTGCCCTGTGACCGCTACTCCGAGGGGGTGGAGGACGGCGAGCCCGTGGCAGACCCGGAGGGCGAGCCCGACGGCGAGCCGGACGGCGAGGCGGTCTCGGACGGCTTCGGGGCCGGCTCGACGTCCGCGACGTCGAGGATGTCGACCACGAAGTAGAGCGTGGAGTTCGCCGGGATGTCCTTGCCCTGCGCCTTGTTGCCGTAGCCCAGCTTCGGCGGGATCTGCAGGAGCACGCGGCTGCCGACCGGCAGGCCGACGAGGCCCTGCGACCAGCCCTTCACGACCGATGCCGCATCGCCGCCGACGACGGCCTCGAGGCCGCGCCCGTCGCTGTAGCTCTCGTCGAAGGGCTTCTTCCCCTTCGGGATCTGGCCGAGGTAGCTGGCAAGGATCTTCTGGCCGCTCTTGACGACCGGGCCGGTGCCCTTGACCAGGGTGGCGACCTCGAGGTCGCCCGACGGGGCGGGGGCGCCCTTGAAGTCGAGGCTGGCGGGCACGCCGTCCTTCTCGACGATCTTCGGCGCCCAGGCCGGCGCCTTCTGGGCGGTGCCGGCCGGGCCGGCGAGCGCGGCGACGTCCGCGACGATCAGCAGGCCGTCCTCGTTGCCGATGTCCATCGAGGCCATGGCCTGCTGGACCGTCGAGTTGCCGATGTAGTCCTTGAGCAGCTTGTCGCTGCCGACGGTCACCGCGATCCGGGTACCGACGGTCGTGCCGGGCTTGATCTCGGAGACGAGCGACTGCGTCAGCAGGTCGGCGACGCTTTGCGGCTCGGCCTTGGCGCCGACCTTCACGAGCGAGCCCACGTTGTAGTCGTGGCCGTCGTCGACGTACGTCGAGTAGTTGACCTTGTGGGTGTAGCCGTTGGCGATCGTGAAGTTCAGCAGGACCACGTCGTCCTTGGCGACCTCGTCGCCATCGCCCTTGGCGATGACCTTGCTGGTCGCGTCGCCCGGGGCGAGGGTGCCCTTCCAGTCGATCTTGGGCGCCTCACCCACGTCGCCGCTGACCGAGACGGCGTCGAAGCCCTTCAGCTCCTCGTCGCTGCTGCCGCAGGCGGCCAGCGTGAGGGAGGCCGGCAGCAGCGCGGTGACGAGCAGGGTCGCGGGACGAGGCAGGCGCTTCAGCACGCGCAAACCTTACCCAGTCGGCCTGAGCCCGGGTGTCAGGTGGGCTACATGCCGTCGATCAGGCGCTGGACCCGCTCGTCGTACGCGCGGAACGGGTCCTTGCAGAGAACGGTGCGCTGCGCCTGGTCGTTGAGCTTGAGGTGCACCCAGTCGACCGTGAAGTCGCGCCGGCGCTCCTGCGCCTTGCGGATGAACTCGCCGCGCAGTCGGGCGCGGGTGTTCTGGGGCGGCACCGACTTCGCCTCGAAGATCTTGAGGTCGCTGGTCACCCGGGTGACGGCGCCACGCTTCTCCAGGAGGTAGTAGAGCCCGCGGTTGCGGTGGATGTCGTGGTAGGCGAGGTCGAGCTGGGCGATGCGGGGGTGGCTCATCGGCAGGCCGTGCTTCGCGCGGTAGCGGTCGATCAGCTTCCACTTGATGACCCAGTCGATCTCCCGGTCGACGAGGCCCAGGTCGTCGGACTCGACCGCCTTGAGCGTGCGCTCCCACAGGTCGAGCGAGCGCTCGATCACGGGAGTGGCGATGCCGCGGCGGTCCACGAAGTCGCGTGCCTTGGTGAGGTACTCGGCCTGGATGTCGAGCGCGCTCGCCTCGCGGCCGTTGGCCAGCCGGACCTTGCGCCTGCCGGTGACGTCGTGGGAGATCTCGCGGATCGCCCTGATCGGGTTCTCCATCGTGAGGTCGCGCATCACCACGCCCTCCTCGATCATCCGGAGCACCAGGTCGCACGACGCGACCTTGAGCATCGTGGTCGTCTCGCTCATGTTCGAGTCGCCGACGATGACGTGGAGGCGGCGGTACTTCTCGGCGTCGGCGTGCGGCTCGTCGCGCGTGTTGATGATCGGGCGGCTGCGGGTGGTGGCGCTGGAGACGCCCTCCCAGATGTGCTCCGCGCGCTGGCTGACGGCGTACGACGTGCCGCGCGGCGTCTGCGTCACCTTGCCTGCACCGACGATGACCTGCCGGGTGACGAGGAACGGGATCAGGACGTCGGCGAGGCGGCTGAACTCCCCTGCCCTGCTGACCAGGTAGTTCTCGTGGCAGCCGTAGGAGTTGCCGGCCGAGTCGGTGTTGTTCTTGAACAGGTAGATCTCGCCGGCGATGCCCTCGTCGTGCAGCCGCTGCTCGGCGTCGAGCAGGAGGCCCTCGAGGACCCGCTCCCCCGCCTTGTCGTGGGTGACCAGGTCGACGACGTCGTCGCACTCCGGGGTGGCGTACTCCGGGTGGCTGCCGACGTCGAGGTAGAGCCGGGCACCGTTGCGCAGGAAGACGTTGCTGCTGCGTCCCCAGCTGACGACCTTGCGGAACAGGTAGCGCGCGACCTCGTCGGGGCTGAGCCGGCGCTGGCCGCGGAACGTGCAGGTGACGCCGTACTCGTTCTCGATACCGAAGATGCGCCGGTCCATGTATGCACATTACTGGCCCGGACGGCATCGGGTACCGGACGCGCATGAACAGCTCCGCGAACTTCGCGACCCGACCCGCCGACAGCATGCCGGTGTGGTTCACCCGCGCACGCCCGGGGCCGTTCCCGCCCCCGCCCGCGCGGTCGGTGTGCGACGTCGCGGTCGTCGGCGCAGGTGTGGCCGGGCTGCTCACCGCCCTGCTCCTGGCCCGGGCCGGACGGTCGGTCGTGGTGCTGGAGGCACGCCGTGTCGGCGACGGGACGTCGGGGCACACGACCGGGAAGGTGAGCCTCCTGCAGGGCACCAAGCTCAGCCGGGTGCTGCGGTCCAACCCGCCGTCGGCGGCGCGCAGGTACGTCGAGGCGGGGCGCGAGGGCCAGGCGTGGCTGCGGCGGTACTGCGACGACCACGGCCTGCTGGCCGAGGGTCGCCATGCGACGACGTACGCCGGCACCCGCGTCGGCGAGGTCCGGGCGCGGGCCGAGCTGCTGGCCTCCCGTACGGCGGGGCTGCCGGTCGAGTGGACCAACTCCGTCGAGCTCCCCTACGAGGTCCGTGGCGCCGTACGCCTCGAGGACCAGTTCCAGCTCGACGCCATGGAGCTGCTCTCGGCCTTGACGGCCGACGTCGTCGCGGCCGGCGCCGGACTCCACGAGGGGGCGCGGGTGACCACGGTGGTCCACGACGGGGACGGGGTGACCCTGACGACGGACGCCGGCGCCGTGGTGGACGCCGGGCAGGTGGTGCTCGCGACGAACCAGCCGATCCTCGACCGCGGAGCGTTCTTCGCGCGCCTCCAGCCGCAGCGTTCGTACGCCGCCACGCTCACGTCGTCATGGCAGCCGGCCGGGATGCACCTGTCGGCCGACCACGCCGTCCGCTCGGTGCGGTCGGTCAGCGGCGCCGACGGCGAGGAGCTGCTGATGGTCGGCGGCTCGGGCCACGTCACCGGCCGCAGCACCCCGGAGCGGCACGTCGAACGGCTCCTGCGGTGGGCGGAGCACTGCTTCCCCGGCAGCGAGGTGCGGCACGTCTGGTCCGCCCAGGACCAGTCGCCCGTCACCGCGCTCCCCTACGTCGGCCCGCTCCTCCCCGGCGACCACCGCATCCAGGTGGTGACGGGCTTCGACAAGTGGGGGCTCAGCACGGCGCCCGCAGCGGCACTCGTGCTCGCGGCCGACATCCTCGGCGGGGCGGTGCCGTCGTGGGGATCGGCCCTGCGCAGCTGGACGCCCCGGGAGGTGCTCGCCGCCGGCCGCGCCGCGCTGGTCAACGCGGAGGTCGGCTGGCAGCTGGCCTGCGGGTACGCCGCCCGCCCGTTCCGTGACGACGCACCCCGCTGCACCCACCTCGGTGGGGTGCTGTCGTGGAACGGCGCCGATCAGTCGTGGGACTGCCCGCTGCACGGGTCGCGGTTCGGGGTGGATGGGGGTGTTCTGGAGGGGCCGGCGACGCGGTCGCTCGAGCCCTGAGTGCTGCGGTTCGGGCCGAACCGCAGCAATCCCAACCCGCTACAGCGGCGGCGCCACCGGCGGCTCGCCCGAACCGTTCCCACCGTTGTCGCCGGATGCCGGCGTGGGCGGGAGGTCGGTGGGCGTCTCGGAGGTGTGTGCCGCGGGGGCGGTCTCGGCCGGTCCCCGCTCGCCCAGCAGCTCCGCCAGCCGCGCCGGGAGGATCCGGCGGAACTTGCGGGGCTGGATGCGGGTGCGGTCGAGCACCGCGACCTCGAGGTCCTCGACCGGGATCACCCGGTCCTGGACCTGCCCACCGTCGGCGCTGTGCCCCAGGGCGGCCACCGCGACCTTGAGCGCGGAGGCGAGGTCGGCCCCCTCCGCGTAGTTGTCCCGGAGGTACGACGACACCGTCTCCGCGTCGCCGCCCATCACCGCGTAGCCGTGCTCGTCGGCGACACGGCCCTCGTAGGTGAGCCGGTAGATCTGGTCGTCGGCGGCGCTCTCGCCGATCTCGGCGACGAAGATCTCGACTTCGTAGGGCTTCTCGCCGCCCGAGGAGAAGATGGTGCCGAGGGTCTGGGCGTAGGCGTTGGCGAGGCCGCGGCCGGTCACGTCGCGACGGTCGTAGGCGTAGCCGCGCATGTCGGCGAGGCGGACCCCGGCGATGCGGAGGTTCTCGAACTCGTTGTAGCGGCCGACCGCGGCGAAGGCGAGGCGGTCGTAGAGCTCGGACACCTTGTGCAGCGCCTGCGAGGGGTTCTCGGTGACGAGGAGCACGCCGTCGGCGTACTGGACGGCTGCGAGGGACCGGCCGCGGGCGATGCCCTTGCGGGCGAAGTCGGCCCGGTCCTTCATCAGCTGCTCGGGCGAGACGTAGAACGGGGTGCTCATGCCTGGGCCTCCTCTCCGCCGCCGGGAAGCGGGGCCACCGGTCCGTCGGGCCTCACCATCCGGGCTCCGACGAGCTGGTCGGCGAGCGCGGACAGCGTCTCCTCGGGCAGGCGCAGGACGCCGTCGGCGGTGACCACCCACACGACCGGGAAGATCCGGCGGGTGAGGTCGGGTCCGCCGGTCGCGGAGTCGTCGTCCGCGGCGTCGTACAGGGCCTGGAGGCACACACGCACGGCGTCGTCCTGGCTGAGGTCGTCGCGGTAGAGCTTCTTCAGCGCACCGCGGGCGAAGAGGGACCCGGAGCCGACCGTGAAGAAGGACGCCTCCTCGTGGCGGCCGCCGGTCACGTCGTAGCCGAAGATCCGGCCGACGCCGCGGTCGAGGTCGTAGCCCGCGAACATCGGGACGACGGCGAGGCCCTGCATCGCCATCCCCAGGTTGGCGCGGATCAGCGCGGAGAGGCGGTTGGCCTTGCCGTCGAGGGACAGGATCGTGCCCTCGATCTTCTCGTAGTGCTCGAGCTCGACCTGGAAGAGGCGGACCATCTCGACGGCGAGCCCGGCCGTGCCGGCGATGCCGACCACGGAGTACTCGTCGGCCGGGAAGACCTTCTCGATGTCGCGCTGGGCGATCACGTTGCCCATCGTCGCGCGGCGGTCGCCCGCCATCACCAGGCCACCCGGGAAGGTGGCGGCGACGATGGTGGTGCCGTGTGGGGCGAGCTCGGCCGCGCTGCCCGCAGGGAGCGAGCGGCGCGCCGGGAGCAGGTCAGGGGCGTTCTCGGCGATGAAGTCGCTGAACGAGGAGGTGCCCGGGCGCAGGAACGCACCCGGGATGCGCGCGTCGTTCATGGGCGACTACTCGCCGCCCTTCTGGATGAACGACTTCACGAAGTCCTCGGCGTTGGACTCGAGGACGTCGTCGATCTCGTCGAGGATCGCGTCGACGTCCTCGTCGAGCCCTTCCTTGCGCTCGGCGACGTCGGACTCGGTGACGGCCTCGGTCGTCTCCTCGGTCTCCTCCGCCTTGCGCGGCTGCTTCTGCTCCTGGGCCATGACGCAACCCTATCCACTTGCTGGCTGTGCGCGAGTGACTTGTCAGGTCACGGTTTGGCCATCGGTACGACGACCGGCCGATCGGCCACCACTCAGCGGCTGAGCGCCCGGACCAGCTGCTCGGCGGTCTCGCACGAGTCGATCAGCTCGCCGACGTGCTTCTTCGTACCGCGCAGGGGGTCGATGGTCGGCACCCGTTGCAGCGACTCGCGGCCGGGAAGGTCGAAGATCACCGAGTCCCACGACGCGGCGGCGATGTCGGTGGCGTACTTCTCGAGGCAGCGGCCGCGGAAGTAGGCCCGCGTCTCCGTCGGCGGGTTCGTCATCGCCGACTCGACGTCGTCGTCGGTGAGGAGCCGCTGGATCCGGCCGGCCTTGACCAGGCGGTGGTAGAGGCCCTTCTCCGGCCGGATGTCGGAGTACTGGTAGTCGATGAGCTGCAGCTTCGCGTCGTCCCACGCGAGCCCGTCGCGCGAGCGGTACTGCTCGATCAGCTTCAGCTTCGCGACCCAGTCGAGCTGGTCGGCGAGCGACATCGGGTCGGACTCCAGCCGGTTCAGCACGTCCTCCCACCGGGCGAGGACGTCGACGGTCTGCGGGTCCGCATCGGAGCCATAGCGGTCCTCGACGTACTTCTTCGCGAGGTCGAGGTACTCCAGCTGCAGCTGGATCCCCGTCAGGTGCCGACCGTCGGCAAGGGTCACCTCGTGGCGCAGCGTCGGGTCGTGGGACACCGCGCGCAGCGAGGCGACCGGCAGGTCGACGGTGAGGTCGCGGGAGATGAACCGGTCCTCGATCATCGCCAGCACCAGCGAGGTGGTGCCGACCTTGAGGTAGGTCGCGATCTCGGCGAGGTTGGCGTCGCCGATGATCACGTGCAACCGGCGGTACTTCTCGGGGTCGGCGTGCGGCTCGTCGCGCGTGTTGATGATCGGTCGCTTGAGGGTGGTCTCGAGGCCCACCTCGACCTCGAAGAAGTCGGCGCGCTGGCTGATCTGGAAGCCCTGGCCGCGCCCGTCCTGGCCCTTGCCGACACGTCCGGCGCCGCAGAAGACCTGCCGGCTCACGAAGAACGGGGTGAGGTGCTTGACGATGTCGGCGAACGGCGTCGAGCGCCGCATCAGGTAGTTCTCGTGGGCGCCGTACGACGCACCCTTGTTGTCGGTGTTGTTCTTGTAGAGCACGATCCCGGGGTTGCCGGGCAGGTTCTGCGCCAGACGGGCGGCGTCGAGCATCACCTGCTCCCCCGCCTTGTCCCACCGCACGACGTCGAGTGGCGAGACCACCTCCGGCGTGGAGTACTCCGGGTGCGCGTGGTCGACGTAGAGCCGGGCACCGTTCGTGAGGATGACATTGGCCAGGCCGAGGTCTTCGTCGGTCAGCTGCGACGGGTCGGCTATCTGGCGCGACATGTCGAAGCCGCGGGCGTCGCGCAGCGGCGACTCCTCCTCGAAGTCCCACCGGGCACGCCGGGCACGCACGGTGGCGGTGGCGTACGCGTTGACGACCTGGGACGAGGCGACCATCGGGTTCGCGGTCGGCTGCCCCTGCACCGAGATGCCGTACTCGACCTCGGTGCCCATCACTCGGCGCACGCTCATGACTCCAGCCTACGGCGCAGGGCACGCGCCGCGCTGCTGCCCGTCCGGACGGGCAGCAGCGATCGGGCGGATGCCGGTGCCCCGCGCGGGTAGTGCAGGACGAGGAGGAGCGATGACGGCCACGGGGGAAGCCGCGGGGCGGGCGGCACGGGAGGTCCGCGACCATCCGGTGCTGGACCGGATGGCCCGCATCGGCCTGGTCGTGTACGGCGTCGTCTACGTCCTCATCGGATGGCTCGCCGCCGAGGCCGGCCTCGGCCACCCGTCCGGCTCCGCGTCCGGTTCCGGGGCGCTGGAGGAGATCGCGCAGAAGCCGCTCGGCTCGGCCCTGCTGTGGCTCGTCGCCGGCGGACTGGCTGCCCTGGTGGTCTGGCAGGTCTGCCAGGCGATCGGCGGACACCGCGACGACGACGGCGCCAAGCGCTGGCTCGCCCGGCTCGGCTCCGCCGGCCGCGCCGTCGTACTCGGGGTGCTGTCCGCTCTGGCCGTCCGGACCGCGCTGGGCGACGGTGGTGGCGGAGGAGGGGGTACGACGGGCTCCCTGTTGCGGCTCCCGTTCGGGACCCTCCTCGTGCTGGCTGCGGCGGCCGTCGTCATGGCCGTCGCAGTCACCAGCGCCTGGCGCGGGCTGACCGACCGCTGGCGCAAGGACGTCGAGGTCGAGGGACGCACGGGAGACGTGGGTCGGGTGGTCCAGGTGCTCGCCCGCGCTGGACACCTGAGCCGCGCCGCGGCGTTCGGCGTGATCGCCGTGCTCGTCGGCCGCGCGGCCCTCGAGCACGACTCGCAGCAGAAGGCCGGGCTCGACCAGGCCATCGTCCGGTTCCGCGACGAGCCGCTGGGGCCGTGGCTGATCGTGGTCGTGGCCGTCGGCCTGGCCTGCTACGGCGCGTACCAGCTCGTCCGGGCGTGGTACCTGCGCAGCTCCTGAGGCCGACCCGGCGTGCAGGGATCACGCCACGTCGCCGGGTACGACGACGCCCCGGCACGGAACCGTGCCGGGGCGTGCTGTCAGGGGTGCGTCAGCGGGACTTCGCGACCTTGACCGCGGCGGTGACGCCGAGCGCGACGAGGACGACGAGGGCGAGCTTCTTGACCACAGGGGGCTCCTTCGGGAGTTGTCGATTGCTTGCTGGCCCAGCCTCTCAGGCCGGACCAAGGATTGTCAGAGGTACTGGCCCGTGTCGGACACGGTGTCGATCGACCGGCCCGGCTCGGTGCCCTGCTTGCCGGTGATGAGCGTGCGGATGAAGACGATCCGCTCGCCCTTCTTGCCGGAGATCCGCGCCCAGTCGTCGGGGTTGGTCGTGTTGGGCAGGTCCTCGTTCTCCTTGAACTCGTCGACGCAGGCCTGGAGCAGGTGGGAGACCCGCAGGCCCTTCTGGTCGTGGTCGAGGAAGTCCTTGATGGCCATCTTCTTCGCCCGGTCGACGATGTTCTGGATCATGGCGCCGGAGTTGAAGTCCTTGAAGTACAGGACCTCCTTGTCGCCGTTGGCATAGGTCACCTCGAGGAAGCGGTTCTCCTCGGTCTCGGTGTACATCCGCTCGACGGTCGCCTGGATCATGCCGGCGACGGCGGCCTGCTTGTCGCCGCCGAACTCGGCGACGTCCTCGGTGTGCAGCGGCAGCGACGGCGTGAGGTACTTGCTGAAGATGTCACGCGCCGACTCCGCGTCCGGGCGCTCGATCTTGATCTTCACGTCGAGTCGGCCCGGGCGCAGGATGGCCGGGTCGATCATGTCCTCGCGGTTGGACGCACCGATCACGAGGACGTTCTCCAGCGTCTCGACGCCGTCGATCTCGCTGAGCAGCTGCGGGACGATGGTGTTCTCGACGTCGGAGGAGACCCCCGAGCCGCGGGTGCGGAACAGGGAGTCCATCTCGTCGAAGAACACGATGACCGGCGTACCCTGCGACGCCTTCTCGCGGGCCCGCTGGAAGACCAGCCGGATGTGCCGCTCGGTCTCGCCGACGTACTTGTTGAGCAGCTCGGGGCCCTTGATGTTGAGGAAGTACGACTTCCCCTCGGCGCCCGTCTTCGCGGCGACCTTCTTGGCCAGCGAGTTGGCGACGGCCTTGGCGATCAGGGTCTTGCCGCAGCCGGGCGGGCCATAGAGCAGGATGCCCTTCGGCGGCTTCAGCTCGTGCTCGGCGAACAGCTCCGGGTAGAGATAGGGCAGCTCGACGGCGTCCTGGATCATCTCGATCTGGTTGCCGAGACCGCCGATGGTCTCGTAGGTGATGTCGGGGACCTCCTCGAGGACGAGCTCCTCGACCTCCGACTTCGGGACCTTCTCGTAGACGTAGCCGGCCCGGGAGTCGAGCAGCAGCGAGTCGCCGGCCCGCAGGGTCTCGTCGAGCAGCGGCTCGGCGAGCTTGACCACCCGCTCCTCGTCGGCGTTGGCGATGACCAGGACGCGCTCGCCGTCGGCGAGCACCTCCTTCAGCATCACGACCTCGCCGACCGTCTCGTAGTCGAAGGCGGCGACGACGTTGAGCGCCTCGTTGAGCATGACCTCCTGGCCGCGGCGCAGCGTGTCGAGGTCGACCGCGGGGCTCACCGTCACCCGGAGCTTGCGGCCCCCGGTGAACACGTCGACCGAGTCGTCCTCGTTGCGCTGGAGGAAGGTGCCGAACCCGGCCGGCGGCTGGGCAAGGCGGTCGACCTCCTCCTTGAGCTTCATGATCTGGTCACGCGCGTCGCGCAACGTGCTCGCGAGCCGCTCGTTCTGCGCGGTCACCGCAGCCAGCGAACGCTGCGCGTCCGCGAGCCGCATCTCGAGGGATCGTCCGGCGCCTCCCGGTGCGTCGACCGCCCGGCGGCGCAGGTCGCGGACCTCGTCCTCGAGGTAGCGCACCTGCTCCTCCAGCTCCTCGCGACTCGGAGAGCGGTGGCTACCCGTGCCTTCACCCATGCTCGTCATGTGGCACACCTCCTGTCACGACCCTACTCGCGGGCGTGTTGCACGGAAGTGCTTCGCCACGCTTTCGATGCAACGTTTCGGTTGCGGTGTGCGAGGTCGCGGCCGGTGCCGGGGGTGTCGCGGGGAGTCGTCGGTGGGGCACGAACTGCAGGTGGCCGGCCCGGATCGTTGCGGTTTGGGACCAAACCGCAACACTCCGCGGCGGTCAGTCCTCGGCCGGAGCCTCCGGCACCCCGGGCGGCCGCGGACCCGCGTAGTCCGGTCCGTACGCCCCCGGCGCCGGGCGGCGCTTCTTGATCGGCGCCCGCTCCCCCGGCGCCATCCGCCGGGCGGTGACCAGGAACGCCGTGTGCCCGATCATCTTGTGGCCGGGCCGCACGGCCAGGCCCTCGACGTGCCAGTCGCGGACGAGGGACTCCCACGGCGCGGGCTCGGTGAACCCGCCGTGGACCCGCACGGCCTCGACGAACTTGGACAGCTGGGTCGTGGTGGCGACGTACGCGCAGACGATGCCGCCGGGCAGCAGGGCGTCGGCGGCCGCGTCGAGGCAGTCCCACGGCGCGAGCATGTCGAGGATGATCCGGTCGCACCGCTCGCCGGAGGCCGGCAGCGCCTCGGCCAGGTCGCCGAGCGTGAGCTGCCAGGCCGGGTGGTCGCCGCCGAAGAACTGGGTGACGTTGCGGCGGGCGACGTCGGCGAACTCCTCGCGGCGCTCGTACGACGACACCTTGCCGTGTGGCCCGACGGCCCTGAGCAGGGAGCAGGTCAGCGCACCGGAGCCGACGCCGGCCTCGACGACGTGGGCACCGGGGAAGATGTCGGCCATCGCGATGATCTGCGCGGAGTCCTTCGGGTAGACGACCGCCGCGCCGCGGGGCATCGACACGACGTACTCCGAGAGAAGCGGCCGGAAGACGAGGTACTCGCCGCCCACCGAGGAGGTGATCGTGAAGCCCTCCTCGCGACCGATCAGGTCGTCGTGCTCGAGGTGGCCCTTGTTGGAGAAGAAGCGCTTGCCGGGCTCGAGGGCGAAATTGTGCCGCCGGCCCTTGCCGTCCAGCAGTCGCACCCACTCCCCTGCGCGCAGCGGGCCGCGGTGCACGCCGGACCAGGCGTCCTCGGGTACGTCGGGAGTTGCGTCGTTCACCGGCGCAATCTATCGGTTGCGCATCGCCCGGACGATGTCGGCCGTCGCGAGCACGCCGTGGACGCTGCCGTCCTCGGCGAGCAGGACGTACTCCGACGCCGGAGTACGCCGCAGCGCCGCGAGCAGGTCCTCGCCCGTGATCCCCACCGGCAGGGCGCGGCCGCCGACGAGGCTGCGGGCGACGGTCGACACGGCCAGCCAGGGCATCCGCTCCTCGGGGACCGCGCGCACCGCCTCGTCGGAGACGACGCCGACCGGCCGTCCGTCCGACGTCGTGGTGACGATGCCGGTGGTGCTGCCGGGGACGGAGGCGGCGCCGGCACGTCGTACGGCCTCGGCCAGGGGCAGGTCCTCGGGAACGGTGATGGCGGGTCGGGCGAGCTCGCGCGCCACGACGCCGGACAGGCCCCGGACCACGCCGGCGGCGGCGATCGCCTGGCTCGCGCCGGTCCAGAGGAACATCGCGACGATGACGAGGACGACCGAGTTGACGACCGTGCCGTCGCGACTGCTGAGGAACGCCCAGACGACGACGGCGACCGCCGTGACCCGGCCGCCCCAGCCGGCGACCACGGTGCCGACGTAGACCTTGCCCGTGAGCGCCCACACGCCGGCCTTGAGCACCCGGCCGCCGTCGAGCGGGAGCCCGGGGACCAGGTTGAGCACACCGATGACCAGGTTGGAGCCGGCCAGGCCCTCGACGACCAGCAGGAGCAGGCCCTGCTCCTCGGGAATGGCGAACCAGAGGGCGACCGCCACGGCACCGACCGCCAGGGACGTGATCGGGCCGACCACCGCGATCCAGAACTCCTGCCGGGGTCGGCGGGCCTCGCCGTCGATCGTCGTGGCGCCGCCCAGGAAGTGCAGGGTGATCGCCTCGACGGTGAAGCCGAAGCGCCGTGCGACCAGCGCGTGCGAGGCCTCGTGGAGCAGGATCGCGAGGTAGAGCGCCATCGCGAAGGCGACCCCGACGACGTACTTCCAGGCGCCGAGCCCGGGCTGGACCTGGTCGACGCGCGGTCCCATGATCCAGGCGATCAGCGCGGCGACGAAGAACCACGAGGTCGAGACGAGCACGTCGCTGCCCGCGATCCGGCCGATGCGGACCATGCCGCGGGGCACGGGTGGCCGCTGGGGCGCGGGCGACGGGGAGGACACACGGCGAGGCTATCCGGGCCCCGGCTGTCCGGTGGCGCGTGGGCAGGACCGGAATGTCGGAGGGCTGGCCTACTGTCGTGACATGACCACCTCACCAGCACCCGCCGGCGTCGAGCCGGCCGACCCGGCCGAGCGCGGTGGCACCCGCGTCGACGGCGTCGAGGTGCTGGGCGCGTTGTCCCCGTCCCGGGTCGGCGACTTCCTCAACTGCCCGCTGCTCTACCGCTTCCGCAGCATCGACCGGCTCCCCGAGCCGCCGTCGCCCGCCGCGGTCCGCGGCACGGTGGTGCACCGTGTGCTGGAGCAGCTCTTCGACCTGCCGGCGGCCGAGCGCACCCCGGAGCAGGCCGACACGATGCTGGCGCCGGCCTGGGCGGAGCTGCAGGCGATCGAGCCGGCCGTCAGCTCGATGTTCCCGGCCGACGGTCCCGAGATCGTCGCCTGGCTGGCGTCGTGCAGCGAGGTGCTCGCACGCTACTTCGCCCTCGAGGACCCGCGCCGGCTCGAGCCCGCCGAGCGCGAGCTCTACGTGGAGACGCTGACCGAGAGCAAGCTGCTGCTGCGCGGGGTGATCGACCGGGTCGACATCGCTGCCGACGGCGCGATCCGCGTGGTCGACTACAAGACGGGCAACTCGCCCGTCGAGATGTTCGAGGGCAAGGCCCTGTTCCAGCTCAAGTTCTACGCGCTCGTGCTGTGGCGGATGCGCGGCGTGGTGCCGAAGATGGTCCAGCTGGTCTACCTCGGCAACAGCGAGGTGCTGCGCTACGAGCCAGATGAGCAGGACCTGCTCGCGACCGAGCGCAAGGTGCTCGCGGTGTGGGACGCCATCCGGGCGGCGACCGAGAGGCGGCAGTTCGAGCCGCGCAAGGGTGCCGGGTGCGCGTGGTGCGCCCACCAGGCCATCTGCCCGGCGTGGGGTGGCGAGGCCCCGCCGTACCCGGTCCCCGAGGTCAGAGAGCCCCCAGCTCCTCCGGACTGAGGCCCTCGAGCGACTCCCGGAACACCCGGTTCGGCCCGTCCGGCACCGGCACGTGGTTCGGTACGACGAGCACGCGACAGCCGGCGGCCTCCGCGGAGCGGGCTCCTGTCGGTGAGTCCTCGATGGCCACGCAGTCCGCCGGGTCGACGCCCAGCGCCGCAGCGGCCGTCAGGTAGGCCTCGGGATGCGGCTTGCCCTCGCTCACCATGTCGCCGGTCACGATCACCCGGAAGGTCTCCGGCGGCAGGTGCTCGAGGATCGGCGCCACGAAGCGCTGGTAGGACATCGTGACCAGGCCGCACGGCACCCCGGCCGCGTGCAGCGCCAGCAGCAGCTCGCGGGAGCCGGCACACCACGGCACCGAGTGACGGACCTGGGCGACGACGCCGTCGAGGAGCATCTCGACGACCTCCTCGGGCGACTGGTCCAGGCCGAGCTTGGTCTTGAGGTACGCACCCGACACGAGCAGGTCGTTGCCCACGAGGCTCATCGCGTCCTCGTGGGTCCAGGTGCCGCCGTACTGCTCGGCGATGGCGGTCTCGGTGGCCATCCAGTAGGGCTCGGTGTCGACGAGGGTTCCGTCCATGTCCCACAGGACCGCGGCAGGCTTCACGAAGGGATCCTTTCACGCCTCGCTCGTCGGTCCGCCAGGAGCCACGAGGGCCTCGGCCCCAGATGGAACCGAGGCCCTCGCCGCGTACGTCAGGCTCAGTCGTCCGGGTCGTAGCCGAGGTTCGGCGAGAGCCACTTCTCGGTCTCGACGACGCTCCACCCCTTGCGGGCGGCGTAGTCCTCGATCTGGTCGCGGCCGAGGCGGCCCACGACGAAGTACTGCGCCTCGGGGTGGCTGTAGTAGATGCCGGAGACCGAGGCACCGGGCCACATCGCCATCGACTCGGTGAGCTCCATGCCGGTGTTGGCCTGGACGTCGAGGAGCTCCCAGATGGTGCGCTTCTCGGTGTGGTCCGGGCAGGCGGGGTAACCGGGCGCGGGGCGGATGCCGGTGTACTTCTCGGCGATCAGGTCCTCGTTGGAGAGCTGCTCCTCCGGCACGTGTGCCCAGAACTCGGTGCGCACCCGCTGGTGCAGCCGCTCCGCGAACGCCTCGGCGAGCCGGTCGGCGAGCGCCTCGAGCAGGATCGCCGAGTAGTCGTCGAGCTCCTCCTTGAACGCCGTGATCCGCTCGGTGGTGCCGATCCCGGCCGTGACCGCGAAGGCACCGACCCAGTCGCCGCCACCCGGTGCGAGGTCGGCGCCGATCGGGGCGACGTAGTCAGCGAGCGACCGGTTGGGCACGCCCTCGCGGTGCTGTCCCTGCTGGCGCAGCTGGTGCAGCGTCGTGCGTACCACGGCCCGCGAGTCGTCCTCGTAGACGAGGACGTCCTCGCCGTTGCTGGCCGCCGGGAACAGGCCGTAGACGCCGTTGGCGGTGAGCCACTTCTCCTCGACCAGCCGGTCGAGCATGGCCTGCGCGTCGTCGTACAGCTTGCGGGCAGCCTCGCCGTGCGTGGGGCTGTTGAGGATGTCGGGGAACTTGCCCTTCATCTCCCAGGCGTTGAAGAACGGCTGCCAGTCGATGAAGTCGCGCAGCTCGGTGAGGTCGTAGTCGGCGAGGACGTGGACCCCGGGCGTGCGCGGCTGCGGCGGGGCGTAGCCGGTCCAGTCGATGGGCGACTTGTTGGCCTGCGCGTCCGCGAAGGACAGCTGCGGGCGCTCCGACTTCTGCGCGTGGCGGGCGCGGAGCGCGTCGTAGTCGGCCTGGGTGGCCTCCATCAGCTCGCCGCGCTGGCGCTCGTCGAGCAGGGCGGCGGCGGTCGGCACGGAGCGCGAGGCGTCCTTCACCCAGACGACGGGGCCGTCGTACTTCCGGTCGATCTTGACCGCCGTGTGCGCGCGCGAGGTCGTGGCGCCACCGATGAGCAGCGGGATCTCGAGGCCCAGGCGCTGCATCTCGGTGGCGAAGCCGACCATCTCGTCGAGGCTCGGCGTGATCAGGCCGGAGAGGCCGATGATGTCGGCACCGACCTCCTTGGCCGTGTCGAGGATCTTCTGCGCGGGCACCATCACGCCGAGGTCGATGACCTCGTAGTTGTTGCACGACAGCACGACGCCGACGATGTTCTTGCCGATGTCGTGGACGTCGCCCTTGACCGTCGCCAGGACGATCGTCCCGTTGGTGTCCTTCTGGGTGGCCAGCGCGGGGTTGCTCGCCTTCTCCTCCTCGATGAAGGGGATCAGGTAGGCCACGGCCTTCTTCATCACGCGGGCCGACTTCACGACCTGCGGGAGGAACATCTTGCCCGCGCCGAAGAGGTCGCCGACGACGTTCATGCCGTCCATCAGCGGGCCCTCGATGACCTCGATCGGACGCCCGCCGCGGGCGGCGATCTCCTGGCGCAGCTCCTCGGTGTCGGCCTCGACGAAGCCGTCGATGCCCTTGACCAGCGCGTGCGTGATCCGCTCCCCCACGGGCAGCGAACGCCACTCCTCCGCGGCCGCCTCGACCTTCTCACCCGTGCCGCGGTGCGCCTCGGCGAGCTCGAGCAGGCGCTCGGTCGCCGCCAGGGAGTCGTCGGTGCGGTTGAGGACGACGTCCTCGATCGCGTCACGCAGCTCCGGGTCGATCTCGCTGTAGGGCACCAGGGCACCGGCGTTGACGATGCCCATGTCGAGGCCGGCCTCGATGGCGTGGAACAGGAAGACGGCGTGGATCGCCTCGCGCACCGGGTTGTTGCCGCGGAAGCTGAAGCTCACGTTCGAGATGCCGCCGGAGACCTTCGCGCCGGGCAGGTTCTGCTTGATCCAGCGCGTCGCCTCGATGAAGTCGACGCCATAGGTGGCGTGCTCCTCGATGCCGGTCGCGACCGCGAAGACGTTGGGGTCGAAGATGA
The DNA here is from genome assembly GCF_013408525.1 of Nocardioides aromaticivorans. Taxonomy (NCBI): domain Bacteria; kingdom Bacillati; phylum Actinomycetota; class Actinomycetes; order Propionibacteriales; family Nocardioidaceae; genus Nocardioides; species Nocardioides aromaticivorans. The sequence goes on from NZ_JACBZM010000001.1 coordinate 4,645,977, forward strand.
TGTCCTCGGCCGGGAAGCCGACCTGGTCGACGAGGATCCGGTAGGCCCGCTCGCAGATCTGCTTGCGGCGCTCGAGGTTGTCGGCCTGGCCGTCCTCGTCGAAGGCCATCACGACCGCGGCCGCGCCGTACTTCTTGCAGAGCCGGGCCTGCTCGACGAACTTCTCCTCGCCCTCCTTCATGGAGATCGAGTTGACGATCGGCTTGCCCTGGACGCAGCGCAGGCCAGCCTCGATGACCTCCCACTTGGAGGAGTCGATCATCAGCGGGACCCGGCTGATGTCGGGCTCGCTGGCGATCAGCTTGACGAAGCGGTCCATCGCGGCGACGCCGTCGATCATGCCCTCGTCCATGTTGATGTCGATGACCTGGGCGCCGGCCTCGACCTGCTGCGCGGCGACGGACAGCGCGGTGTCGTAGTCGCCGTCCTTGATCAGGTTGCGGAAGCGCGCGGAGCCGGTGATGTTGGTGCGCTCCCCGACGTTGACGAACAGGCTGTCGTCGGTGATGGTGAACGGCTCGAGGCCCGAGAGGCGCATGGCCGGCTCGTTGACGACGGGCTCGCGCACGGCGCGGCCGTCCATCTGCTTCGCGATCTCCGCGATGTGCGCCGGCGTCGTGCCGCAGCAGCCGCCGACGATGTTGAGGAAGCCGGCGTCCGCGAACTCGACGAGCACCGCTGCCGTGTCCGTGGGCGCCTCGTCGTACTCGCCGAAGGCGTTGGGCAGCCCGGCGTTGGGGTACGCCGAGACGAACGAGTCCGCGAGCCGGGACAGCTCGGCGACGTACGGGCGCATCTCCTTGGCCCCGAGGGCGCAGTTGAGGCCGACGGCGAGTGGCTGGGCGTGGCGCACCGAGTCCCAGAAGGCCTCGGTGACCTGGCCCGACAGGGTGCGGCCGGACGCGTCGGTGATGGTGCCGGAGATGACGACCGGCCAGCGGCGGCCGGCCTCCTGGAACAGCGTCTCGACGGCGAAGATGGCCGCCTTCGCGTTCAGGGTGTCGAAGATGGTCTCGATGAACAGCAGGTCCGAACCGCCGTCGACCAGGCCTCGGGCGGCCTCCAGGTAGGCGTCGACGAGCTGCTCGTAGGACACGTTGCGCGCGCCGGGGTCGTTGACGTCGGGGCTGATCGAGGCCGTGCGCGTCGTGGGACCGAGCGCCCCGGCGACGTACCGCTTGCGGCCGGTCTCGGCGGCGACCTCGTCGGCGATGCGGCGGGCCAGGCGAGCCGACTCGAGGTTGAGCTCGTATGCCAGCGACTCCATGCCGTAGTCGGACAGCGAGACCGAGTTCGAGTTGAACGTGTTGGTCTCGATGATGTCGGCGCCGGCGTCGAGGTACTCGCGGTGGATGCCACCGATGATGGCCGGCTGCGTGATCGAGAGCAGGTCGTTGTTGCCCACGAGGTCCGAGGGCCACTCCTCGCGGCTGGCGAAGCGCTCGCCCCGGTAGCCGGCCTCGTCGGGCCGGTCCCGCTGGATGGCGGTGCCCATCGCGCCGTCGAGGATCACGATCCGCTCCCGCAGGAGCGCCGTGAGCTCGCCGGTCGCGTCAGGCTGCCACTGAGCGTCGTGCGACCTGTCGTGAGCCATCAACCCATCCTTCCAGTGAAATGGAAGGCGCCCTTGGTGTCCCGGCCGAGCGTGGCGGAGATCCCTGGACGGCCCTCCGTTGCAACGCCTCTCGGCTGTTGCACATGTTACTCGTGCTTCGCTGACTAGGCTGGCAGAGTGATGGAGATCGAGACGGTCACCGGTCTGGTGCGGCCCGTGGTCATCGCTGCGTTCGAGGGCTGGAACGACGCTGCCGAGTCGGCGACGGCCGTGGTGGACCACCTGATGAAGGCGTGGAACGCCCGGGTGGTGGCCGCGATCGACCCCGAGGAGTACTACGACTTCCAGGTCAACCGGCCCACCGTCGGCATCGACGAGAACGGCTTCCGCAAGCTGACCTGGCCCAGCACCCACGTCGCCGTCGCCTCACCCCCGAACCTCGACCGCGACGTCATCCTGATCCGCGGCATCGAGCCGAACATGCGCTGGCGGCAGTTCACGACCGAGCTGCTCGAGGTCATCGACGAGCTCGGTGGCGAGCTGCTGGTGACCCTCGGCGCACTGCTCTCGGACAGCCCGCACACCCGCCCGATCCCGGTGTCCGGCTCCTCGACCGAGCCCGACCTGCTGGACCGGCTCGACCTCGAGCAGTCGACCTACGAGGGCCCCACCGGCATCGTCGGCGTCCTCCAGGACGCGTGTACGACGGTCGACCTGCCCGCCGTGTCGTACTGGGCCGCCGTCCCGCACTACGTCGCGCAGCCGCCCTGCCCGAAGGCGACCCTGGCCCTGCTGAGCCGTCTCGACGACCTCTTCGACATCTCCCTGCCGCTCGGCGACCTCCCGGAGGAGGCGCGGGCGTGGGAGCGCGGTGTCGACGAGCTCGCCGAGGAGGACGAGGACATCGCCGACTACGTCCGTTCGCTGGAGGAGTCGCGCGACACCGCGGACCTCCCGGAGGCGTCGGGTGAGGCGATCGCGCGGGAGTTCGAGCGGTATCTCAAGCGGCGGCGCGACGACGACTGAGGCGCTGTCGGGGGTCCGGAATTGCTGCGGTTTGGTCCCAAACCGCAGGAATTCGGCTCCGGATGTTGCGGTTTGGGACCAAACCGCAACCGTCAGGCCGACCTCAGAGGCTGAGGCCGAGCGCAGCGTCGAGCACCGGCAGCAGCGTCACCGCAGCCTCGGCGTCGCTGGTGTCCGCCAGCCCGTCGGTCCCGAGCGTGGCCCGGACCCACCCGTCGACCGCGGCCGTGGCGCGCGGGGCATCCAGGTCGTCGGCGAGCGCCGCGAGGATCTCCTCCACGACCGGCGCGGCGGCGGCACCGGCACCCAGCGCGAGCGCCCGGCGCCAGTCGGCGAGGTCGTCGACGGCGGTCCACAGCTGGTCGTCGGTCCACTCCCAGTCGGTCCGGTAGTGGTGGCGCAGGAGGCTGAGCCGGATGGCCATCGGGTCGATGTCGCTGTTGCGCAGCGCTGAGACGAAGACGAGGTTGCCGAGCGACTTCGACATCTTCTCGCCGTCGTAGGCGACCATGCCGGCGTGCGAGTAGGCCTTCGCGAACGGCTCGCCCGTCGCGACCTGCACGTGGCCGGCGCACATCTCGTGGTGCGGGAAGACGAGGTCGCTGCCGCCGCCCTGGACGTCGAAGGCGCCGCCGAGCTCCTTCAGCGCGATCGCGGCGCACTCGATGTGCCAGCCCGGACGGCCCTTGCCCCACGGGCTGTCCCAGGACGGCTCGCCCTCGCGCTCGCCGCGCCACACGACGCAGTCCAGGGGGTCCTTCTTGCCGGCCCGGTCCGGGTCGCCGCCGCGCTCGCCGAAGAAGCGCAGCATGGTCTCGCGGTCGTAGCCCGACTCCTCACCGAACGCCGGGTCGGCGCTGACCGAGAAGTAGAGGTCGTCCTCGACCCGGTAGATCGCGCCGGCTGCCTCGAGGCGCTGGATCAGCTCGATGACGAGCGGGATCGACTCCACGGCACCGGTGTAGGCCACCGGCGGCAGCACCCGCAGCGCCTCCATGTCCTTGCGGAACAGCTCGGTCTCGCGCTCCGCCAGCTCGACCCAGTCGACGCCGACCTTCGTGGCGCGCTCCAGCAGCGGGTCGTCGACGTCGGTGACGTTCTGCACGAAGCGGACGTCGTGGCCCGCCGTGCGCCAGGCCCGGTTGAGCAGGTCGAAGGCGATGTAGGTGTTGGCGTGGCCGATGTGGGTGGCGTCGTACGGCGTGATGCCGCAGACGTAGAGGCGCGCCGTACCGCCCTCGGGCGAGGTCTCGACGGAGCCGCCCGTCGCGGTGTCGTGGAGGACGACGGGAGGACCGGTCACCGGCAGTACCGGGATCCCCGGGGCGTTCCATGCGCGCATGCCGACGATGCTAGTTGCTGGCGGTGAGACGGTGAGCCGGGAGGGTCCGGGTCGGGTCAGAACGGTGGCCAGGGAATCGGCGGCCAGCCGCCCTGCGGCCCGGGGAGCACGCCGGCGGCGAGCAGCCGTTCGGTACGACGCTCCAGGGCCGCGAGCTCGTGCTGGGCCAGGTGGAAGCCGAGCGCCTCCCCCAGCTCGCCCCGGACGGCGGCGAGCACGGTACGGACGGTCGCGGTCTCGTCGCCGGTCAGCGGCTTGCCCGCCCAGCCCCACAGGACGGTGCGGAGCTTGGGCTCGTGGTGGAACGCGATGCCGTGGTCCACGCCGTACCGGTGGCCTCCGGGCATCGCGAGCACGTGCCCGCCCTTGCGGTCGGCGTTGTTGACGAGGACGTCGAAGACGGCGAGGCGCCGCAGCTCGAGGGTGTCCTCGTGGACGAGGGTCACCGGGTGGTCGCGGTCGTCGAGGCCCTCGACGACCTCGAGCCAGCCCTCGGGCGTCGTACCGGATCGGACCAGGTCGACGGCGTCCTGGTCCGGGTCGACCTCACGCCACTCCTGGAGCATGCCGGGGCCGTGCGGTCCCTCGTCCCACCAGGTCCGGGGCACCAGGTCCCAGCCCGTCGCGGCAGAGACGAGGTACGCCGCCACCTCGCGGTCGGCCAGCGTGCCGTCCGGGAAGTCCCACAGCGGACGCTCGCCGGAGACCGGCTTGTAGACGACCTCGGTGCCGTCGAGGTCGGCCAGGAAGGTCGCATTCGAGGCCGGCATGATCCGGCCCTTGATCGTCAGCTCGGCCATGGGCGGCTCAGGGCTGGCGGCGCTTGAACCCGTTGGCGCGCACGCAGAGGTGGCCGTCGGGGTCGATCGGCTGGCCGCAGAACGGGCAGGACGGGCGGCCGGCACCGACGACGGCCTCGGCACGCTTCACGAACGCACGCGCCTGGCCGGGCTCGAGCCGGACCAGCAGCATCTCGGCCGGCTCCTCGCCGTCGGCGAGCTCGGCCGGCTCCTCCCCGACGGGGAACACCTCGATCACGACGCGCTCGTCACCGGGGTCCCACGACAGGGTCATCGTGCCGGCCCGGAACTCCTCCTCGATCGGCTGCGCCAACGGCGCGTCGTCGGCGAGGCCGAACGGCGCGATCGCGGGGATCACGCCCCGGGCGGTGCCGTCGGCGATCACCTCGTCGAGGAGCTCGTCCACCCGCTCCGACAGCGCCTCGACCTGCTGCTTCTCGAGGGCGACCGAGACCACGCGGTTGCCCTCGACGGCCTGGAGGAAGAACGTGCGGCTCCCGGGCTCGCCGACGGTGCCGGCGACGAAGCGCTCCGGCGGGTCGAATCCGTGGACGATCGGCATGCCGCCACCCTAGCGACGGGCGGCTAGGCCGGCCCGGCGCCTCCTCCGACGACCGCTCCCTTGGCCGTCGGCGGCTTGCGGAGCCAGGACAGGTCACCGTCGTGCGTGTTGCTCGCCAGGACGTAGGGCCGGTCGGCGGCGTACCGGATCACCGAGACCGACGCAGGGTCGACGTTGATCCGCTGGAACAGGTCGAGGTGCATCCCGAGCGCGTCGGCGAGCAGCGACTTGATGATGTCGCCGTGGCTGACCGCGACCCAGACCGCATCGGCGCCGTGCTCGGCGGTGACGGCGGCGTCGATGCGGCGTACGGCGGCCACCGCACGGTGCTGCATCGCCACCATCGACTCCCCGCCGGGGAACGTGACGGCCGACGGCTGCTGCTGCACGGTGCGCCACAGCGGCTCCTTGAGCAGCTTCTTGATCGGCTGGCCCTGCCAGTCGCCGTAGTCGCACTCCGCGAGCGCCTTCTCGGTCGTCGCGCGGGTGACGGTGTGACCGGCACCCCGCTGGCCGTCGGCGACCGCCTTCGCGGTCTGCTTGCAGCGCTCCTGCGGGCTGGTCACGAGGCGCGCGATCGGCACCGCCGCGATCCGTGCGCCCGTACGCGCCGCCTGCTCGGTGCCGGTGTCGTCGAGGAGCACCCCCGGCGTACGACCGGCGAGCACACCGGAGGCGTTGGCGGTGGTCCGACCGTGGCGGACCAGCAGCAGCGTTGCCATGGCGGCGAGCCTAGAGCAGGCGCGGTCGCCCGCACGCTTACCGTGGTGCTGTGATCGTCGACAGCGCCGTCTACCGCCACGGGGTCCGCCTCCCGGTCGACTGCTACCCGCACGACTACGCCGCGCTCCGCGAGGCCGCCAGCCGTGACCACGACTTCGTCTGGGTCGGGCTCTACGAGCCCAGCCACATCGAGCTGTCCGAGATCGCCCAGGCCTTCGAGCTCCACCCGCTCGCGGTCGAGGACGCGGTCGTCGCGCACCAGCGACCCAAGCTCGAGAAGTACGACAACAGCCTGTTCCTCGTCCTCAAGACACTCTGGTACGTCGACGAGGACGACGCTGTCGAGACCGGCGAGATCAACGTCTTCATCGGCCCCGACTTCGTGATCACGGTGCGTCACGGCCGCGGCTCGGCCCTCAGCAACGCCCGCCACGACCTCGAGCAGAAGCAGGCCGTCCTCGACCACGGCCCCTCCGCCGTCGTGTACGCCGTCTGCGACGCGGTCGTGGACGGCTACACCTCCGTCGTGGCCGAGCTGCAGACCGACGTCGACGAGGTCGAGACCTCGGTCTTCTCCGAGGAGCGGACCAACGACGGCAACCGCATCTACATCCTCAAGCGCGAGCTGTCCGAGGTACGCCGTGCCGTGCTCCCCCTGCGCGAGCCGATGCGCCGCTTCGCCACCGGGTCCGTCGACCTGATCGAGGCCGAGGCCGGGCCGTTCTTCCGTGACGTCAGCGACCACCTCTCGCAGGCCGCCGACGAGATCGACACCCTCGACGGCCTCCTGTCGACGGCCTTCGACGCCCACCTGGCCCGGATCGCCGTCCAGCAGAACGACGACATGCGCAAGATCTCCGCGGGGGCCGCGCTGGTCGTCGTACCCACGCTGATCGCGGGGATCTACGGCATGAACTTCACGCACATGCCCGAGCTGGACTGGACCTTCGGGTACCCATTCGCGTTGTTGCTGATGATCGGGACGGCGGGCGGGTTGTGGGTGCTGTTCAAGAAGTCGGGGTGGTTCTAGCCGCGCCGGAGTTGTTGCGGTTTGGGACCAAACCGCAACATCCAGGGCTGGAAGGTCAATCGGTGTAAGCAACGGTCATGCTGCTGCCGGGTTTGACAGCAGTGCGTCCAGCGCTTGGGCTGGGGTTCGCATGTCCAGCGTAGGGCGTGGTCGGGCGTTGAGGGTCGCAGCGATCCGGCGTAGGTCGGCTGCGGTGAACCGGGACAGGTCGGTGCCCTTGGTCAGCCAGTGCCGCAGGAGCCGGTTGGTGTTCTCGTTGGTCCCGCGTTGCCACGGCGAGTGGGGATCGCAGAAGTAGACCGGCATGTCGAGCTCGACCTGGATCTTGTCGTAGCGAGCCAGCTCGGTGCCACGGTCCCAGGTCAGCGAGCGGCGCAGGTGCTCGGGCAACTCGCCCATCTCGCGGATCATCACCGCCGCGACGGACTCCGCGTCGTGACGTCCGGGCAGGTGCAACAGGATCGTGAACCGGGTCGAGCGCTCCACCAGGGTCCCGACCGCGGGAGTGCCAGGAGGGCCCATGATCAGGTCGCCTTCCCAGTGGCCTGGCACGGCACGGTCGGTGACCTCGGCAGGACGCTGACTGATCTTGAACGCTTCCTTGTACGGCGAGGGACCACGCCGGCCGGTGCCTCGGGCCTGCCGGTGGGGCCGTTTGGTCGACAGCTGTCGGTAGAGGTCCTTGCGCAACGACCCGCGGGTCTGGACGTAGAGCGCCTGGTAGATCGTCTCGTGCGACACCCGGCCCATGATCATGTGTGGTGACTCCTCGCGCAGCACCCGGGCGATCAGTTTCGGTGACCAACCGTCGTCCATCCAGGCTTCGATCCGCCGGCACAGGCGCGACTCGGCGATCAGCCGGAACTCTTTGGGCCGCCGCCGACGCTCGTGGGCTGCACGATGTGCGACAGGCGCCCAGTAGGTGCCATCCGGTCCGCGGTTGCGGGCGACCTCGCGACTCACCACCGACTTGTTCCGGCCGATCAGGGCGCCGATCTGGCCGTAGGACAGCTCCATCCGCAGCCCGACCGCGATGACTGAGCGGTCCTCGCTCGACAACGAGCGTCGTCTGCGGTCGGCCAGGCGGGGATCGCCGATCGTCCGTGTCGGTGCGGTGTCTGCCAGCCCGCCCGGTTTGGATGAGTTCTTCGGCCACATGGGAATCGAGGATTGCCACCACGACAGCGCGGTCCCGCGGGACACGCCGACAGCAGCCGCAGCCGTGATCAGCGGCATCCCCGCACAGACCAAGTCGTAGAACTCCTCGCGGACGTCCTCACCGATCACCCGCATGCCCATCAGCAACACCACCTCAATCAGCGTTGCTTAGACCACTTGAACCTGCCGGCCCGCGAGCTGCAGTTCCTGCCCGATCGGCGGGGTCGTTCAGGCGGTGAGGACGCCGGCTGCGAGCAGCGCCAGCACCCCGCCGCCGAGCAGCACCCGGTAGACCACGAACGGCGTGTAGGACTTGGTGGAGACGTAACGCAGCAGCCAGGCGATGGCGGCGTACCCGACGACGAAGGACACGACCGTCGCGGTGATGGTCGGGCCCCAGCCGTAGTCGGCCTCGCCGGCGTGCGCCTGCCCGACGTTGCCGATCTCCTTGAGCTCGAAGACCCCGGCGCCGACGACGGCGGGGATGGCGAGCAGGAAGGCGAAGCGGGTGGCGGCCTCGCGGTCGTAGCCGAGGAAGCGGCCCATCGAGAGGGTGGCGCCCGAGCGGGAGACGCCCGGGACGAGGGCCAGGGCCTGCGCGCCACCCATCAGGGCGGCGTCGCGCAGGGTCATCTGCTTGATGACCTTGTCGGTGCGCCCGACGCGGTCCGCGATGCCCAGGACGATGCCGAGCACGATCAGGGTGCAGCCGATCAGCCACAGGTTGCGGAAGTGCTCCTCGATGACGTCCTTGAGCAGGACGCCGAGGATCACGATCGGCAGCGACCCGATGATGATGAACCAGCCCATCCGGGCGTCGAGCGCGCCGCGGTACTCCGGCTTGAAGAGCGACAGCACCCAGGCGCGGGCGATGCGCCAGATGTCCTTGCGGAAGTAGATGAGCACCGCGAGCTCGGTGCCGATCTGGATGACCGCGGTGAACGCGGCGCCGGCGTCGCCCCAGCCGAACAGCTCGGGGAAGATCCGCAGGTGCGCGCTGCTGGAGATCGGCAGGAACTCCGTCAGGCCCTGGAGGATGCCGAGGAACACTGCCTGAAGGTAGTCCGCCACGGGAGAGCATCCTAGGCAGAGGCTGGTTGTCGTCCGCGCATCGGCGTGGCCGGACCGGTTCGCTGCGGTGGGGCGGCTACCTTTTCCTCCATGCAGCAGCGGTACGTCGGAGCGAGCGGCCTCCAGGTGTCGCGGCTGGCCCTGGGCACGATGACCTGGGGCAAGGACACCGACGAGCACGAGGCGCGCGACCAGCTCACCGCCTTCGTCGAGGCCGGAGGTACGACGCTCGACACCGCCGCCGGCTACACCGACGGCCGCTCGGAGGAGCTCATCGGCGCGCTGCTCGGCGACGTGGTCCGCCGCGACGAGGTGGTCCTCGCGACGAAGGCCGGCATCTGGCGCCGCGGCGGCGAGCGGGTCACCGACACCTCGCGCGGCGCCCTCCTGCGGGGCCTCGACACCTCCCTCAAGCGGCTCGGCACCGACCACGTCGACCTGTGGCAGGTGCACATCTGGACCGACCAGGTGCCGCTCGAGGAGACGCTGGGAGCGCTCGACCACGCGGTCAGCAGCGGCCGGGCGTCGTACGTCGGCATCTCGAACTACACCGGCTGGCAGACCGCGCGCGCCGTCACGCTGCAGGAGGCGGCGCCGGGGCGGGCGCCGATCGTGTCCACGCAGGTGGAGTACTCACTGGTCAACCGCCGGATCGAGCGCGAGGTGCTGCCCGCGGTCGAGGCGCTCGGGCTCGGCGTCTTCCCGTGGTCGCCGCTGGGGCGGGGTGTGCTGACCGGCAAGTACCGCACCGGCACCCCGTCCGACTCCCGCGCCGCGTCGCCGGTCTTCTCCGGTTTCGTCGAGGCCTACCTCGACGATCACAGCCGCGGCATCGTCGAGGCGGTCTGCCGGGCTGCCGACGGCCTCGGCTGGACGCCGCTCGAGGTGGCGCTGGTCTGGGTGCGCGACTCCCCCGGCGTCACCGCGCCGGTCGTCGGCGCGCGCACCGCCGCCCAGCTCAAGGTCGCGCTCGGGAGCGAGGAGAAGGTCCTGCCCGCGGAGATCCGCGGCGCACTCGACGATGTGTCAGGAGGTGCGGCATGACGGTCTCGATGCTGCGGCCGGGCGTGATGCGCGGCCTGGGGCGCGGGGTGGAGTGGGAGTTCGAGCGGGTGACCTTCGACCGGGAGTTCTCCCGCAACATGGTCGCGAAGCTGCTCGTCGAGCGCGCCGAGCACGGTGGCTGGGAGCTCGACCGGGTGCAGATCGGTCCGGACGGCAAGCGGCGGGTCGTGCTGCGGCGGAAGATCATCCGGGCGGTTCGTACCGCCTGAAAGTGTTGCGGTTTGGGACCAAACCGCAGCAATTCCGGACCCGCTCAGACCTGGTCGAGGAACCGGTCCATCACCCGGGCCCCGAACTCCAGCGACTCCACCGGCACCCGCTCGTCGACCCCGTGGAAGAGCGCGGTGAAGTCGAGGTCCTCGGGCAGTCGCAGCGGCGCGAAGCCGTAGGAGCGCATGCCGAGCTTGGTGAAGTGCTTGGCGTCGGTGCCGCCGCTCATCAGGTACGGCGCCACCAGGGCGTCGGGGTCCTCGGCGAGGAGGCTGCGGGTCATCGCGTCGACCAGCGCGCCGTCGTACGGCATCTCCCACGGCGGCTGGTTGGAGACGTAGTCGATCTCGATGCCCTCGCCGGTCAGCTCGGCCAGGGTGGTGAAGAACTCGTCCTCGAAGCCGGGCAGGAAGCGGCCGTCGACATGGGCGGTGGCCTCGGTCGGGATGACGTTGACCTTGTAGCCGGCGCCGAGCATGGTCGGGTTGGTCGAGTTGCGCAGGACCGCGCCGAGCATGCGGGCCGCTCCCCCGAACTCCTCGACCAGCGCGGGCGCGTTCTCGGGGGTGGCCTCGGTGCCGACGAGCTCGGCGACCGCGGCCAGGAGGGTCTGCATGGTGGGCGTCAGCCGGACCGGCCACTCGTGGGCACCGAGCCGGGCGACCGCGGACGCGAGCCGGGTGACGGCGTTGTCGTCGTTGATCATCGAGCCGTGGCCGGCGCGGCCGCGGGCGGTGAGCCGCATCCAGGCCATGCCCTTCTCGGCAGCCTCGATGAGGTAGAGCCGTCGGCCGCGGACGGTGGTGCTGAAGCCGCCGACCTCGCCGACGGCCTCGGTGCAGCCCTCGAACCAGTCCGCGTGGTGCTTCACGAGCAGCTCGGCGCCCTGGTGGCCGCCGGCCTCCTCGTCGGCGGTGAAGCAGAGGACGACCGGCCGCTCGGGGACCCGCCCGGACCGCTGGCGGGCCCGGACGACCGACAGCAGCATCGCGTCGAAGTCCTTCATGTCGACCGCGCCGCGCCCCCACACGTAGCCGCCGTCGACCTCGCCGCTGAACGGGTCGACCTGCCAGTCCTCCGCAGCAGCGGGTACGACGTCGAGGTGGCCGTGCAGCAGGAGGGCGTCCTGCCGCCCGGACGCGCCGGTGCCGCCCCAGCGGGCGAGCACGTTGGCCCGTCCGGGGGCGGTCTCGATGACCTCGGCGGCGATGCCGACCTCGTCGAGGAGGCCGGCGACGTGCTCGGCGGCCTTGCGCTCGCCGGGCCCCTCCTCGCTGCCGTAGTTGCTGGTGTCGATCCGGATCAGCTCGCGGCACAGGTCGACGACCTCGGTGGATTCGGCCATGTCGCCATCGTTGCACGCCGCACGGCACTAGCCTCCGAACGTGGCTCCCCCGACCTGGAAGCGCTACCGGCCCGACCCGACGCCCGGCGGCGAGCCGGAGCCGGGCACGCCCACGTCGCCGCGGATCAAGGCCTACCAGCCACCGAAGCAGCCGAAGCCGGTCCGCTCCCTCGAGGAGCGCACGGTACGCCGCCGCGGCTGGAAGCTCCCCGCGGCCGGTGCGGTGGTGCTGGGCCTGGTGGTGTGGGGCGTGGTGGCGATCTTCCGCGGCGTCACGGCTCCCGACGAGCCGCAGACGGTCGAGGGCTACGCGGCGATGCTGGACGACCTGCAGGAGGAGACCGGTGGCACCCAGGCGTTCCGTGCGGTGCTCTACCCCGGCTACGCCGTCGTCGACGTGCCCTACGCGGACGACGAGCGGTCGTTGTCCTACTACTGGGACGGTGGGCTGGACGATCCCTCGAAGGGAACCAGCACCGAGACGCCCTTCGACCTCTCCGCGCTCGAGCCGGCGGACTTCGCCGGCATGTGCGAGGCCGTGCGCAGGACCGTCGAGGACCCGGAGACCTGCTACCTGATCCTGGAGAGGCCCGACGAGCCGGCCGGGGGCTGGATCTCGGCCTACACGAGCAACGAGTTCGGCCAGTCGTCGTACATCGTCTTCGACCTCGACGGCACCGAGGTCAGTCGCTACCCAGCCGAATGACGGGCAGGCGGTAGGCACCCGGGGCGGATTCCGGCACCACGGGCCGCAGCGGCGCGACCGGCTGGACGCGCTCGTAGGCACCACCGAGGGCTGGACGGGGGTCGGCATCGCCGCGGTTCGGCCACATCGCGACCGCGCGCTCGGCCATCGCCGTGATGGTGAGCGACGGGTTCACGCCGAGGTTGGCAGCCACGGCCGACCCGTCGATGACGTGGAGGCCGTCGTACCCGTGCAGGCGGTGGTAGGGGTCGATCACCCCGTCGGTGGGCGACTCCCCGATCGGGCAGCCGCCGATCAGGTGGCCCGTCGCCGGGATGTTCACGAGGTCCGCCCAGGTGCCGCCGGGGATGCCGTCGACCTCTTCGCCGACGCGCCGGGCGACCTCGTGGCCCTGCGGGATCCAGACCGGGTTGGCCTCGCCGGTGCCCTGGCGGGTGGTGAGGGTCCGGCCCCACGGCCGCCTGCGGAGGTACGTCGTCAGGGAGTTGTCGAGGCTCTGCATGACCAGCAGCACGATGGTCTGCTCGGACCAGTGGCGCGGGTCGTGCAGGTGCGGCAGGTCGCGCCGCTGGCGCCACATCTCGCGCAGGCCGGCCACCAGCCGGGAGCGCCCGTCCGGCGGCGCGTCGGTCAGGGTCGCCATCAACAGGCCGAGCAGGTTGCTCCCGCGGCCGTAGCGGACCGGCTCGACGTGGGTGTGGTCGTCGACGTGGATCGACGACGTGATCGCGACGCCCTGCGAGTAGTCGACCTCGTCGCCGCGGGCCCGCACACCGAGGATCGCCTCGGAGTTGGTCCGGGTCAGCTCGCCGAGCCGCGGCGAGATCGCGGGCAGGCTGCCGCCGTCACGGAGCCGGTGCAGCAGGCGCTGCGTGCCCAGCGACGCGGCGCTGAACACGACCTGGTCGGCCGTGAACGTGCGTCGGCCGCGGCGGACCTTGCCCTCGGTGCGACGCGTCGTGACGTCGTACCCACCTCCGGGGCGGGGCCCGACGTCCGTCACCGTCGTCATCGGGTGCACGACCGCGCCCGCGCGTTCGGCGAGGTGCAGGTAGTTCTTCACGGTCGTGTTCTTCGCGCCGACGCGACAGCCGGTCATGCAGGCGCCGCAGTCGGTGCAGGTCGTGCGCGCCGGTCCGGCGCCGCCGAAGAACGGGTCGTCGACCCGCTCCCCCGGTCGCTCGCCGAAGAGCACGCCGACGTCCGTCGGCCCGAACGTGTCGCCCACGCCGAGGTCGTCGGCGACCGCCTTCAGCACGTGGTCCGACGGCGACATCCGTGGGTACGACGTCACGCCGAGCATGCGCCGCGCCTGGTCGTAGTAGGGCGCGAGCTCGTCGGCCCAGTCGGTGATCCCGGCCCAGTGCGGGTCGTCGAAGAACGCCCGCGGCGGCTCGTAGAGGGTGTTGGCGTAGACCAGGGAACCGCCGCCCACCCCCGCCCCGGTGAGCACGAGGACGTCCTTCAGGAGCGTCATCCGGAGCAGCCCGTAGCAGCCGAGCGCCGGGTTGAAGACGTAGTCGCGGACCTTCCACGACGAGGTCGGCAGCTCGTCGTCGGCGAAGCGGCGGCCGGACTCGAGGACACCGACCCGGTAGCCCTTCTCGGACAGCCGGAGCGCGGTCACGCTGCCGCCGAAGCCCGAGCCGACGACCAGCACGTCGTAGTGGGTCATCGCGCCGCCACCGCCACGGTCTCGAAGTCGCTCGGGTCGAACGCGGAGGTCCGCTGCTGGTACTCCGCGACGGTGCCCGGCCAGTTCGTCGTGATCCGGCCGCCGGGCTCGCGGTACCAGCTCGTGCAGGAGCTCCACACGCTGCTGTCGAGACGACGCTGCATCTCCTCGTCGTACGCCGCCGCCCGGTCGGCTCGCACGACCAGCGGCGCGCGGCGCGCGGCGGTCTCGAGGGCCGCCCGGACGACGTACCCGGCCTGCGCCTCGAGCATCCCGATGATCGAGCTGCCGCCGAGGTTGGTGTTCGGGCCGTAGAGCACGTAGAAGCCGGGGAAGTCGGGCACGGTGATCCCCAGGTGGGCGCGTGCCCCGCCCTCCCACGCCTCGGCCAGGCGACGTCCGCCGCGGCCGGTGATCTCCATCGGCGCGAGGAACTCGGTGGCGGCGAAGCCGGTGCCGAGGATGACCACGTCGAGCTCGTGCAGGGTGCCGTCCGCGGTGCGGATCCCGTCCGGCTCGACGTCGGCGACGCCGTCGGTCACGACGTCGACGTGGGGCTGGGCGAGCGTCGGGTACCAGTCGTTGGAGAACAGCAGCCGCTTGCAGCCCAGCGGGTAGTCCGGCACGAGCTTCGCCCGCAGGTCGGCGTCCTTGACGTGCCGGCGCAGGTTGAGCTGCCACGCCTTCTCGAGGACGACGGCGAGCCGGCCGTCCGAGTCGAGGGTCCTGTTGAGCTGCTCGGAGAGGTGGAAGACGCCGCGGCGGGTGAGGTGGTGCAGTCGCGGGTGGTGGGCGAAGCGGCGCTGCTGGCGGGTGCTGTAGGCGCCGTCCGGCTTCGGGACGACGTACGGCGCCGAGCGCTGGAACACCGTCAGCGAGGCCACCTCACCAGCGATCGCCGGGACGAACTGGATCGCGCTGGCGCCGGTGCCGATGACGCCGACCCGCTTGCCCGTGAGGTCGACGTCGTGGTCCCAGGTCGCGGAGTGGAAGATCGGTCCGTCGAAGTCGTCGAGGCCGGGGATGCGCGGCACGGCCGGTCGGGAGAGCTGGCCGACCGCGGAGACGAGCACGTCGGAGGTGAGCTCCTCCCCGGTCGCGAGGGTGACGGTCCACCGGGCCGTCGCGTCGTCCCACGCCGCCCCCGTGACCTCGGCGCCGGTACGGACCAGGTCGCGCAGCCCGCTGCGGGCGGCGTGGTCGCGGATGTAGTCGAGGATCTCCGGCTGGCGGGCGTAGCGGTGCGACCAGTCGGACTTGCGGGCGAAGGACCACGAGTAGAGCACCGACGGCACGTCGCAGGCGGCGCCCGGGTAGGTGTTGTCGCGCCACACGCCGCCCACGTCGTCGGAGCGCTCGAGGAGGGTGATGTCGGTGATGCCGGCCGCGCGCAGGTGGTGGGCGACGGCGAGGCCGCCGAACCCGGCGCCGATCACGATGACACGAGGGGACGTGGGCTGCTCCATGGCAGGACTCTAGGAATCGCCGACGCGGGGATCGAGCGGTCAACGGCCAGAGGATCCATAATTCCGGACATGTTCGAGCCGCCGGTGACCCGCTCCTGGGACTTCCCGCGGCAGGTCGCCGGCACCGCGCTGCTCGTGGCGGCTGGCGCCGATGCCGGCGTCGCGCCGTCGGTGCTGCTGGACGGCAGCGGTCTCGGTCCCCGCGACCTGGCCGACCACCGGCGTGAGGTGACCGCCCAGCAGGAGCTCCGGGTGGTGCGCAACCTGCTCGCCGCGGCGCCCTCGATGACGGGGGTCCGCGTCGGCACCCGCTACCACGCCTCGACCTTCGGACCGCTCGGCTTCGCCCTGATGAGCAGCGCGACGCTCGGCGACGCGGCCAACCTGACCTTCCGCTTCCTCGACCTCAGCTTCACCTTCTGCGTGCCGACGGCCGGCACCGACGGCGACCAGGTCGTGATCGGCGTCGACGACGGCGACCTGCCGGCGGACGTGCGGCGGTTCCTCGTGGAGCGCGACCTCACGGCGGTCTGGACCGTGCTGCGCGAGATCGCCGGCGGGGCGCCGCGGCTCACCTCGCTGACCCTGCCAATCGCACCGGGCGAGTCCGGTGCCCTCCGGTCGGCGTTCGGCACCACTCCGTCGGCCGGGGACGGTCGGGCGGAGCTGCGCCTGGACGCCGCCTGGTTCGACCTGCCGCTCCCCCAGGCGAACCCCCACGCGTTCGCGATGGCCGAGGCGCTGTGCCGCGAGCTCGTGGCCAGCCGCCGCAGCCGGACCGGTGTGGTGGAGGAGGTCCGGGTCCTCGTCGCGCAACGGCTCGCCGACGGCGCCCCCATGGGTGCGGTCGCGGCGGTCCTCGGGCTCAGCGAGCGCTCACTCCGGCGGCACCTGACCGAGGCCGGGACGTCGTACCGCACCCTGCTGGACGAGGTACGCCGCAGCGCCGCCGAGGAGCTCCTCGCCCGTCCCGGCCTGAGCGTCGACGACGTCGCGCGGGAGCTGGGCTACGCGGAGGCGACCAGCTTCGGGGCGGCGTACCGGCGCTGGACGGGTCGCTCGCCGCGCGCCGGACGCACACGACCCGGCCGGTGAGGGTCAGGCGGCGGGGTCGGTGACGTCCGCGACCGTCGCGCCCAGCGCCGACACCAGGTCGGCGGCCTCCACGGTCAGCGCGACGCCGTGCGCCCCGCCGCCGATCGAGACCCGGCCCGCGACCCGCTCGTCGGCGATGACCGGCAGGGGCGCGAGCGAGCCCAGCGGCGTGATCGTTCCGCGCACGTAGCCGGTGACCTCGCGGGCCGCGTCCGCCGACGGCATCGAGAGCCGGTTGGCGCCGAGCAGGGCGCGCAGCTTCGGCCAGGCGATCTCCCGGTCGCCGGGCACCAGCACGAACCGGTGGTCGCCCTCGGCCACCCGGACGACCATCGTCTTCACGATCTGGCGGGGCTCGACGCCGCGCGCCGCCGCGGCCTCCGCCAGCGAGCGCACCGGGCCGTGCCGGGTCTCGGTGAAGCTGAGGCCCAGGGCCTCGGCGGCCGCGATCGCGCGGGCTGACTGGTCCGTCGGGTCGGTCGCGTCGTCCACGCCAGCAGCCTACGGGCGCCTCCTCGCCTCAGCGCACGGTGAACGAGGTGGTGGAGCTGGAGGCGGCGTAGGTGTTGTTCTGCAGGAAGACCATGCGGATCCGGTGGGTCCCGCGGCTGAGGCCGCGCAGGGTGATCGCGCGCCGGCCACCGTCGATGTAGGAGCGGGTGAGCAGGCGCGAGCCGTCGTAGATCCGGACGTTGCCGTAGACCTGCGTCTGGTCGGCCTTGAAGAGGTCCGACCAGGCGTAGGAGACGGCGGTCAGGCGCAGCTGCCCCTTGGCCGGCGAGGTCCCGCGCAGGATCGACCGGGTGGCCCAGCGCACGGGCGGGACGACGCCCCCCACCTTGGCGACGGATCCCCACCGGCGGTCGATCGCGAGCACGTCGTTGGGCGCCGGGAACTGGTGGTAGGCCATGACCAGCAGCGTCACCGGCTTGCCGACGTCGGCAGGACGGGTGCGATAGGTCAGTCCCGTCTCACCGGCGATGTCGCGCATCTCGGAGGTGCCGACACGACCACGTCGCCACTGCGGCTCGACGTCCCAGTCGGAGGTCCAGGACCCGAGGGAGGCGGTCAGCAGCTGGCCGACGAGCGGCTTGCCGCTGATCACCGGCGTCCGCATCTGCCAGAGGATGAAGTTGGTGACGCCGGAGGAGCGCTCCTCGACGACATTGCCGTCCTCGACCGCACGGACCCGGACCTTGAGCCGGTGGTGGTGGTCGTCGGCCGTCATGGTGTAGGTGCTGTCCGTCGCCCCGGGGATCGCCTCGAAGCTGGACGGGGTGTTGTCGATGTCGCCGCGCAGCCACTGGTAGCGCAGCACCGTCCCTGCCGGTGGGGTGCCGTTGATGCCGACCGAGAAGTGGTAGCCGACGACCGGCCCGGCGTAGAGGTCCTCGTGGAGGAACACCACCGACCAGGTCGCCGCGGAGCTGGGGGCAGCGGTCGACAGCAGGCCCACCACGAGGCCGGCGGCCGCGAGGAGGGCCAGGAGCCCGGTACGGAGACGCGTCATCACGCGTCGACGGTAACCGGAGAGCGGCCCAGGGCTGATGTCAACGGCGGGCCCGCGGGACTTCGTCCCGGCAAGTCGAACCGGTCAGCCTTCCTTGGGCCGGCACGCGGCCTCGTACACGCCACCGGCGCGGGTGCGGAGGCGCTCGAAGTAGGCGAGGAAGCGGGCATGCATCGGCCGGCTGCGGATGCCGAGCACCGCCTCGTCGGACGCCATGCCGTCGGTGGTCCAGTTGTCCGAGCCCACCCAGGTCCAGTACTGCCGCCGGCCGCCGGAGAGCCACGACGCCGACATGTCCTTGGAGTGCGTGTACGTGCCGTCGCGGAAGCAGCCGGCGTACACCGCGACCCCGCCGCTGCGCATCGTCGCGCGGACCTCGGGCGCCACCGTGGGCCCGGCGACGAGCACCACCCGCGCCCCACGCCGCGCCATCGAGGCCAGCCGGTCGGCGATCCACAGCGCACGGGTGTCCCACATCGAGTACATCGCGATCCGGATGACGGTGCCGTCGCCGACCGGGATGCCCGCCAGGCGCCGCATCACCGGGTCACCGGCCGGCGTCCGTGCGGTGAGCGGCGAGAAGTACGCCGACCAGTCCGGACCACGGAAGGTCCGCAACCGAGGCGCCGCGTCGTGCATCCGCACCTGTGCGGCCCACACGCTCGCGAAGGCGTCGTACACGCCCTCGTCGACCCACTGCCACATCAGCGAGTGGGCGCGGGAGTCGGCGAGGTCGCTGGCGTTGTACGACCCGGTGACGGTGACGAAGCGGGCCCCGCCAACCCGGCTGAACCGCCACGTCTTCTGGTGCATCGCGCCGCCGCTGGCACGCGTCGAGCCCGCGGTGAAGCGGACCCACGAGCGATCGGTCGAACGCCTGTTGAGGATCCGGCCGAGGGCGGTCCCCTCCCGGTGGTCCTCGCGGGTGTGCGCCTCGAAGACCGCACGCACCTCGACGCCCCGGCGGAACGCGTCGACGAGCGCCGCCTCCAGCGCCGGTGAGCCGAGGAAGTAGGTCATCACCTCGATGCTCTCGCCGGGCGGCACGTTGTCGATCAGGCGGACCAGCTGGTCGGTGATCCGGTGCGGCGCCCGCACCGGGTCGCTGGCGATCAGCGTCGACCGCGGCGTGAACGTGTACGCCGCCCCGTCGGCTGCGCGATCGGTCGCGGACGCGGCCACGGTGGTCACCGCCGGCGGTGGAGCCGGCGGTGCGTCGTCATCGGTGAACGCCGAGAGCACCGGGGCCGCGACGAGCAGCAGGGCGACCAGGAGGGTGCGGACGGGACGGACGGGGTGGACCGGGCGGAGTGGACGCATGTCACCTCGGAGCGGGGTGCCGGCAGGGCGGCCTTCGTCGGGCGAGGTCCACGCTGCCCGGTCCCGGCCTACGCCAGGCTGCTCCGAGGTGACAGTGGGTGGTCAGGAAGCGGAACCCTCACGACCAGGCGCGCACGTAGTCCACCGTCATCGTGGCCGGCAGGGGCGTCCCGTCGACCAGCGTGTTGCCGGTCTGCGAGCCGAGGGCCTGGGTCAGCGCCATGATGTAGCGCTTCTTGAACGCGTCGTTGCCGGAGGTGTTCACCAGGCAGGACCGCCCGTTCACGAAGACCTCGACCCGCTCGGGTGACCACTCGAGGGTGTAGGTGTTGAACTCGCCGCGGGGTGCGGTGCAGCTCCACGTCGTGTTGGCGTCGCTGCCGGTGAGGATCCCGCCGACCGTGTCGAGGGCGGTGTGCAGGTAGGGCACGACGAGGTCGGCGAACTTCGAGTAGGTCTCGGCGATGTCGATCTCACCGTTGGCCGGCCACGCCTGCTGGCCCTCGGGGTAGCGGTCGTCGGGCCACAGCCAGAAGGCCTCGTGCAGGCCGGGGCTCGTCGTCGCGGTGGTCTTCACCCGCGCCTCGAAGCGGCCGTACTGCTGCGACCACCGGTGGGCCGTCGTGACCATGCCGGAGGTGTACGGCGTCACCAGGCCGCCCTGGCCCTCGCAGGCCCGCGGCTCGCCCTTGCGGACCGTCAGGTGCAGCGCGCCGTCGGACACGGCGACGTTGTCGGGCGAGTCGACGTAGCAGGCGACGCTGTCCTCGTGGCCGCTGGCGAAGATGGTCTGCACGTTCCACTTCGCCCGGTCGAGCGTCGTCCCGACGAAGTCGTCGGCGAAGGTGCAGGTCCACGGCGTGCCGTCCGCCTTGAGGACCGTCTCGCCGCAGGCTCCCGCCGCGGGCACCGGGCTGGTGTCGACCGACCAGGTGGCGGTGGCGGTGCTCGCCTGCTGCGTCGCGCTCGGGCGGTAGCGGACCTTGACCCCGAGGGCCCCGCCCACGCGGCTGCCGAGGGCGACCGTCGTACGACCGTCGGTCAGCGTGTGGGTGGTCTGCGCCCGGCCGTCGACCCAGAGGTCCACCGGGTTGGTGGTCGCGCTCCCGTTCGCGGCGACGACCTTGATCGTCGCCGTGCCGTCGGGCATCACGCTCAGGGTGGTCGTCGTCGCCACCTGGTCGGCCGTCGTGACCGACCACGGCAGGCTCGCTTGGCTCGCGCCGCTGGTGCTGCTCGGGCGGTAGCGGACGGTGACCCGGTGGTCGCCGCCCGGCTGGGGCCCGAGGTCGAAGGTCGCCTGGCCGTTCGTCAGGGTGTACGCCCGCTGCCACGTGCTGTCGATCCACAGGTCGACGGGGTTGGCGAGCGACGCGGACGCGCCCCCGTCGGCGGTGACCTTGATGGTCCCGGTGCCGTCGGCGCTGAGGTCCAGGGTGGTCGTCGTGGGCACCTGCACCGTGCCCGGCGCCGTCCACATCAGCGACGCCTGGCTGGCTCCGGTCGTGGTGCTCGGTCGGTAGCGCACGGTGATCCGGTGGTCACCGAGTGCCTGGGCGCCGAGGTTGACGGCCGCCTGCCCGTTGGTGAGCGTGTACGCCTTCTGCCAGGTGCTGTCGACCCACAGGTCGACCGGGTTCGAAGGCGTCGGGCCGCTGGCGGCCGTCACCTTGATCGTGCCCGAGCCGTCGGCGTTGAGCTGGAGCGTGGTGGTCGTGGGGACCTGCACGGTGCCGGGCGCGGTCCACGGGACGGTCATCTGGCTGGTGCCGCTGGTGGTGCTGGGCCGGTAGCGCACGGTGACCTTGTGGTCGCCCGCGGTCTGGGTGCCCAGGTTGACCGCGGCCTGGCCGTTGGTCAGCGTGTACGCCTTCTGCCAGGTGCTGTCGACCCACAGGTCGACCGGGTTCGAGGGCGTCGGGCCGCTGGCCGCGGTCACCTTGATCGTGCCGGTGCCGTCGGCGTTGAGCTGGAGCGTGGTGGTCGTGGGGACCTGCACGGTGCCGGGGGCGGTCCACGGAACGGTGACCTGGCTGGCCCCGCTGGTGCTGCTCGGACGGTGCCGGACGGTGACCTTGTGGTCGCCCGCGGTCTGGGTGCCCAGGTTGACCGCGGCCTGGCCGTTGGTCAGCGTGTACGCCTTCTGCCAGGTGCTGTCGACCCACAGGTCGACCGGGTTCGAGGGCGTCGGTCCGCTGGCCGCGGTCACCTTGATCGTGCCCGTGCCGTCGGCGTTGAGCTGCAGCGTCGTGGTGGTCGGGACCTGCACCGTCCCCGGTGCCGTCCACATGATCGACGCCTGGCTGGCCGCGTGGGTCGCGCTGTTGCGGTAGCGGACGGTGATCCGGTGGTCACCGGGCGTCTGCGCCCCGACGTCGATCGCGGCCCGGCCATCGGCGAGCGTGAACGTCTGCACCCAGGTGGTGTCGACCCACAGGTCGACCGGGTTCACCGGTGCCGAGCCGTCAGCGGCGACGACCCGGACCGTCCCGGTGCCGTCGGCGTTCATCGTCAGCGTCGTCGTGGTGGCCACCGGGTCGACGGCAACAGCCGGTCCCGAACCGGCCAACCCGGCAACGACGGTCAACAGCCCCACGACGACGACGGCCGAACGGCCAAGCGATCGAACCCGAGCTCGCACGTGTTCCACAGCGGCTCCCCCTCCCAGAAGTCCCACACCTTGACGCTAGGCGCGCGGGGTGCGGCTGGGCATCGGTGGAAGGGGCGCACCCGGATGCCCACAAAGGACTAGTCCGCGGCGCCCTTCGGTCAACCGGCCGAAATGGCGAAAGGCCCCGGGGATCCCGGGGCCCTTCCTGTGTGTCCGAGGGGGGACTTGAACCCCCACGCCCTAATACGGGCACTAGCACCTCAAGCTAGCGCGTCTGCCAATTCCGCCACCCGGACGAGTGCGGAGAAACCGTAGCAAAGGGTGGCCCGAGATGCCGCATCGGGACCCCGATTCCCGCTCTGCGGCGCTCGGTCCGACGTGGCCCGGGCCCGCCGACCGGGAGACGGCGACACGCCGGGGCGCTTGAACGGGCCCAGCGCCCGTGCAACGGTCGGAAGGGTCACTGACCACGAGAACGAGAAGGCACATCATGCTCACCCTGACTGAGAACGCCTGCACGATCGTCAAGCAGATGACCGACACCCCCGATGCGGCCGAGTCTGCCGGCCTGCGCATCTCCGAGGCCGAGGCCGGCTTCGCCGTCACCGCGACCAACCAGCCACAGGCCGGGGACCAGGTCGTGGAGCAGGACGGGGCCACCGTCTACCTCGACAACAACGCCGCCGAGAAGCTAGACACGATGATCCTCGACGCAGGAGTGGACGACGCCGGCGCCGTGCAGTTCGGGCTGCTGGCGCAGGCCTGACACCTCCCCCCAGGGCGAAGCCCGGGCGCTGCGGCGCCCGGGCTTCGTCGTACCCGGGCACGGTCCGGGACACTGGTGCCATGGAGCAGCTGAGGATCGCGTTCGTCACGGGCGTCACGCCGGACAAGTGGGCGCGGGTGTGGCGCGAGCGCAACCCGCGGATCCGGCTCGAGCTGCTGCCGATCGAGCAGGCCGACCAGCGCGCGGTGCTCGACGAGGGCATCGCCGACATGGTGCTGGCGCGACTCCCCGTCGACCTCGACTCCCCCACGCCCCTCCACTGCGTCCGCCTGTACGACGAGCTGCCGGTCGTGGTCGCCGGACGCGAGCACTTCGTGGCCGCCGTCGAGGAGCAGGACGTCGTCGCGCCCGACGACCTCGCCGACGAGCAGCTGGTGCTGCCGCACCCCAGCGGCTGGACGCCGGGCGTGCCGCAGCTCGACTTCCCGGCGATGACGGAGAAGGACGCGATCGAGGTGGCCGCCTCCGGCACCGGCGTGGTCATCGTCCCGATGTCGGTCGCCCGGCTGCACCACCGCAAGGACGTCGTGCACCGGGTCGTCGACCTGCCGCCGACCACGGTCGCCCTGCTCTGGCAGCGCGACGCCGACAGCCCGGTCCACCAGGACTTCGTCGGCGTCGTCCGCGGCCGGAAGCCCAGCAGCAGCCGCTGACCTCAGCCGAGGTTGGCCGCCACCCAGTCCCCGAGGACCCGGGCGCTGCGGTCGACCAGCGTCGCCCACTCGAGGGCGCCCTCGTCGGCGTTGTCGGAGACGTGCTTGACCAGCCGCACGGGCACCCCGAACTCGGCGGCGACGTAGGCGACCGCATAGCCCTCCATGTCGACCAGCTCGGCCTGCTCGGCCAGCCGCGCCCGGACGACCGGGTCGGTCACGAAGACGTCGCCCGTCGCGAGCACGGTGGCCGACGGTCCGACGGTGAGCCGCTCGCGCGGGTCGTAGCCGAGCGCGCGGATGGCGTCGGCGTTGATGTCGTGGTTGAGCACGGTGCCGACCTCGAACAGGCCGTCGACGTGGTCGTGCAGGGCACCGGCGGTGCCGATGTTGACGACCTCGAGGCCCGCCAGGTCGTCGTACGACGCCAGGCGGCGGGCCAGCGCCGTGGCGGCCGCGGTCTTCCCCATGCCGGTGACGAGGACGTCGAGACCGGCGGGCAGGTGGGCCGCCTCGGCCCGGGTGGCGGAGACGATCAGGTGGCGGGGCACGGGCGCCAACCTAGGGCACCGCGGCCCGTGACCTGATCCGGTAACAGTGTGACTCGATGTCGCATTCACCGTTGCACCCACGCAAGGAGGTTCCGTCTCGGGAACCATCACCTCGATGGAAGGACACATCCATGCGCACCATGAAGCGTGCCTCCGCAGCGGCGGCCGTCGCCCTGCTCGCCCTCGCCCTCGGCGCCTGCTCGGACGCCAAGGACGCCGCGGACAAGGCTGCGGACGACGCCAGGGAGAAGGCCGGCGAAGCCGGCTCCTCGCTCGCGGCCGATGCCTCGGACAAGGCCGGGAGCGCCCTCTCCGACGCGACCGCCGGGGACGACAGCTCGGCGACGTCCGGCACCGGCGGCTCCGGCGGTACGGGCGACGCGTCCGCGACGGACGGCTCGGCGGGCTCGGGCGACGTCGGAGGCATCGCCCTCGACCTGGGCGAGTTCGCGACGGACCCCTCGGCGAAGGCGGTCGGCGAGTTCTACAGCGCTCGCGAGGAGGTCCGCGGCGGGGGCGACAGCGCGGCCCTCGAGGCCGTCACCGGCGCCGACCACTTCCAGGACGTGCTGGCGTGGGCCGAGAGCCACCCGTCGACGGGATCCTTCAGCGTCGTCGTGACCGCGGTCGACGGCTCGTCGGTCAGCGCCTGCGTGGGCGAGGACGGCGAGGGCCCACGCGTCCTGACGGTCGAGGACGGCAAGGTCACCGGCAACGCCCGCGGCGACTTCGACTGCTGATCCCCCGACCGCGGCCCGTCACCTTCCTGCTGGTGGCGGGCCGCCGCCGTCGGTCCGCCGCGATCGGTGAGGATGGTCCGATGAGGACCGCACGTGCCGTGGCCCCCGGCCGGGTCAACCTGATCGGCGAGCACACCGACTACAACCGCGGCCTGTGCCTGCCGTTCGCGATCCCGCTCGCCACGACCGCCACGGTGAGCGCCCGGGACGACGACCGGCTGCGCATCGCGAGCGACCGCGGGGAGCCGTGGGAGGGCGTGCGCGGCGAGCGCCCGGCCGGCTGGGCGTCGTACGTCGCCGGGGTGCTGTGGGCGCTCGAGGAGGCCGGCTGGGAGCTTCCGGGCCTCGACATCTCGCTCTCCTCCACCATCCCGCTGGGTGGTGGCTTGTCCAGCTCCGCGGCGCTCGAGTGCGCGGTCGCCGTGGCCCTCGCCGGCCTGCTGCACGAACCGCTCGACCGGGCCGCGCGGCTCGACCTTGCCGAGGCCTGCCGCCGCGCCGAGACCGAGTACGTCGGCGCGCCGACCGGTGGAGTCGACCAGCTCGCCAGCCTCCTCGCCACCGAGGGACACGGCGTCCTCGTCGACTTCGCCGACCCCGCCGCGCCCGCGGCGACGAACGTCCCCCTCGACCTCGACGCGGCGGGCCTCACGATCCTGGTCACCGACACCGGCGTGCGGCACTCGCTCGCAGACGGCGACGGCGGCTACGCGCAGCGCCGGGCGGAGGCGGAGGCGGGCGATCCGCGGCGGTGGCGCCACATCGACTCCGAGAACGAGCGGGTCCGCGCCACCGTGCAGGCCGTCGAGACGGGTGACTGGGCGGCGGTCGGCCGGCTGCTGACGGCCTCCCACGTCTCCCTGCGCGACGACTACGAGGTGTCCTGCCGCGAGCTCGACGTCACCGTCGATGCCGCTCTCGCCGCCGGCGCGCTGGGCGCCCGGATGACCGGTGGTGGCTTCGGCGGCTGTGCGATCTCGCTGGTGCCGACCGCGGGCGCCGCGGCGCTCAGGGCTGCCGTCGACCGGGCCTATGCGGCCCAGGACTGGGCACCGCCGGTCCACCACGAGGTGCAGCCGTCCGCGGGCGCGCGCCTGCTCTGACCCGCGGGGCCCGACGCGAACGGGCCCGCCTCCGGTCGGAGACGGGCCCGTGCAGCGAGCGGGTCAGCTCACTTCAGCTCGGAGCTCGACAGGCCGAGGATCCGGCGCGCCACGATCAGCTGTTGAATCTGCTGGGTGCCCTCGAAGATGTCGAGGATCTTGGAGTCGCGGGCCCACTTCTCGAGCAGCTCCTCCTCGCTGTAGCCCACCGATGCGCACAGCTCGACGCAGGAGAGCGTCACGTCGGAGCCGACGCGGCCGGCCTTCGCCTTGGCCATCGAGGCCTCCAGCGAGTTGGGCTTGCGGTTGTCCGCCATCCACGCGGCCTGGAGGGTGAGCAGGCGGCCCGCCTCCCAGTCCGACTCCAGCTGGAGGAACTTCGCCGCGGCAGCGGACTGCAGGATCGCCGGCTTGTCGTAGTCGACCTCGACACCGGCCTCCTTGAGCAGGTCGCGGGTGAGGTCGAGGGACGCACGGGCGCAGCCCACGGCCATCGCGGCCACGAGCGGACGGGTGTTGTCGAAGGTCGCCATCGCACCGGCGAAGCCCTGCTCGACGTTGATCTCCGGCGAGCCGAGGAGGTTCTCCTTCGGGACGCGGGCGTCGGTGAAGGTGATGACGGCGGTGTCGGAGGCCCGGATGCCGAGCTTCTCCTCGAGCCGCTCCACCTTCACGCCCGGCGTGCCCTTCTCGACCACGAACGACTTGATCGCCGCGCGGCCCAGGGACTTGTCGAGCGTCGCCCAGACCACGATGCAGTCGGAGCGCTCGCCGGAGGTGACGAAGATCTTCTCGCCGTTGATGACGTACTCGTCGCCGTCGAGGACCGCGGTGGTCGAGATGGCGGCCGAGTCGGAGCCGAACGACGGCTCGGTGATCGCCATCGAGGCCCAGCGGCCCTTGAAGCGCTCGAGCTGCTCGTCGTTGGCGACGGAGGCGATGGCGGAGTTGCCGAGGCCCTGGCGGGGCATCGACAGCAGCAGGCCGGTGTCGCCCCAGCACATCTCGGCGACCGAGGTCACCGACGCGAGGTTGGCGCCGTTCTTGACCTTGCCCTTCTCCTCGTCACCGGCGTCGCGACGGACACCGGTCGCGCCGGCACCCTCGCTCGCGCCGGACTCGGAGAGCCCGTCGATCATCGCCGCGAGCATGTCGAGCTCCTTGGGGTACTCGTGCTCGGCGATGTCGTACTTGCGGGAGATCGGTCGCAGCATGTTCATCGCGACCTGGTGGGCCTGGTCGACCAGCGCCCGGTGCTTCTTGGGGACTTCCAGGTTGATCGCCATCAGACGAGCACCGTTCCTTCCATGATCCCGATGGCACGCAGGTCGCGGTACCACCGCTCGACCGGGTGCTCCTTGACGAACCCGTGGCCACCGAGCAGCTGGACGCCGTCGAGGCCGATCTGCATGCCCTTGTCGGTGCAGGCCTTGCGGGCCAGCGCGACCTCGCGGGAGAAGTCCTTGCCAGCCGCGGCGCGCGAGGCGGCGCGGTAGGTCAGCAGGCGCATGCCCTGCAGCTCGATCGCGATGTTGGCGACCATGAAGGCCACCGACTGGCGGTTGGCGATCGGCTCGCCGAACGCCTCACGCTCCTTGACGTAGGGCGTCACGTAGTCGAGCACGGCCTGGCCGGTGCCGATCGCGAGCGCACACCACGCGAGGCGCGAGAGCCGCACGCACTCGGTGTACGTCGACCCGTCGGTCTCGCCGAGCACGGCGTCCGCCGGGACCTTCACGTCCTCGAGGACCAGCTTGGTCATCGACGCGGCGCGCACACCCATGGCCGGGTCGCCCTCGACGGACAGGCCCTCGGTCGAGGACTCCACGAGGAACAGGACCGGCTTGCCGTCGAGGCTCGCGCCCACGATGAACAGCTCGGCGTGGTCGCCGCGGGCGACCAGGCTCTTCGTGCCGTTGAGGACGTAGCCGTCGCCCGACTTCGTCGCGGTGGTCGACGGGCTGAGCACGTCGAAGAGCACGGTGGGCTCGTTGAGCGCCAGCGCGGCCGCCGGCACCTCGTCACCCGTGAACGCCGGCAGGTAGGTCTGCTGCTGGGCGTCGGTGCCCCACAGGCCGATCGCGGTGGCGACCGAGCCCGGGGCGAGCGTCGCCACGGCGAGACCCATGTCGCCCTTGGCGAGCGCCTCCGCGACGAGCGTGCCGGCCATGGCCGAGCGTTCCTCCGAGACACCGCCGAGCGACTCCGGCACGCCGAGGATCGGCAGGCCGATCTCGAGGCTGGCCTTGAGCAGGTCGTCGGGCGCGGAGCACGCCTTGTCGGCCTCGAACGCTGCGGGCCGCACGACCTCCTCGGCGAACTCGTTGACGACGTCGACGAGCATCTGCTCGTCCTCACCCGGGGTGAGGTCGAAGACGCCGCTCGCGGCGGCCGCGGTCGGGCGCGTGCCCGGCTGGCCCTTCTTGCCGGCCTTGGCGAAGGTCCGGCTCGCGTTGGTCATGGTCTTGAACCCGGTCCGGGTCACGGAGAAGACGGCCTGCTCGGCGGGCTTGCGGAGGCGGACCTTGTCGAGGAGGTCGGTCTGGGCGAGCCGGTTGAGGCCGGCCACCAGGTAGCCGATGGGGTCGCGGCTCTCGGAGCTCGGCACCCCGTGCTTGCCACCCGGCTTGAGGTTGCTGATCAGGGACATGCCCTAAATGTAACTGTGAGTTACACATTGCGCTACACGTGGGGTGACATCGATCCCTGTGATCTGCGTTGCGGCGCTCACACCTAGAGTTGGCGCCATGGCGTGGGGCAAGGCGGATGACCAGGGGACCGACGAGACGGGCGAGGTCGTCCACGCGCCGTACGGGCCTCTCCCCCGGGGCGGCAACGTCCGCCCGATGACCCGGTGGGGCACTCCGGTCATGCACCGGCCGCAGGCGAAGGTCACCGTGTTCGACGACGCGCTGCGGGCGCTCGCCGCCGACATGGTCGCCACGATGTACGCCGCTGAGGGCGTGGGGCTCGCGGCGTGCCAGATCGGCGAGGACGTCGCCATGTTCGTCATGGACTGTCCCGACGCGGCCGGCGAGCGCTGGATGGGCGTCGTGTGCAACCCGGTCGTCCACCTGCCGGAGGGCAGGGACCGGGTGCTCGACGACAGCCCGGAGGGGTGCCTGTCCTTCCCCGGGGCCTTCGTCGACTGCGCCCGCCCCGACCACGCCGTCGTCGAGGGCGTCGGCCTCGACGGCCAGCCGGTCCGCTTCGAGGGCGACGGGCTGCTGGCCAAGTGCCTGCAGCACGAGACCGACCACACGCTCGGCACGGTCTTCGGCGACCGGCTCTCGGCGCGCTCGATGAAGAAGCTGCGCAAGCAGCACGACGCCGCCGCGGAGGACTACCCCGCGGAGTGGCCGACCTGACGCACCCGCGCTGCGGGTAGCGTGCGGCCATGCCCGTGGACGCCCAGCTCGCTCCCCTCCTCCAGATGATCGAGGCGGGGACCCCCATGAACACGCTCACCCCGGCCGAGGCACGCGACGCGTTCCGCAAGCTGACCGTCGACTTCCGCCCGCCGGGCACGCTGCCCGAGGTCGCGTCGGTCGCGGACGGCACGGTCGCGGGCGCGGAGGGTCCGCTCCCAGCCCGGGTCTACCGGCCGGCGGCCGAGGGACCGGTGCCGACGGTGGTCCTGCTCCACGGCGGCGGCTTCGTGATCGGCGACCTCGACACGCACGAGGCGATGGCCCGCGCGATCTGCAGGGGCACCGACTCCGTCGTCGTCGCGGTCGACTACCGCCTCGCGCCGGAGGCGAAGTTCCCTGCCGCCGCCGAGGACGCCATCGCCGCGGTCCGCGACGTCCAGGCCCGCATCGCCGAGTACGGCGGGAGCGACGTCCTCGCCGTCGCCGGCGACTCGGCCGGAGGCAACCTGTCGGCCGTGGCCGCGCAGCACGTGCCCGGCATCGCCGCCCAGCTCCTCGTCTACCCGGCGACGGACGTGCTCGGCGCCTACGCCTCGCGCGACGAGAACGCGACCGGCTACTTCCTCGACCAGCCGACCCTGATCTGGTTCATCGGCCACTACGCCGACACCGCGGAGGACCTGAATGACCCGAAGATCTCCCCGCTGCACGGCACGCTCGAGGGCCAGCCGCCGGCGGTCGTGGTCACCGCCGAGTTCGACCCGCTCCGCGACGAGGGCATCGCGTACGCCGATGCGCTGGCGGCCGCAGGGGTGCCCGTGCACCAGACGACGTACCCGGGGCTGATCCACGGGTTCTTCGACATGGGGCCGTGGTCGGCCGCCTGCCAGCAGGCGATCGACGAGACGATCGCGCGGTTCCGGGAGCTGCTCCGCCCCTGACGGGTGGCGCTGCTCAGCCGCCGGCGGCGTGGCTGGGCAGCACGCAGGCCGTGTCGAGGCCGAGCACGCGGTTGAGCCTCCCGAAGGCCAGCCACGAGCCGAGGCACATCGACAGCTCCGCGATCTCGCGGTCCGAGTAGTGCGTGCGCATCCGCTGCCAGAAGCCGTCGTCGATGCCGTGGTGGTCGAGGGCGTAGCGCTCGGCGTACTCGGCAGCGAGGCGGGTGCGGTCGTCGAAGTCGCGGGTGGTGCGCCACTCGGCGACGGCCTGGTCGAAGGTGTCCTCGACCTTCTGCCCGTCGCGCTCGGTGCGCCAGTCCTGGCAGAAGAGGCAGCCGTTGATCTGCGCGATCCGGAGCCGGGCGGCCTCGAACTCGCGCAGGCCGAGCGTGCTGTGCTCGTAGACGCTCATCGCCATCGCGGACGCGGCCGGCCCGATGCCGGGCACCAGCTCGCCCCAGACGTAGAGGATCGGGTCCTTGCCCTCGGGGATCTCGATGAACATCGCGGTCAGCCCTCCCGGCCGCTGAGGTAGGTGCTCGGCACGAGCGGCACGTCCAGTCCGTCGTACAGGCCGGGGGTGGCTTCGCGGAGCCACGGGATGGCGTTGACGAGCCGGTTGGCGGCGGTGGCGTTGCCGCCGGCGGCCCGGTTGCCGCCCTCGTCGGTGGCCTCGACGTTGATCTCGATGCGCGGGCGGCCCTCGATGATCACGCGGTGGGCGCCGTCACCGCCGTCGGGCGGCATCGGCCAGTCCTGCGCGCAGGCGCCGGTGATCCGGGTGACGTGCTCGATCACGATCCGGGCCTCGCCGCCGACGATGCCCTGCACCTCGAAGCGCAGCGCGCCCTGGGTGCCGGCCTCGAAGTCACCGAGCGCCGTGGTGACGGTCGCGTCCAGCGCCCGACGCTCGACGGCCTCGCGGATCTCATCGACCTCGACACCGAGGGCCCGGGCGATGAGCCGCACCTGGCCGCCCCACACCATCGACGGGATGCCCGGGGCCACCATCATCGGCTCGTAGTCCATGGGCTGGCCCATGCCGACGATGTAGCGGACCGAGTCCTCCGCGTCGTACGTCGAGTAGTCGAAGATCTCCTGGCAGCGCACCTGCTCGATCTCCGAGGCCAGCCCGCTCACCAGGGCCGGCAGGAGGTCGTTGCCCCACCCCGGGTCGATGCCGCTGACGAACAGCGCCGACGCCCCCTCGGCACAGGCCTTCTCCAGGGGCTCGCGCAGCTCCACCGGTGCGCTGCGGTGATCGTAGAGCGCGTAGACCGACGGCGTCACCACCACCGCCCCGGCCGCGAGGACCCGGGCGAAGTCGGCGCAGGCCTCCTCCGGGCGCAGCTCGCCGGAGGCCATGTAGGCGACGGCTCCCCCACCGCCGAGCGTCGCCAGCGCAGCGTCCACGTCACGCGTCGCGAGCACGCCGGTCGACCGGCCCAGGTCGGCGAGCTCGCCGGCGTCCCGGCCCTCCTTCGCCTCGTCGCTGACGATCACCGCCGCCAGGGTCAGGCTCGGGTGAGCCGTCACCGCGCGGATGGACGCACGTCCCATGTTCCCGGTGCCCCACACCGCCACCGGGATCGTCGAATAGAACGTGTTCTCGTTCGTCATGGTGGGAGCGTAGGCCGACCCGCGCCATTGCGGTAGTGCGACACCGTGTCTTTTTGGTGAGGCCTTGATCTGCCGGCCGAGGGCGGCTCAGCGGCGCGCGGTCACGTAGCAGGCGACGGCGGTCGCGGCCGCGACGTTGAGCGAGTCGATGCCGGCCGACATCGGGATGATCGCGCGGCGGTCCGCGCTCTGCTCCCAGCGCGGCGAGAGACCGTGCCCCTCCGAGCCGAGCACGAGGGCCACCTTGTCGACGCCGGCCACCGCCTCCTCGATCGGTACGGCGTCCGGGGCCAGCGTGAGCGCCACGGTGGTGAAGCCGCGCGCACCGAGGTCGGGCAGGGCGTCGTACCAGTCGGGCAGGCGGGTCCACGGCAGGCTGAACACCGCTCCCATGGCCACCTTGATGGCACGGCGGTAGAGAGGGTCCGCGCAGCGCGGCGCCAGCAGCACGGCGTCGAAGCCGAGGGCGGCGCCGCTGCGCAGGATGGCACCGACGTTGGTGTGGTCGACGAGGTCCTCGAGCACCAGCACCGACCGGGCGCCGGCGAGCACCTCGTCGACCTCCGGCAGCGGTCGACGACGGAGCGAGGCGAGGGCGCCGCGGTGCACGTGGAAGCCGGTGACCTCCTCGGCGAGCACCTCGTCGATCACGTAGCAGGGCGCGTCGGAGCGGTCGAGCACGTCGGCCAGCCCGTCGAGCCAGCGCGGGGCCATGAGGAACGAGCGGGCGTCGTACCCGGCCTCGACGGCGCGGCGCACGACCTTCTCGCCCTCGGCGAGGAAGAGGCCGTGCTCGGCCTCGAGGGCCTTGCGGAGCTCGACGTCGCGCAGGTCGCGGTAGTCGGCCAGCCGGGGGTCGTCGGCCGACGCGATCTCGACGAGCTCCGCCATGCTCGCCGCCTCAGCCCTGGAAGGCGTCCGGGTGGGCGACCGCGACGACCTCGCCGACCACGATGATCGCGGGCGGCTTGACCTCCTCGGCCACGAGCTGCTCGGCCAGCGTGCCGAGGGTGGCGAGCACGGTGCGCTGCGTGGGCATCGTGCCGTCGCAGATGACCGCGACCGGCGTGGTCGCGGGGCGACCGCCCGCCACCAGCGCGTCCGCGATCCGCGGCGCGTTCTCGACGCCCATCATCACCACGACCGTGCCCTGCATCTTCCCGAGCGCGTCGTAGTTGACGAGCGACTCCGGGTGGCCCGGTGGGAGGTGGCCGGAGACGACGGTGAACTCGTGGGTGACGCCGCGGTGGGTGACCGGGATGCCGGCGATGCCCGGCACCGAGACCGGCGAGGTCAGGCCGGGGATGACGGTCACGGCGACGCCCGCCTCCCGGCAGGCGATGATCTCCTCGTACCCGCGCCCGAAGACGAAGTTGTCGCCGCCCTTGAACCGGACGACCCGCTTCCCCTCGAGGGCGCGCTCGACGATGATCCGGTTGATCTCCTCCTGCATCGCGGAGCGGCCGCGGGGCAGCTTCGCCACGTCGACCAGCTCGACGTCGGCGGGCAGGTCGCCGAGCAACTCACGCGGGGCGAGCCGGTCGGCGACGACCACGTCCGCCGACATCAGGGCCTTGTGGCCCGCGACCGAGATCAGCCCGGGGTCGCCGGGGCCGCCGCCGACGAGCGTGACGCCGGGCGTGCGCTCGGGGGTGGCCTCGCGGTGGTGGGGCGCCGCGATGGTGCCGTCGCGCAGGGCGGCGACGATCTCGTCGCGGACCGAGGCCGAGCGGCGCGGGTCGCGGTTGCCCACGACGGCCACGGTGATGCCGGCCTCCCGGCCCACCGCCGGGGTCCAGGCGGTGCCGAGGGTGGCGTCGTCGGAGCGGACGCAGAAGATCCGCTGCTGCTCGCACAGGTCCGACACGTGGTCGTTGACCTCGCGGTCGTCGGTGACGGCGATGACGTACCAGGTGCCATCGAGGTCGGCGTCCGCGAACGGGCGCTCGTGCCAGGTGATCTCACCCGATCCGACGAGGCCCTCGATGGCCGGGGTGACCTCCGGCGAGACGACGTGCACGTCCGCACCGACCGCGATCAGCTGCGGGACCCGCCGCTGGGCGACGTGACCACCACCGACGACGAGGACGCGGCGCCCGGCGAGGCGCAGACCGGAGGGGTACGGCGGGAAGTCACTCACCCGGACATTCTCCCGACATGCCCTCACCGGCCACTGACACGGGCCCACGGAGCGGACTAGCGTCGGTGACATGAGTCTCGATCGCCCGGTGACCCCGGACCCGTACCCGCTCCTGCCCGCCGCGCCGTCCTTCGGCGTCACCAGCGCGGACGTCACCGACGGCCAGCCGCTGAAGGACGACCAGGTCTACGCCCTCGGCAACACCTCGCCCCAGCTGACCTGGGAGCCCGGCCCGGAGGGCACCCAGAGCTATGTCGTGACCTGCTTCGACCCCGACGCCCCGATCCCGAGCGGGTTCTGGCACTGGGTCGTCGTCGACATCCCGGCCGACGTGACCAGCCTCGACACCGGTGCGGGCGCCTCCGACGCCACCCTGCCCGGCGGTGCGTTCCACGTCCGCAACGACTTCGGCACGCCGAACTACGGCGGCGCCGCCCCGCCCGAGGGCGACCAGGTGCACCGGTACTTCTTCGTGGTCCACGCGGTGAAGGAGCCCAGCCTCGGCGTCGACGGCTCGGTCTCCGCCGCCGTCGTCGGGTTCAACCTGGCGTTCAAGACGCTGGGGCGGGCGATCATCACGGGGACGTACCAGCACTGATCACTTGCTGCAGGAATCCCCGCTCGGCCGGGGATTCCTGCGCTTGTTGGGGTTTGCAACGGCCGACAAGTGCATGAATCCCCGGCCAGCCGGGGATTCATGCACGCCCGGGCCAGCCCTCAGAGCCCCATCGACTTCGCGAGGATCAGCTTCATCACCTCGGACGTGCCGCCGTAGATCCGGGTGACGCGGGTGTCGGCGTAGAGCCGGGCGATCGGGTACTCGTTCATGTAGCCGTAGCCGCCGTGCAGCTGGAGGCAGCGGTCGATGACGCGACCGGCGACCTCGGTGCAGAAGAGCTTGGCCGACGCCGCGTCGACCGGCGTGAGCTCGCCGGCGTCGTGCGCCTCCAGCGCCCGGTCGACGACGGCCTGCGCGGCGTCGACCTCGGCACGGCAGGCGGCCAGCTCGAACTTGGTGTTCTGGAAGGACGCCACCGGGGTGCCGAAGACCTGCCGCTCCTCGACGTACGCCTGCGTGAAGCGGATGGCCGCCTCGGCCTGGGCGTAGGCGCCGAAGGCGATGCCGAGGCGCTCCTGCGGGAGGTTCTGGCCGAGGTACGAGAAGCCCTCGTTCTCCTCGCCGAGCAGGTCGGTGGCGGGGACGCGGACGTCGGTGAAGGACAGCTCGGCGGTGTCCGAGGTGCGCAGCCCGATCTTGTCGAGCTTGCGGCCGACCTCGTAGCCCTCCGACTTCGTGTCGACGGCGAACAGCGAGATGCCGAAGCGCCGGTTGCTCTCCAGCGGCGGCGAGGTCCGGGCACAGACGATGACGCGGTCGGCGAGCACGCCGCCGGTGATGAAGGTCTTGGCGCCGTTGAGGACGTAGCTGTCGCCGTCGCGGCGCGCGGTCGACCGCATCCCGGCCAGGTCCGAGCCGGTCCCCGGCTCGGTCATCGCGATCGCCCACATCTCCTGGCCGGAGACGAAGCCCGGCATCCAGCGCTTCATCTGCTCCGGCGTCGCGAGCTTGAGCAGGTAGGGCAGGCAGAGCTCGAGGTGCACGCCGACGCCGCCGAGGTGGACGCCCGCCCGGGCCGTCTCCTCCGTCAGTACGGCCGAGAACTTGAACGAGTGGATCCCCGCGCCGCCGTACTCCTCGGGGACCTCGATGCCCAGGATGCCGAGGTCGCCGAGCTTGGTGTAGAGCTCGCGGTCGACGACACCGGCGTCGTACCACTCCTGGTAGTGCGGGACGACCTCCGACTCCAGGAAGGACCGGAAGGTCTTGCGGAAGTCCTCGTGCTCCTCGGTGAAGACGCTGCGGCGCATGGTGTTCCTCTCACGACGATGGGCGAAGCACCATCATGACACCATCACTGTCACGGTCGCCGCAGGGTCAGCGGACGGAGTCCCCGCCCGCCTCGCGGAGCAGCTGCTCGAAGGGCGTCGGCGCCGCGAACTCGTCCGCGACCGAGCGGCGCTGCGGCGCGGGAGCCGGGGCGCCCGAGCCGGCGCCGAGCAGGGCGGCGAGCTCCCCGGCCGCACGCTGGACGCGCTTGTCCAGACTGCCGTCATCGCTCGCACCGAAGTCCTCGCTGGCGGCGAAGACGCCGGTCGGGACGACCACGGCACGCAGGTAGGCGAACAGCGGCCGGAGCGCGTGGTCGAGCACCAGGCTGTGCCGGGCCGTGCCCGCGGTCGCGGCGATCACGACCGGCTTGCCGTCGAGGGTGCCCGGCTCCAGGACGTCGAAGAAGGTCTTGAAGAGCCCCGAGTACGACGCCGAGAACACCGGCGTGACGACGACGAGCGCGTCCGCGTGGCGGACCTGCTCGAGCGCGCCCGCGAGGTCGCCCGTCGGGAAGCCGGTGAGCAGGTGGTCGGCCAGCGCGTGGGCCAGCGGCCGGAGCTCGACGTGCTGGACGTCGACCTCCTGGCCGCGGGCGCCGACGGCCCGCTCGACCGCGTCGCCGAGCTTGTCGGCGAGCAGCTTCGTCGACGACGGGACGGAGAGTCCCGCCGAGACGACGACGATCCGCTTGGTCATGCGTCCACCTCCTCGCGGTCGGTCGTGCCGGTCATGGTGTCCTCGGCGTGCACGGTGCTGTCCTTCGCGCCACCAGCGGCCGCGACGAGCGAGGCGTGGGTGGGCGCGTCCGGGATGTCGGCCGGGCGTCCCTCGGCGAAGCCCTTGCGCATCTCGGGCAGGATCTCGCCGAGCAGGTCGAGCTGCTCCAGGACGGTCTTGAGCGGGAGTCCCGCGTGGTCGACCAGGAAGAGCTGGCGCTGGTAGTGGCCGGCGTACTCACGGAACGACAGGGTGCGCTCCAGGACCTGCTGCGGGGAGCCGACGGTGAGCGGCGTGTGCTCGGTGAACTCCTCCAGCGACGGGCCGTGGCCGTAGACCGGGGCGTTGTCGAAGTAGGGGCGGAACTGCCGGACGGCCTCCTGGCTGTCCTTGTGCATGAAGATCTGGCCACCGAGGCCGACGATCGCCTGGTCCGCACGGCCGTGGCCGTAGTGCTCGTAGCGCTCGCGGTAGAGGTTGACCATCTGCGCGGCGTGCGAGGGCGGCCAGAAGATGTGGTTGTGGAAGTAGCCGTCGCCGTAGTAGGCCGCCTGCTCGGCGATCTCGGGGCTGCGGATCGAGCCGTGCCACACGAACGGCGCGACACCGTCCAGCGGACGCGGCGTCGAGGTGTAGCCCTGGAGCGGCGTACGGAAGCGGCCCTCCCAGTCGACGACGTCCTCGTTCCACAGCCGGCGCAGCAGCGCGTAGTTCTCGATCGCCAGGTTGATGCCTTGGCGGATGTCCTTGCCGAACCACGGGTAGACGGGACCGGTGTTGCCGCGGCCCATCATCAGGTCGACGCGGCCGTCGGTGAGGTGCTGGATCTTGGCGTAGTCCTCGGCGATCAGCACGGGGTCGGTCGTGGTGATGAGGGTCGTCGCGGTCGAGAGGATGATGTTCTCGGTCTGCGCGCCGATGTAGGCCAGGGTCGCGGTCGGGTTGGACGCGATGAACGGCGGGTTGTGGTGCTCGCCGGTCGCGAAGACGTCCAGGCCGATCTCCTCGGCCTTCTTGGCGATCGCGACGGTCGCCTTGATCCGCTCGTGCTCCGTCGGGGTCCGGCCCGTGGTGGGGTCCGTGGTGACGTCGCCGACGGTGAAGATCCCGATCTGCATGGTGATCCGCTCCCTGGTGTGGTGGTGTCGCTGTCACCCCGCACAACGGGTGACATGTCAACTATATTCCACCGGGTGCCAGCCGTCGAACGATGAGCACCGCGCGGTCGTCGTCACCCCGGTCGACCTGCGCGATGAGCCGCTTCGCGGCCCCCTCCCAGCCGTCGAGCACTGCGGTGCGCGCAGCGGCGCGGAGCCAGGCGATGCCCTCGTCGATGTCGGCGGAGCGCGACTCGACGACGCCGTCGGTGTAGAACATCAGCGCCTCACCGGGCGCGAGCACGCCGGTCGTCTGGCCGAACTCCGGTGCGTCGCACACCCCCAGCGCGGTGCCGCGGGCGTTGTCGATCACCCACTCGGCCGTCGCGAGCGACCAGTGCAGGGCGGGCGGGTGGCCGGCGCTGCGGATCAGGTACTCCCCCGTGGCGAGGTCGAGCACGACCTGCACGGCCGTCGCCAGGTCCTCGTCGGACGGCTGGCGCTGGAGGTAGGCGTTGGCGGCGCCCAGCAGCGCGTCGTCCGGTACGGCGACGACGAGGCTCTCGAGCGCGCCGGCGAACCTCACCGCGGCCGGCACCGCCGACTCACCGCCGCCGCACACGTCGACGAGCACGGCCTGGAGCCGCTGCTGGTCGGCCGACAGGTCGCTCACGATGAAGTCGCCGCCGTACGCGAAACCGGAGGCGGCGAGCATCGCCGACTGGTGCGACCAGCCCGCGGGGAGCGCCGGCATGCGCCCGCGCGCGAGCAACCTGTCGCGCAATCTGGCCCATTCGGCGTGATCCTGCATGCCGACAGGGTAGGGCCGGGTAACCTTCCTTCGGGCCCGGTCCGGCCAACCCCCCTTGGTCGGACCGGGTTCCTCCGTCAGGCGTCCTCGCCGGCTCCTAGAATCGGGGCGTGAGCGAGCCGACCGACGTCGAGACCACCGTCGACATCCTGGGCGAGCCGTGGGTCGTGGAGACGATCCCGCTCGACGACGACTTCGAGGGCGAGGTCGTGGCCACCCTGGTCAGCCGCCGCGGTGACAGCCCGACCGAGCACGCCGTCCTGCACGTGCACGGGTTCTCCGACTACTTCTTCCACACCGAGTACGGCGAGTGGTGGCTCGAGCGCGAGCACGACGTCTACGGCCTCGACCTCCGCAAGTACGGCCGGTCGATCCGTCCGCACCAGTCCGCGACCTATGTCGCCGACCTGGAGGAGTACTTCGCGGACCTCGACGCGGCGTGGGAGCGGATCACCGTCCGCGACGGCCACACGAGGGTCGTCGTCTCCGGACACTCGACGGGCGGGCTGATCGTCGCGCTGTGGGCCGACGCCCGTCAGCCGGCGGAGCTCGCCGGGCTCCTGCTCAACTCCCCCTGGCTCGACCTCCAGGGCCGTCCCGCGCTGCGCACGCCGGTCGCCGGCCTGCTCATCGACCAGGTCGGCCGTCGCCAGCCGATGCGCTCGCTGCCGCGCGAGGTCAAGGGCCACTACGCGCGCAGCCTGCACCGCGACCACGAGGGCGAGTGGGACTTCGACCTCACCTGGAAGCCGGTCGAGTCGTTCCCCGTCCGGTTCGGCTGGTTGCGCGCCATCCGCAAGGGCCACGCCCGCCTGCAGGCGGGACTCTCGGTGGCGGCGCCCGTCCTGGTCCTCTCCTCCGACCGCAGCAGCTCGCCGTCGGCGATGGACGAGGACGTCTTCAGCACCGACATCGTGCTCGACGTCCGGCAGATCCGGCGCTGGTCGACCGCCGTCGGCCCGCACGTCACTTATGCGGCCGTCCCGGGAGCCGTCCACGACGTCGTGCTCTCGCGTCCGGAGCCCCGGGCACGGGCCTACGAGGAGATCCGACTCTGGTTGGACGCCTACGTCCTCCGCAGCCGCTAACCTCGCGCCATGGATCCCGTCACCGGACTCTCGCTCGGCCGCATCGTCATCGGCATCGGCTCCCTCGTCGCTCCCTCGGCCACGGCCCGGCTCTTCGGCATCGACCCCGCCGCCAACCCGAACATGGGTGTCATCAACCGGATGTTCGGCGCCCGCGAGATCGCGCTCGGCGCGGTCACGCTGGTCTCCAAGGGCTCGCTGCGCCGCAACCTGACCGTGGTCGGCATCGCCGTCGACGGCGCGGACGCCGCCAGCGGTGCGCTCGAGATCGCCGGCGGCGGCCTGCCCAAGCTGCAGGGCGGCGCGCTCGTCGGCATCGCCGCGGGCGCCGTCGGCTCGGGCATCGCCGCGCTGGTCCTCAGCCGCGGCAAGTGACGCGCGGGCGACCGGGCGCCCCCGGCGTCAGGTCGCCAGCATCACGGTGACGGCCACCAGGCCGACCACCACGATCGCGCCGCGCAGCACGAGCGGCGGCAGCTTGCGGCCCACCGCCGCGCCCAGGAAGCCGCCGATCACCGCACCGACGGCGATCACCGCCACGACCAGCCAGTCGACCTCGGCGTCGCTGCCGAGCAGGCCGAGCTCGGCCACCACGACGAAGATCAGCCCGGCCACGCCGTTGACGACGGCCACGAGCACGTTCTTCACGCCGTTGAGCCGCTGCAGGCCCTCGTTGACCCCGATCCCGAGCACGCCCATCAGGATCACGCCCTGGGCGGCGCCGAAGTAGCCGCCGTACACGCCGGTCAGGAAGGCGGCGGCCAGCACCCACGGCGGACCCGTGGGCGATTCCCTCGTCGCGTCGCCGGTACGACGCTCGGCCCGCGCGGCGACGTACCGCGACAACCGCGGCTGGACCACCACCAGCGTCACGCCCAGCAGGATGAGCACCGGTACGACGGCCTCGAAGGCCCCGGGAGGCAGCACGAGCAGCAGCACCGCCCCCAGCACGCCCCCGGTCGTGGAGAAGACCAGCAGCCGCACGATCCGGGTGCGCTGGCCCTCCAGCTCGCATCGGTAGCCGACGGCGCCGGCGACCGATCCCGGCACGAGGCCGAGGCTGTTGGACATGTTGGCGGTCACGGGGGGAACGCCGAGCGCCAGCAGGGTCGGGAAGGTGATGAGGGTGCCGGAGCCGACGACGGCGTTGATCGTCCCGGCGCCGACGCCCGCGAGCAGGACGGCGGCGATCTCGAGGATGGTCACGGCTGGGCGGGAGGCTCCCCCGGCTGGCCCGGGCGTGCCGCGCTCTCGGCCTCGGCGATGGCCTCCTGGACCGCCTCGCTGGTGCCGGTCACCGACTCCACCGGCTCGGACGGGCCCATGTCGACGCGCTTGGCCGGGCCGGAGGTCGACCTCGGGATGCCGGCGACCTCGTGGATCGAGGAGCCGAGGCCCTCGAGCGCCTTGGTGATCTCGGACGGGATGACCCACACCTTGTTGGCGTCGCCCTCGGCGATGCGCGGCATCATCTGGAGGTACTGGTAGGCGAGCAGCGACTGGTCCGGGCGGCCGTCGTGGATCGCCTGGAAGACCGTCTGGATCGCCTGCCCCTCGCCCTGGGCCCGCAGGATCTGGGCCTCCCGCTCGGCCTGGGCGCGCAGGATCTGCGACTCGCGCTCACCCTCGGCGTTGAGGATCGCGGCCTGCTTGTTGCCCTCCGCGGTGAGGATGGCCGACTGGCGCTGGCCCTCCGCGGTGAGGACGAGGGCGCGCTTGTCGCGCTCGGCGCGCATCTGCTTCTCCATCGCGTCCTTGATGGACGGCGGCGGGTCGATCCCCTTGATCTCGACGCGCTTGACCTTGATGCCCCAGCGCCCGGTCGTCTCGTCGAGCACTGCGGACAGGCCGCTGTTGATCGACTCGCGGCTGGTCAGCGTCTGCTCGAGGTCCATGCCGCCGACGACATTGCGCAGCGTGGTCATGGTGAGCTGCTCGATCGCCTGGATGTAGTTGGAGATCTCGTACGTCGCCGCGATGGGGTCGGTGACCTGGAAGTAGATGACCGTGTCGACGTCGACCGTCAGGTTGTCCTCGGTGATGGCGGCCTGGGGCGGGAAGCTGACGACCTGCTCGCGCAGGTCGATCATGTAGCGCACCTTGTCGATGAAGGGCACCACGAAGTTCAGGCCCGCGGGCAGCGTCTCCTTGTACTTGCCGAAGCGCTCGACGATGCCGGTGTAGGCCTGCGGCACCACCCGGATCGACTTCGCGACCACGGTGATCACGAAGAGAAGCAGGAGGATCAGGACGACCAGGACGACCATGGGGGGCTCCTTCAGCCGGGGTCTGGGGGGTCAGTTCGCTTCGGGAAGCGCGGGCGGAGCAGGCGGGTCGCTCACCGGGCGCACCACGGCGGTGGCGCCGCCGATGGAGACGATCTCGACGGTACGCCCGACCTCGATGCCGGACTCCGCGCCCGCGGAGACGGCCAGCCAGCTCTCGCCGCCGATCTTCACGCGGCCGGGCCGGTGCTCGGCGACGGCCTCGGTGACGATGCCGCGCGACCCGACCAGGCTCGCCGGTCCGAGGACCAGGTCCGGTCCACCGTGCAGGCGGCGTACGAGCGGTGGGCGGACGCCGGCCAGGAGCAGCAGCGCTGCAGCCGAGGCGACGAGGACCTGGACGACGACGCTGTCGGTCAGGAAGGCCGCGCCCATGCCGGCGAGCGCACCGCCGGCGAGCATGAGCAGGAACAGGTCCATGCTGAGCAGCTCGGCCAGCGCGAGGGCGATCCCAACGGCGAGCCAGGTCTCCCAGAGGTGGTCGCGCAGCCAGTCCATGACCGAACCCTAACCGTGGCGACTAGCCACGCCGCTGGCGGCGGCGGGCGGCGTACCGTCCGTCGTTCTGCTCCAGCACGAGCGGCATGCCGAAGGTCGCCGACAGGGCCTCGGCGTTGAGCGTCGACTCCATCGGACCCTGCGCCACGACGCCGCCACCGCGCAGCATCAGCACATGGGTGAAGCCCGGCGGGATCTCCTCGACGTGGTGCGACACGAGGACGGTCGCCGGCGACGTCGGGTCGTAGGCGAGCACCGACATCGTCGACACCAGGTCCTCGCGGCCGCCGAGGTCGAGGCCGGCAGCCGGCTCGTCGAGGAGCAGCAGCTCGGGGTCGGTCATCAGGGCGCGGGCGATCTGGACGCGCTTGCGCTCGCCCTCGCTGAGCGTCCCGAAGGTGCGGTCGGCGAGGTGCATGACACCGACCTCCCGCAGGAGCGCGTCGGCGCGGGCGTGGTCGACGTCGTCGTACTGCTCGCGCCAGCGGCCCAGCACGGCGTACGACGCCGACAGCACCACGTCACGGACCTTCTCGTCGCGCGGGATCAGCTCGGCGAGCGCGGCGCTCGAGACGCCGATGCGCGGACGCAGCTCGAACACGTCGACGGTCCCGATCAGCTCACCGAGCACGCCGACGGCACCGGTGGTGGGATACATCTGGGCGGCGGCGACCTGCATCAGCGTGGTCTTGCCCGCACCGTTCGCCCCGAGCAGGATCCACCGCTCCCCCTCGCGGACCACCCAGCTCACGCGGTCGAGCAGCGTGGCCTGGCCACGCCGTACGGTCACCTCTGCGAGCTCGAGCACGGCGGACATGAAGGCCACCCTAACGACTAGGTTTGCACCGTGAGTGGACTCCCCGCATCTGGCCGGCTCGCGTGGTGGGGTACGGCGTGGCTGCAGGGCCGGATCGGACCGGACGCCTTCCTCGACGGCGTGCTCGGCGACGACGCGGCGCACGTGGTCGGTGGCCCCGACGGCGCCTCTCCCCTCCTGCTCGAGCTCGCCGACGCCCGCAACCGGGGCGCGACCGGCGTCGCGGCGGTCTTCCCCGTGCCCGGCGACCCGGCCGGCTTGCGGGGGCCGCGGGAGCTCAACGCGGCCGCGATCGACGCCGGCGAGGCCGCCCTCCTGCTCGGCGCCGCGACCGCGCTGGTGCCCGCCCAGGTCGGGCGCGCCGTCGAGTGGACCGTGCTGCCCGCGGAGCGGCGTCCCCCGCTCGACCTCGGCGAGGCCGACCGGGCGCTGCGGTCCGGGCTGCTGGCGGCGGCGAACCTGCTCGCGGAGCTGGACGTGGCGAGCTGGCAGCCGGAGGTCGCCGACGAGCTGCACGACCTGCGGGCCGCCGTACCGCTGCCGGCGCCGGAGGGCGTCCCGGCCCGGTCCGTCGAGCTCGCCGGGCGTGCGCAGCACCTGCTGGCCGTCGCCCAGCTGGCCCTCGGCGACGACGGCGGAGCGGTCAGTGCGGGCGAGGCGGCGGCCCGGCGGGCCGCGATCGAGCCGCTCGAGCGGGCC
Organism: Nocardioides aromaticivorans; assembly: GCF_013408525.1. NCBI lineage: Bacteria > Bacillati > Actinomycetota > Actinomycetes > Propionibacteriales > Nocardioidaceae > Nocardioides > Nocardioides aromaticivorans. The sequence goes on from NZ_JACBZM010000001.1 coordinate 4,690,056, forward strand.
GCGCGGCACGCCCTCGGCGCCGCGTGCTCGCCCGACGGCTGGCCACCGGCTCGGTGACAGCCCCCGGAGCCGATAGCCTGCAGCCGCGATGAGCCCTCACGACGCCCCTGACACGCTGCTGATCACCGTCACCGGAACGGACCGGCCGGGCGTGACGTCCGCGGTCCTCGAGACCCTCTCCCTCTCCGGGGTCTCGGTCGTCGACGTCGAGCAGATCCTGATGCGCGGGCGGCTCGTGCTCGGCGTGCTGGTCACCGCGCCGCGCGACGCCAAGAAGCTGCGCAAGGCCGTCACCGAGACCGTCGAGGCACTCGGCATGAGCGTCGACATCGAGCGCGGCTCCGGCGACAACCGCAGCCGCTCGCGCGACCGCGCCCACGTCACGATCATCGGCGCTCCCCTCAAGGCATCGGCCATGGCGGCGATCGCCGGCCGGATCGCCGACTGCGGCGGCAACATCGACCGCATCGAGCGGATGGCGCGCTACCCCGTGACCGCCATCGAGCTGCACACCTCGGGCGCCGCGCCGGACCGCCTCCGGACCCTGCTCGCCGTCGAGGCGGCCCGCCACGGCATCGACGTCGCCGTCCAGCCGGCCAGCCTCCTGCGCCACGGCGTCCGCCTGATCGTGATGGACGTCGACTCGACGCTCATCCAGGGCGAGGTCATCGAGATGCTCGCCGAGCACGCCGGCTACGGCGCCGAGGTCGCCGACGTCACCGAGCGTGCGATGCGCGGCGAGCTCGACTTCGAGCAGTCGCTGCGCGCCCGGGTCAAGCTGCTCGCGGGACTCGACGCGTCCGTCATCGACGAGGTGTACGACGCCATCGTGGTCAACCCCGGCGCCCGGACGATGGTCCGCACCCTGCGCCGGCTCGGCTACCGGTTCGCCATCGTGTCCGGCGGGTTCAGCCAGATCACCGACCGGCTCGCCGAGGACCTCGGCATCCACCGCGCCCGCGCGAACACGCTCGAGATCGTCGACGGCAGGCTCACCGGCGAGGTCGTCGGCGAGGTGGTGGACCGGGCCGGCAAGGCGCGGGCACTGCGCGAGTTCGCCGCCGACCTCGGCGTCCCCGAGGCGGCCACCATCGCGATCGGCGACGGCGCGAACGACCTCGACATGCTCGACGCCGCGGGCCTCGGCATCGCGTACAACGCGCGCCCGGTCGTGCGCGAGGCGGCCGACACCTCGCTCACCGTGCCCTACCTCGACACGATCATGTACCTCCTCGGGATCAGCCGCGAGGAGATCGAGGCGGCCGACGCCGAGGCCGGGATCGTGACCCCGGCTCCCCCGCTGGCCTGATCCGGGCCCGGCTCGCCTCAGGGCCCGGTCAGGCCCGGGCGACGTGGAAGGCGTCGAGCCGGGCCGCCATGGGCGCCAGGTCCGCCCAGGCGCCGTCGACGGTGAAGATCGCCGCCGTGCTGGTCGGGAAGCTGCCGAGCGCGACGGAGCCGGTCGCGGCACCCTCGCCGTCGTCGAGGAGCTGGACCAGCATCCCCATCGTCGGGTTGTGCCCGACGACCACGACCGTCGCAGCGTCGTCCTTCGTGCCGCGGACCAGGTCGAGGACGCCCTCCTCGTCGGTGCCGTAGAGGTTGCCGTCGTACTCGGGCACGAGGGTCCAGCCGGCTCCGGCGGCGACGACGTCCCAGGTCTCACGGGTGCGGGCGGCGTACGAGACGTAGGCGGCATCGGGGGCCACGCCCTCGGCCGCGAGCCACTCGCCGAGCATCCGGCCCTCGACCCGGCCCCGGTCGGCCAGCACGCGCTCCACGTCGGTGGGCGCGTACGGCTCCGCCTTGGCGTGCCGGATGATGACGAGACGCCGAGAGTTCTGCACGTGCTCACCCTACGACGTGGGCCATGCTGGATCCGTGGACCCGTACGGCACGACACACCTGGTGCCGCTGGGCCTGTTCGTCGTGGGCCTGGCGGTCGCGGTCGTGCTGGGCAGGCGACACGCGGAGGCCGACGGGCCGACCCGGTTCAGCCGCGCCTGGGCGCTCCTCGTGCCGGCGGTGACGATCCCGTTCCAGGTGATCGACCTCGTCGCGAACTTCGACATCGACGTCACGCTGCCGCTGCACCTGTGCGACCTGGCCTGGATCGCCGCGACCTGGGCGCTGTGGACGCACCGTCCGTTCCCGGTGGCGCTGACCTACTTCTGGGGTCTCACGCTAACGATCCAGGGCGTGCTCACGCCCTCGCTCAACGAGGACCTGCCGCACCCGCGGTACTTCGCCTTCTGGGCGCTGCACCTGCTGATCGTGTGGGCGGCGGTGTACCTCGTCGTCGGGCTGCGCCGGGCGCCGCGCTGGCAGGACTACCGTGCCGCCGTCGTCACGACGCTGGCGTGGGCCGTGGCGACGTACACCTTCAACGTGCTGGCCGACACCAACTACGGCTACCTCGTCCGCAAGCCGCGCTCGTCGATCCTCGACCTGCTCGGCCCGTGGCCGTGGTACGTCGTCGAGGAGATCGCGATCGTGGTCACGGCCTGGGCGCTGCTGACCGTCGCCGCCCAGTGGTGGGCGGCGCGTGCGGCAGGACCGTCAGGCACCCATGGCGTGGAAGCCGCCGTCGACGTGGACGATCTCGCCGGTGGTGGCCGGGAACAGGTCTGACAGCAGGGCGCAGACCGCCTTGGCGGTCGGCTCCTGGTCGGTGTTGTCCCAGCCGAGCGGCGACTTCGTGGTCCACATCGACTCGAGGTCCTCGAAGCCGGGGATGGCCTTGGCGGCCAGCGTGCGCAGCGGGCCGGCGGAGACCAGGTTGACCCGGACACCCTCGGAGCCGAGGTCGCGCGCGAGGTAGCGGTTGGTCGACTCGAGGGCCGCCTTGGCGACGCCCATCCAGTCGTAGACCGGCCAGGCGACCGACGCGTCGAAGGTGAGGCCGACGATCGAGCTGCCCGGCTGCAGCAGGGGGCGGCAGGCGACGGCGAGGGACTTCAGGGAGTACGCCGAGACCTCGACGGCCTGCGCGACGTCCTTCCACGGACCCTCGAGGAACTTGCCGCCGAGCAGCGTCTCCGGGTTGCCGTAGGCGATCGAGTGGACGACCCCGTGGAGGACCGCGTCCTCGCCGAGCGCCTCGCGCACCGCGCCCGGGAGGGCGGCGAGGTGCTCGGGGTCGGTGACGTCGAGCTCGATGACCTCGGGCAGCACCGGGAGGCGCTTCACGATCCGGCGGGTGATCCGCAGGGCCTGGCCGAAGTTCGACACGAGGACGGTCGCGCCCTGCTCCTGCGCGAACTTCGCGACCGCGAAGCCGATCGAGGTGTCGAGGGTGACGCCCGCGACGAGGACGTTCTTGCCGGCGAGAATGCCGTTGCTGTTGATGGTGGTCTCCGTCATTGTCAGTGCCCCATTCCGAGTCCGCCGTCGACAGGGATGACCGCGCCGGTGACGTACGACGCCGACGAGCTCGCCAGCCAGAGCACGGCTCCGGCGACCTCCGTCGGGTCGGCGTACCGGCCGAGCGGGACCTGGCTCCGGATGCCTTCCTTCTGCTCGTCGGTGAGCACCGCGGTCATGTCGGTGTCGACGTAACCGGGCGCCACGACGTTCGCGGTGATGGACCGCGGGCCGAGCTCGCGGGCCATCGAGCGGGCCATGCCCACCAGGCCGGCCTTCGAGGCGGCGTAGTTGACCTGGCCGGGCGAGCCGAGCAGGCCGACGACGCTGGAGATGAAGATGATCCGGCCCTTCTTCTGGCGCAGCATGCCCTTGGCGGCACGCTTGGCCAGCCGGAAGGATCCGGTGAGGTTCGTGTCGATCACCGACTGCCAGTCGTCCTCCGACATGCGGAGCAGCAGGGTGTCGGCGGTGATGCCGGCGTTGGCGACGAGCACCTCGACGGGGCCGTGGGCCTCCTCGGCCGCGGCGAAGGCGGCGTCGACGGCAGCGGCGTCGGTGATGTCGGCCTTGAGCTCGAGCGCGCCGTCGGGCGCACCGCCGCTCCGGGTGGTGACGGCGACCTTGTCGCCGTTGGCGAGGAACGCTTCGGCGATGGCGCGGCCGATGCCGCGGTTGCCGCCGGTGACCAGGACGGATCGGGGTTCGTTCACGCTCCTGACGCTACGGGCGTCGGTGCCTGCCGCTCGCCCGCGGCAGGCACCAAGTTCGCCCCGCTCCCTTGTAGGGGTCCTACAAGGGAGCTCGACAGGCGGTTGCCTACTCGTCGTCCTCCAGCCGGAAGCCGATCTTCATCGTGACCTGGAAGTGCTCGACCTGGCCGTCCTTGACCTGGCCACGGACCTGGGTGACCTCGAACCAGTCGAGGTGGCGCAGGGTCTGGCCGGCGCGGTCGACGCCGTTGCGGATGGCCTGGTCGATGCCGTCGGGAGAGGTGCCGACGATCTCGCTGATGCGGTAGGTGCGATTGGACATGCGGATCAGCCTAGTCCTGCGGCCCGGCGTAGGCTGGGGGCATGTCCTCCTCGCGTCACGGCCGCTCGCACGAGCCCGACGCGATCCGGATCACCACGGCGGGCGACAGCCCGGAGGCCGACATCGCCCGGCGGCAGAAGAAGTACGCCATCGCGATGGGCATCCGCACCCTGTGCTTCATCGGCGCAGCCATCACCGGCGCAGCCGGCCTGCACTGGGTCTGGCCCTTCCTCATCCTCGCCTCGCTGTTCCTGCCGTACGTCGCCGTCGTGATGGCCAACGCCAACGACAGCCGCTCCACGGAGCTCCCGCTCACCGGTGGCGGCGACGCGCAGCGCCAGCTCGGACCGGGCGGCCATGGAGACTGAGCCCGACTTCTGCTCGGCCAAGGGCTGCCGGGCCGACGCCGTGTGGCAGCTGCACTGGAACAACCCCAAGCTGCACACCCCCGAGCGCCGCAAGATCTGGTTGGCCTGCGACGACCACCGCGAGTCCCTCGAGCACTTCCTCGGCGCCCGCGGCTTCCTCAAGGACACCCTCCCCCACCCCTGACTTGCCGCTCTGCCGGGTCGAGTTGCCGGTCCGGCGCGGCGAGTTGCCGATCTGGCGCGTCGAGTTGCCGGTCTGCCCGACCGACTCGCCAATCTGCTCCGACGAGTCGGCCCCATGAGTCACTCCATCAGCCACCGCCCGCCCACAGGTCGATCCGTCGCAACGACCATCCACAGCCATGAAGGCACCCCCGTCGCTCACCGACCGGAGTGACGACAGTCGTGCAGCATGGAGATCAACGACTTGCCGGTCGAGCCCTTCCTGATCCGCAATGCAGAAGCGCTCGGGCTCACCCGGCGGCAGGTTCAACTGGCGACGGAGGACGGTCTGCTGGTCCGGGCCGCCAACGGCGTCTACCGACGCTCAGACATCGCCGACACGATCCAGGCACGTGCACTGGTCGTTGCTTGCGCGGTGGCAGCTCACCACGTGGCGGTGGACCGGACCGCAGCTTGGCTCCATGGGGTGGAGATGCTGACCCTCGACGAGCAGGTGCTGCCGCCGCCGATCGAGAGCTGCGCGCTGCGCGGGCGTCGCCCGTCGCGCCGACCGGAACTGGACGGCCGAACGCGCGATCTCGCCCCGGATGACGTCATGGTCGTCGACGGTGTCCGGGTCACCACGCCGCTACGAACCGCTCTTGACCTCGGCTGTCACCTCCGTCAGCGAGAGGCCTTCGCAGCGATGTGTCTTCTGGCCCGAGGGCACGCCTTCAATTCCCGGGACCTCGTCCACGAGCTCCCGAGATTCCGTGGGCGTCGCGGCGTGATCCAGCTGCGCGCCCTCGCACCACTGGTGGATCCGCGCGTCGAGTCGCACCGGGAGGCGTGGACCCTGCTGGAGATCGTCGGCTCGGGCTTGCCGGCCCCGCAACCCCAGTGGTGGGTCGAGATCGACGGTGTTCCGACCTATCGCCTGGACTTCGCCTATCCCCTCGCCCGGGTATGCGTCGAGTACGACGGCTTCGAGCACCATCTGCGAACGCCGGAGCAACGCGAGCACGACGAGAGGCGACGCCGCTGGCTGCACGAGGCGGGGTGGACGGTCATCGTGATCCGCCGCGGTGACTTCGCCGACGGCGCCTCGGCGCGCTGGACCCGTGAGCTGCGAGAGGCCCTCACGCCGTCGTACACGAACCGGCGCTGGTGACAGCTCGCACCGCGGAACCGGCAACTCGCGCCGCCAAAGTGGCAACTCGGCGGAGGAGGGGGAGCGTCAGCCGCCGATGGCGGACATGGGGCGGTCGGGCTGGAGGAAGGTGGGGTCGTCGATGCCGTGACCCGGGAGCTTGCCCCACATGGCAGTGCGCCAGCGCTCGGCGAGCTCGGCGTCGGTGGCACCGGCGCGCAGGGCGAGGCGGAGGTCGGACTCGGAGCGGGCGAAGAGGCAATTGCGGACCTGGCCGTCGGCGGTGAGCCGGACCCGGTCGCAGTCGCCGCAGAACGGGCGGGTCACCGAGGCGATCACGCCGACCGTGGCCGGGCCGCCGTCGACGGTGAACAGCTCGGCGGGAGCGCTCCCCCGCGGCTCGGAGGCGGTCGACAGCGTGAAGGCGGCCGACAGCGAGGCCAGGATCTCGTCGGCGGTGACCATCTCGGCGCGGCTCCACCCGTGCTGGGCGTCGAGCGGCATCTGCTCGATGAAGCGGAGCTGGTAGCCGCGCTCGATGCACCACGCGAGCAGCTCGGGCGCCTGGTCGTCGTTGACGCCACGCAGGAGCACGGCGTTGACCTTGACCGGGCCGAGCCCGGCGGCCTCCGCGGCGGCCAGCCCGGCCACCACGTCGTCGAGGCGATCGCGTCGGGTGATCTCGTGGAAGGAGTCGCGGCGCACCGTGTCGAGGCTGACGTTGACCCGGTTGAGCCCCGCGTCGGCGAGGGCGCCGGCCGTGCGGGCGAGGCCGAGCGCGTTGGTGGTGATCGACATCTCGACGTCGGCGTCGCGCTCGCGCACGCGGCGGACGATGTCGACGAGCCCGCGGCGCACGAGCGGCTCGCCGCCGGTGAACCGGATCTCCTCGACGCCGAGCTCGCCCACGGCGATCCCGATCAGCCGGACGACCTCGTCATCGGTGAGCTGGTCGTCGGTGGGCAGCCAGTCGAGGCCCTCGGCCGGCATGCAGTAGGTGCAGCGCAGGTTGCAACGATCGGTCAGCGAGACCCTCAGGTCCGTCGCCACCCGTCCGTACTGGTCGATCAAGGGCTGCACCCCACCATCCTAGGCCGCCTACTGGTTGGAACCAGGCTGGTCCTACCTTTGTCGGGTGCGATCGTGGCTGGCCTCCTGGCGATTCCTGCTCAGCAGGCGCTGGGTGCTCTTCTTCCTCGCCATCATCGTGGTCGGCTACGGCACGTGGTGGCTCGGCGAGTGGCAGTTCGGCCGGCTCGAGGACCGCAAGGAGCGCAACGCCTATGTCGTCGCCAACGAGAGCCGCGAGCCGATCCCGGTGACCGACGTCCTCGCCCCCGGCAAGGACGTCGCCGAGAGCGACGAGTGGCGGCTGGTCACCGCCACCGGCGTGTACGACGCCGAGGAGACCATCGTCGTGCGCTACCGCACCCGCAAGGGCGCCCCCGGCGTCGAGGTCGTCGTCCCGCTCGTGACCGCCGACGGCACCGCCGTCGTGGTCGACCGGGGCTGGTTCGCCACCGACGACCCCGAGATCGGCGCCGACGAGCTGCCCGCCCCTCCGGAGGGCGAGGTCACCGTCACCGGCTGGGTCCGCGCCGACGGCGAGGGCGACAGCACGGAGATCGTGGGTCACTCGACCCGGGCGATCTCCAGCGAGAGGATCGGCGACGCGATCGACACCCCGGTCCTCACCGGCTTCGTGGCGCTCAAGGCCGAGGACCCGGCCCCGGACGAGGCGCTCGCACCGGTCGAGCTCCCCGAGCTCGGCGAGGGCCCGCACTTCTTCTACGGCCTCCAGTGGTGGTTCTTCGGGGTGCTCGGCGTCGGCGGCTTCGCCTATCTCGCCTGGGACGAGCGCAAGAACGGTCGCCGCGGCGACCGGCGCCCGCAGCGGAAGGCCCGCGGACCGTTCTCCCGGCGCACCGACGACGAGGACGAGGACCGACGCGCGGCTCAGAGCCCGCGCGACATCCCGCCGTCGACCGGCACCATCACCCCGGACAGGAACGACGCGACGGGCGAGAGCAGGAACGCCGCCACCCGGCCGAACTCCTCCGGCCGGCCGTAGCGCCCGAGCGGGATCTGCGCGACGGCGGCTGCCTTCGAGGCCTCCGCGTCGCCGGTCGAGGCGTCCAGCTCGGCCACCCGCTCCGTCGCGATCCGCCCCGGGAGGAGCCCGTTGACGCGGATCCCCCGCGGGCCGAGCTCGTCGGCGAGGTTCTTCGCCACCATCGCCAGCCCGGGCCGGAGGCCGTTCGAGATGGCGAGACCGGCGATCGGCTGGCGCACGCTGGTGGACAGCACGAACGCGATCGAGCCGCCCTCGCCGAGCGCGGCGGCCGTCGTACGGGCCAGCCGGACGGCGCCGAGGAAGACCGAGTCGAAGGCGGCGAGCCACTGCTCGTCGGTCATGTCGGTGACCTTGCCGCCCGGCGGGCCGCCGACGCTGACGAGGACGCCGTCGAGCCGGCCCCAGGCGTCCTTCGCCGCCGCGACGAGCCGGTCGGCGGAGTCCGGCGCCGCGTTGTCGGCGACCACGCCGACGGCGCACCCGGCCCCACCGACGGCTTCCAGCGCGGCGACGGCCGCGTCGACCGACTCCTGTCGTCGCCCGGAGACGACCACTCGCGCGCCGTCGGCGACCAGCGCCTCGGCGGTGGCGTGCCCGAGCCCGCGGGTGGCGCCGGTGAGCAGGTAGACGTGGTCGCGAACCCCGAGGTCCATCAGCTGGTCTCCATCATGTCGTCGTTGTTCTCGAGCTCCTCCGCGATCCGGGACACCGGTACGACGTCCGGGGCGCCCTTCCGCGCGGCGTCGGCCGTGTGGTCGTCGGGCTGGCGCTGGCTCTCGCGCTCGGCCTCGACCCGCTTCAGGTAGTGCTCCAGCTCGCGCTTGGTCTGGTCGACGTCCCACTGGAGGTAGCCGCGGACCAGCTCGGCCACGTGCGGTGCGGCCGCGACGCCGCGGTCGAAGGTCTCGAAGGAGATCCGCATCCGCCGGGTGAGGATGTCGTCGAGGTGGCGGGCACCCTCGTGCGTGACGGCGTACACGGCCTCGGCCTGCAGGTAGTCCTCGGCGCCCGGCAGCGGCTCGGCGAGGTCCGGCTCGGCGGCGATCAGGTCGAGCACCTCCAGCACCAGCGAGCCGTAGCGCTCGAGCAGGTGCTCGATGCGGTTGATCGCGAGGCCGGACTGGGTGGCGAGGGTGCGGCGCTGGTTCCACAGCGCGTGGTAGCCGTCGGCCCCGACCAGTGGGATGTTCTCGGTGACGCACTCCCCCGACTTGCGCCCGAGCACGGTCTCCAGGCCGTGGACCGCCTCGTCGACGGCGTCGGCGGCCATCACCCGGTAGGTCGTGTACTTGCCGCCGGCGACCACGACGAGCCCCGGCACGCTGTGCGCGACCGCGTGCTCGCGCGACAGCTTCGACGTCGCCTCGGACTCACCCGCGAGCAGCGGCCGGAGGCCGGCGAAGACGCCCTCGACGTCGTCGCGGGTCAACGGCACCTCGAGCACGTCGTTGACGTGGGCGAGCAGGTAGTCGATGTCGCTGGAGCTGGCCGCCGGGTGGTCCTTCGAGAGCTCCCAGTCGGTGTCGGTGGTGCCGATGATCCAGTGCCGCTTCCACGGGATCACGAAGAGCACGGACTTCTCCGTGCGCAGGATGAGCCCGGTCTCGCCCCGGATCCGGTCGCGCGGCACGACCAGGTGGATGCCCTTGCTGGCACGCACCTTGAACTGCCCGCGCTCGCGCGCCATCCCCTGCGTCTCGTCGGTCCACACACCGGTGGCGTTGATGACCTGGGAGGCGCGGATGTCGAAGCGGCGCCCGGTCTCCAGGTCGATGACCGACGCGCCGACGACGCGCTCGCTCTCCTTGATCAGGCCGAGGACGCGGGTGCGGGAGGCCACCGCGGCGCCGTACGTCGCGGCCGTGCGGGCCAGGAACATCGTGTGCCGGGCGTCGTCCACCTGGGCGTCGTAGTAGCGGATCGCGCCGACCAGGGCGTCCTTGCGCAGCGACGGGAACACCTTGCGCGCCCCGTGCCGGGTCAGGTGGCGGTGCAGCGGCAGGCCGTCGCCGTACCCGCTGGCCCTGGACATCGCGTCGTACAGCGCGACGCCGCTGCCGGCGTACCAGCGCTCCCAGCCGCGGCCGTTGAGCGGGTAGAGGAAGGGCACCGGGCGCACCAGGTGCGGCGCGAGGCGCTGCATGAGCAGGCCGCGCTCCTTGAGCGCCTCAGCGACGAGGCGGAAGTCCATCATCTCCAGGTAGCGCAGGCCGCCGTGGATCAGCTTGGAGCTGCGGCTCGACGTCCCGGACGCGAAGTCGCGGGCCTCGACGAGCCCGACGGACAGGCCGCGCGTGGCGGCATCGAGGGCGGCGCCGGCACCCACGACTCCCCCGCCGATGACGAGGACGTCGAAGTGCTGGCTGCCGAGCTTCTTCAGCGCTGCCGAGCGGGCGCGCGGGGAAAGTGCTGCGGGCTTCATCGGTCGGTCTCCACATCCACCCAGTCGAGGGTTCGCTGGACTGCCTTCTTCCACTGCGCGTACCCCGCTGTACGCCGGTCCTCGTCCCACTGGGGCTCCCAGCGGGTGTCCTCCTGCCAGTTCTCCCGCAGCTCGTCGGTCGACGACCAGTAGCCGACCGACAGGCCCGCGGCGTACGCCGCTCCGAGCGCGGTCGTCTCCGGCACGACCGGCCGGCTCACCGGTACGCCGAGGACGTCGGCCTGGATCTGCATGCAGAGGCTGTTCATCGTCACGCCGCCGTCGACCTTGAGCACGCCGAGCTCGACGCCCGAGTCGCTGCACATCGCCTCGACGACGTCACGCGACTGGTAGCAGATCGCCTCCAGCGTCGCCCGGGCGACGTGGGCGTTGGTGTTGAAGCGGGAGAGCCCGACGATCGCACCGCGGGCGTCCGAGCGCCAGTAGGGCGCGAACAGGCCCGAGAACGCGGGCACGAAGTAGACCCCGCCGTTGTCCTCGACCTGCCGGGCGAGCGACTCCGACTCCGATGCCCCGCTGATGATGCCGAGCTGGTCGCGCAGCCACTGCACGGCCGAGCCGGTGACCGCGATCGATCCCTCGAGGGCGTAGACGCAGGGCTGGTCACCGAGCTGGTAGGCCGGCGTGGTCAGCAGCCCGGCCTTCGAACGCACGATCTCCGTGCCGGTGTTGAGCAGCATGAAGTTGCCCGTGCCGTAGGTGTTCTTCGCCTCGCCGGGAGCGAAGCAGACCTGTCCGACCGTGGCCGCCTGCTGGTCGCCGAGGATGCCCGTGATCGGGACCTCGCCGCCGAAGGGGCCGCTGCGCAGCGTCGTACCGAAGGGCGTGGTGGCCGAGGACTCCCGGATCTCCGGCAGCATGGCGCGCGGGACGCCGAAGAAGCCCAGCAGCTCGTCGTCCCACTGCAGCGTCTCGAGGTCCATCAGCATCGTGCGGCTGGCGTTGGTCACGTCGGTGACGTGGACTCCTCCGTCCGGCCCGCCGGTGAGGTTCCACAGCACCCAGGTGTCGGGGGTGCCGAACAGTGCGTCACCGCGCTCGGCCGCCTCCCGCGCGCCCGGGACGTTCTCCAGGATCCACTGCAGCTTGCCGCCCGAGAAGTACGTCGCCGGCGGCAGCCCCGCGCGGTGGCGGATCACGTCGCCGCGGCCGTCGCGGTCCAGCGCCGCCGCGATCGCGTCGGTCCGGGTGTCCTGCCACACGATGGCGTTGTGCAGCGGCCGTCCGGTCCGGCGGTCCCAGACGATGGTGGTCTCGCGCTGGTTCGTGATCCCGACCGCCGCCAGGTCCGCCGCGTCGAGGCGCGCCTTGCCCAGCGCGGTCTTCACGACGGCGGAGGTGCGCTCCCAGATCTCGACCGGGTTGTGCTCCACCCAGCCGGCCCGCGGCAGGACCTGCACGTGCTCCAGCTGGTGCCGCGCCACCTCCCTGCCCTGGTGGTCGAACACCATGAACCGGGTGCTGGTGGTGCCCTGGTCGATGGCCCCCACGAACCGCGCCTGCGCCATGCGCACACCCTACGGGCGCCGGGTCACCTCCCGCGCGACCTCCCACGCCATCTCTCGGGGACGACTCGGGGTCAATCCTGATGCCGGGGGTCCGTGGCGACTGGCAGGGTGGTGCCATGAGCGCCGCCCCCACGACCTCTGTCCCCCCGTCCGTCCCTCCGTCCCGCGCCGCGGCCCGGGCCATCGACCTCCGCAAGGTCTACGGCTCGGGCGACTCCGAGGTCCGTGCCCTCGACGGCGTGTCGATCGACCTCGCGGCCGGTGAGTTCACGGCGATCATGGGCCCCTCCGGCTCCGGCAAGTCCACCCTGATGCATTGCCTGGCCGCCCTGGACACCCCCACGTCGGGGCAGGTCGTCATCGGCGACACAGAGCTCTCCCGGCTGCGCGACAAGGCGCTCACGGCGCTGCGCCGCGACGAGATCGGCTTCGTCTTCCAGGCCTTCAACCTGGTCCCCACGCTCTCGGCCCGGGAGAACATCCTGCTCCCGCTCAGCCTCGCCGGGCGCAAGCCCGACCAGCAGTGGTTCGACACGGTCGTCGACACCGTCGGCCTGCGCGACCGGCTCGGCCACCGGCCCGCCGAGATGTCCGGCGGCCAGCAGCAGCGCGTCGCCTGCGCCCGCGCCCTGGTGAGCAAGCCGGAGATCGTCTTCGCCGACGAGCCGACCGGCAACCTCGACAGCACGTCCGGCGCCGAGGTGCTGTCCTTCCTGCGCCGGAGCGTGGACGAGTTCGGCCAGACGATCGTGATGGTCACCCACGACGCCGTCGCGGCGTCGTACTGCGACCGCGTCGTTTTCCTCGCCGACGGCCGGATCGTCGACGAGCTCCGCAAGCCGGAGCGCGAGCAGATTCTCGAGCACATGACCTCCCTGCAGGACGCCGCTGCGCGCGGGAAGGCCTGAGATGCTGCGCCTGACCCTGCGCAACCTCCTCGCCCGCAAGGTCCGGCTCGTGATGAGCGGGCTGGCGATCGTGATCGGCGTGGCCTTCCTGTCCGGCGTGCTGGTCTTCAGCAACGGGCTGTCCACGACCTTCGACGGGATCATCTACGGCTCGACGCCCGACGGAGTCGTCCGCGCACAGGACACCGACGAGTTCAGCGGCGGCGTGTCCGGGCAGTCCGCCCAGGCGATGACGCCGGACACGGTGGAGGCGCTCGCGGCCCTGCCCGAGGTCGCCCGCGCGGACGGTGACATCAACGCCGGCGGCATGAGCCTGCTCGCGAAGGACGGCACGCTCGTCGGTGGCACCGGCGCGCCGACGCTGGCCTTCAACTACCACGACGGCCCCAACATGGCCGGCGACGAAATCCTGCTGCTCAAGGGCGGTCGCTGGCCGCAGGGCAAGGACGAGATCGTCCTCGACGAGGGCGCCGCCGAGGCGGGCGACTACCGGATCGGCGACGAGGTCAAGCTCCTCGCGCCCTTCGGCGTCCTCGAACGCACCGCGACGCTGGTCGGCACGGCCGAGTTCAACGGAGGCGGTACGGCGGGCGCCACCCTCCTGGTCTTCTCGACCGAGGGTGCGCAGGACCTGTTCTTCCAGGGCAAGGACGTCTACAACCGGATCAGCCTCACGGCCGCACCCGGTGTCACCCAGCGCGAGCTCGCCGACGCCGCCTCGACCGTGCTCCCGGACGGCTTCGAGGCAGTCACCGGCGACAAGGTGGCCGAGGAGTCGCAGGACGCCGTCGGCAGCTTCCTCGACGTGATCAAGACCTTCCTGACCGTCTTCGCGATCATCGCCGTCATCGTCGGCGGCTTCATCATCGTCAACACCTTCTCGATCCTGATCGCCCAGCGAACCCGCGAGCTCGCGCTGCTCCGCGCGCTCGGGGCCTCCCGCGGCCAGGTGATGCGCTCCGTTCTCGTCGAGGCCTTCGTGCTGTCGGTCGTGTCGTCGACGCTCGCCATCGGGCTGGGGCTCCTGCTCGCGCGTGCCCTCGCCGCGCTCTTCCGCAGCGTCGGCCTCGACATCTCCGGCGACGCGCTCGACCTGACGTCGAAGGCGACGATCCTCAGCTATGTCGTCGGCATCGGCGTCACCATGGTGGCCGCCTTCCTGCCGAGCTGGCGGGCCGGCAAGGTCGCCCCGGTCGCCGCCATGCGGTCCGACGTCGCGCCCGAGCGCGCATCCCTGCGGCGTCGTACCGTCATCGGGGCGGCGCTCCTCGCCATCGGCGCCGGGTTCGCGGTCGCCGGGCTGGCGCAGTCCAACGCGCTCCTGATCGGAATCGGGGCGGTGCTGTGGATCCTCACCGTCGCCGCCACCAGCTCGATCATCGGCAAGCCGGTCCTGGCGCTGTGCCGCGGCCTGTTCGCCGGCGTCTTCGGGACCACCGGGCGCCTCGCGGGTGAGAACGCGCTGCGCGACCCGCGCCGCACCGGCGCCACCGCGTCGGCACTGATGATCGGGCTCGCCCTCGTCTCCACGATCGGCGTGCTCGCAGCCTCGCTCAACAAGTCCGTCGACGACGTGGTGGACGAGCAGTTCACCGCCGACCTGCTGGTGCAGAGCACGACCTTCCTGCCCTTCTCCACCGAGGTGGGCGACCGGATCGCCCAGGTCGACGGGGTGGGCACGATGAGCCGCCAGCAGTTCACCACGGCGCAGTACGACGGCAAGGCGGCCTACATCACCGGGATCGACCCGGAGTTCGGGTCGATCTACCACCTCGACGTGCTGGACGGTACCGAGCGGATCAGCGGCGACCAGGCCTTCATCGGCACGGACTTCGCCGAGAAGCACCACCTGTCCGTCGGCGACACGTTGCCGCTCGCCTTCCAGGGCGGGAAGAAGCTGACGCCCGAGGTCGTCGGGATCGTCGACGACACCGAGGTGGCGTCCGAGGTCAACGTGCCGCTCGACCAGCTGGCCGAGGTGGGCGTGCTGCGGCAGGACACCTCGATCAGCATCCTGCTGGAGCCGGGCGCCGACTCCAGCACGGTCCGGGACGCCGTCGACGACGCCGCGAAGTCGGTGCCGATCGTCGGCGTCTACGACAAGGAGGAGTTCTCCGACCAGATCCGCGGTCAGGTCAACCAGCTGCTCTACATGATCTACGGGCTGCTGGCGCTGGCGATCGTGATCGCCGTCATCGGCATCGTGAACACCCTCGGCCTCAGCGTCATCGAGCGCACCCGTGAGATCGGCCTGCTGCGGGCCGTCGGCATGAGCCGGGCCAAGCTGCGCCGGATGATCATGCTCGAGTCGGTCACGATCGCGGTGCTCGGCGCGGTGCTCGGCATGGCGCTCGGCCTGCTGATCGGCGTACTGCTGCAACGGGTGCTGAAGGACGACCTGACCAGCCTCGGCCTCCCGGTCGGACAGCTGGTGCTCTTCCTCGTGATCGCGATCGTCGTCGGCGTGCTCGCCGCCGTCATCCCCGCGATCCGCGCCGCCCGGCTCAACGTGCTGGCCGCGATCGCCACGGAATAGGACTACGCCAGCGCGACCAGGTCCGCGTAGTCGGCGCTCCAGAGGTCCTCGACCCCGTCCGGGAGGATGAGCACCCGGTCGGGCTCGAGGGCGTGGACCGCGCCCTCGTCGTGGGTGACCAGCACGATCGCGCCCTCGTAGCGGCGGATCGCGTTGAGCACCTCCTCGCGAGAGGCGGGGTCGAGGTTGTTCGTCGGCTCGTCGAGGAGCAGCACGTTGGCGGCCGACACGACCAGCGACGCCAGCGCGAGCCGGGTCTTCTCGCCACCGGACAGCACGCCCGCCGGCTTGTGGACGTCGTCGCCCGAGAACAGGAAGGAGCCCAGCACCGAGCGGGCCTCGGTGTCGGTCAGCTGCGGCGCCGCCGACTGCATGTTGTCGAGCACCGTCCGCCCGACGTCGAGCGTCTCGTGCTCCTGGGCGTAGTAGCCGACCTTGAGGCCGTGACCGGCCACGACCTCGCCGGTGTCCGGCTTGTCGACGCCCGCGAGGATCCGCAGCATCGTGGTCTTGCCGGCGCCGTTGAGGCCCAGGATGACCACTCGGGAGCCCTTGTCGATGGCCAGGTCGACGGCGGTGAAGATCTCCAGGGCGCCGTACGACTTGGAGAGGTCGTGGGCCGACAGCGGCGTCCGGCCGCAGGCGGCCGGCGTCGGGAACTTGATCGCCGCGACCTTGTCGGACTGCCGCTCGCCCTCGACCCCGTCGAGGAGCTTCTCCGCCCGCTTGAGCATCTGCTGGGCGGCGCTGGCCTTGGTGGCCTTGGCGCGCATCTTGTTGGCCTGGTCGGTGAGCGTCTTGGCCTTGTTCTGCGCGTTCATCAGCTCGCGCTTGCGGCGGGCCTCGTCGGTCTCGCGCTGGGTGAGGTAGTTCTTCCAGCCCATGTTGTAGACGTCGATGACGGCCCGGTTGGCGTCGAGGTGGTAGACCTTGTTGACGGTCTCCTCGAGCAGGGCGTTGTCGTGGGAGATGACGATGAACCCGCCCTTGTACGACTTCATCCAGTCGCGCAGCCACGTGATCGAGTCGGCGTCGAGGTGGTTGGTGGGCTCGTCGAGGATCAGCACCTCGGCGCTGGAGAAGAGGATCCGCGCGAGCTCCACGCGGCGCCGCTGGCCACCGGAGAGCGTGCCGAGCGGCTGCTCCATCAGGCGGTCGGGGATGCCGAGGCTCTGCGCGATCTGGAGCGCCTCCGTCTCGGCGGCGTACCCACCGCCGGCGTCGAGCTCGTCCTGCGCCCGCTGGAACTTGCGGAACGCCTTGTCCCGCTCGTTCGGGTCGTCGGAGGCCATCGCGACCTCGGCGGCCCGCATCCGTCGTACGGCGTCGTCGAGGCCGCGCGCCGAGAGGATCCGGTCGCGGACGATCACCTCGGGGTCGCCCACGCGGGGGTCCTGCGGGAGGTAGCCGAGCTCACCGCTGTTGGTCACCGAGCCGTTGGCAGGCAGGACGTCGCCGGCGAGGACCTTGGTGAGGGTCGTCTTGCCGGCGCCGTTGCGGCCGACGAGGCCGACCTTGTCGCCGGGGCCGACGCGGAAGCTGACGTTCTCCATGAGGAGCCGCGCACCGACGCGGACCTCGAGCTGGTGCGCAGTGATCATGACGGGTCGATTCTCCCACCGCGCCTCTCGCTCCCCCTAAACCGCGCGGTGCTGGCATAGGGTGCTGACCGTGGTGCGATTCAATCCGAAGGCCCGCCTCGACCAATCTCGGGTTCGTGACGCCGGGAGCGGCGGTGGCGGCGGCATGGGGGGCGGCGGACTCGGCGGCGGCGGGATGCGCCTCCCGATCCCGACGGGCAGGGGCGGCATCGGCGGCATCATCCTGCTGGTCGTGCTGTTCGTGGTCGCGCGCTGCGCGGGCATCGACCTCGGGCTCGGCGGCGACGGCGGGACCGGCGGGCTCGGCTCCGTGTACTCCCCCTCGCGGCTCAGCGACGCCCAGGACGGCTCCGACCGCTACGCGAACTGCAAGACCGGCGAGGACGCCAACAAGAGCCAGGACTGCGCCCGGGTCGCGATCGAGAACTCACTGACCGACTACTGGGGGTCCGAGCTGGGTGGCAAGTTCCGTCCCGAGGAGGCGATGGTCACCTTCACCGGGTCCGTGAACACCGGCTGCGGCGCCGCGTCGAGCGACGTCGGCCCGTTCTACTGCCCCTCCGACGAGACGATCTACCTCGACACCACCTTCTTCGACGACGTCCTCGAGGGCCAGCTCGGCGGGCCGGACGGCAGCTTCGTCGAGTTCTACGTGCTGGCGCACGAGTACGGCCACCACATCTCGAACCTGCTCGGCTTCATGACCGAGGCGAGCCGCCGCGGCCAGAACGGCCCGCAGAGCGGCAGCGTCCGCCTCGAGCTGCAGGCCGACTGCTACGCCGGGCTGTGGGCCAACCACGCCGAGTCCACCGAGGACGCCGCCGGTGAGCCGCTCATCGAGGGTCTGACGCAGGAGGACATCGACCAGGCCATCGAGGCCGCCAAGGCCGTCGGCGACGACTACATCCAGAAGCGCAGCGGCGGTCGCGTCGACGAGGAGGCCTGGACCCACGGCTCCTCCGAGCAGCGCAAGAAGTGGTTCATGGTCGGCTACGAGCAGGGCAGCCGCGACGCCTGCGACACGTTCTCCGTCGACCGGGTCTGACCATTCGGGCGAGCGCGTCTCCGGCGCGATGACGGGAGGCAGCAAGCTGCCGTCGCGCCTCCCGCCGCGCTGCCGCCGGGACCCGGAGACGCTGCGGTTTGGTCCCAAACCGCAGAGATCCGGCCCGAGATGTTGTGGTTTGGGACCAAACCGCAACCATTCGACCGGCCCCGCGGGTCACAGCTCGAGCAGCGCCTCCATGTGCCCGAACGTCCGCTGCAGCGTGCGCAGGTGGGGCGCGACGGCCGGATGCCGGTACTTCGCCGCCAGCGCTCCCTCGCCGGTCGCGACCCGCGCCAGCGCCCACTCCGCGCGGCTGAGCGCCGTGTAGACCGCGACCACCCGGGCGCCGAGGACGACGGTGTCACGGTCGGCGGTGGCGGTCGGCAGCCCGAGCAGGTAGGCGTCGAGCAGCGGCTCGAACTCCTCGCGCGACGACAGCGACAGGTAGCCGAGGTCGCCGCCGACCGGGCCGTGGCCGAGGGTGCCCCAGTCGATCGCGAGCGCGTCGTCGCCCTCGCGACCCGGCAGGTTCAGCGGCGTGGGGTCGCCGTGCTGGAGCACCTGCGGCAGTCCGTCGAGGAGGGTCAGCATCAGCTCGCGGCGGGTCCACAGGTGCTCGGCGATGTCGGCGACGGTGGTCCGGGCGAGGGTCGGCCAGCCGCCGCGCCGCGCCACCCGGTCGAGGCGGTTGCGCATCAGGTCGTTCGCCAGGAAGGTCGGGTGCCCGAGCGCGGCGCCGGCGAAGCGGCCGACGGAGAGGGCCAGGAAGAGCCCGCTCGACGCGGCGTCCTCCACCCAGTCGCGGGTGATCGTGATGCCGTCGTCGTCCTCCTCGACGGAGGCACCGGCGGCGCGCAGCCCCGGCGTGCCCGCCGTGAGGCCGGTCTCGAGCACGTCGGCCTCCCGACGCCAGTACGCCACGTGGCCGCGCTCGGAGAGGATGCCGGGGTCGCCGGGCTCGGGCCTGCCGAGACGCTTGACCACGACCGGTCGGCCGCCGAGGGCCGTGCGCCACACACCGACGGTGGACGTCCCGGATCCTCCCGGGAGCGCCACCCAGTCGGGCTCGGGCTGCCACATGGGGCCGAAACTAGTGGATGCGGTGCCCCATCTAGTGGATGTCACGCTCGCGGAAGCGCCACCACGCCACGACGAGGAGTCCCGCGGCGACCGCGCTCAGTGCCGTGGCGCTCCCCCAGCTCCACGGTTCGGAGGGCACCGCCGGCACGTGTGCGTACGGCGACAGGTCGGTCACCCACGCCGGGAGCTGGAGCAGGTCGCCCATCAGCGCGAGCACCATGAACGCGGCCGGCCACACCCACGCGAGCACTGCCCACCGGGTTCCCCAGGCGAGGGAGAGGACGGCGAGCGCCCCGACCACCCACGCGGCCGGCACCCACGCGAGGGCCGCCACGAGCAGGTTGCCGATCCCGGGACCGTCGGCGGCGACGTACCCGATCCAGAGGCCGAGGCCGGTGACCGCGAGGAGCAGTGCGGTGCCCACGAGCGCGAGGAGCAGCGAGGCACCGAACCAGGGCGCGCGGCTGGTGCCGGTGGCGAGGACCAGCTCGGCCCGGCCGTCGGTCTCGTCGCGGGCGGTGTGCGCGACGACGGTCGCGGCGAAGTAGGTCAGCACGACGGCGACCACCGACAGGATCGCCGCGACGAGCTCGCCGCCGAGCTCGTCGATGATCGACTGGGCGGTCTCGGAGTCCAGCAGGTCGCCGATCCCCGGCGCGATCATCCCGAAGACGACCCCCATGACGCCGGCCGCCAGCGTCCACAGCACGAGCGTCGTGCCGCTGGTGCGGACCGCCAGCGCGAAGGCGTCGGCCAGCCGGGGTGAGCCCGTCGCCGGTCCCGGGCGGGCGGCGAGCAGGCCGGAGCCGAGGTCGCGGCGCGCCCGGAGCGCGACCGCGACCGCACCGAGGACGAGCGCCAGGACGGGGTACGCCGCGAGCAGCCACCAGCGGGTGTCGCCGTACGCGCCGACCTGGGTGTTCCACCCGAGCGGCGAGAGCCAGCTCAGCCACTGCGGGCCGGTGTCGCCGGCGGCCCGGAGGACGAAGGCCACGCCGATCACGCCGGCCGCGAAGCCCGCGCAGGTGCGCGCGCCGGCGGAGAGCTGCGCGGTGACAGCGCCGATCCCGGCGGCGACCAGGCCGGTGCCGGCCCAGAGCCCTCCGAACGCCACCGAGCCCGTCGCGGAGAGACCGCTCAGGGTGTTGCCGACCGCAGTCAGCGCGCCGAGGGCGACGGCGAGCAGCAGCGCCTCGACGGCCACCGCCGCGAGCGGCGCGTTGCGTCCGACGGCCGTGCCGCCGACGAGCTCGGTCCGGCTGCTCTCCTCCTCCACCCGGGTGTGCCGGCGGACGACCACGACGAACAGCACGGCGACGAAGACGGCGTACAGGACGGTCATCTTGGTCATGGCGAGCTCACCCTCGCTCGTCACGTCCAGCACGGGGCCGTAGAGCGCGACGATGGCGGGGCTGGCGTTGAGGGCCTCTGCGGCGTGGACCCGGGCGGCCTGGTCGGCGTACAGGCTGGGCGTCGCGGCGGCCGAGGCGACGCTCATCATGACCAGCACGGCGATCCAGACCCCGGCAGGAACGCGGTCGCGACGCAGGGCCAGGCGCAGCAGCAGCCGCCAGCCCGCGGTCGTGCTCATCGCCCGGCGCCGGCGCGGTCGCGGTAGGCGTCGAGGAAGAGCTCCTCGAGGCTCGGCGGGCTGCTGGTCAGGCTGGTGATGCCGGCAGCCGTGAGCTCGGCAAGGACGCCGGGCAGCGCGTCGGCGTCGACGGTGCAGGAGAGCTGGGCGCCGTCCACCGTGACGTCGTGGACGCCGGGCCGCCCCGACAGGTCGGGTACGGCGCCGGAGAGTCCCGCCACCAGCCGGGTCCGCTGCAGGTGCCGCAGCGAGGCCAGGGTGCCGGTCTCCACCACCCGGCCCTCGCGGATGATCGTCACCCGGTCGGCCAGGCGCTCGACCTCGCTGAGGATGTGGCTGGAGAGCAGAACGGTGGCGCCGCGGGCGGTCTGCTCGGCCACGCAGTCGTTGAACACCTGCTCCATGAGCGGATCGAGGCCCGAGGTGGGCTCGTCGAGGATCAACAGGTCCGGGTCGGTGGCGAAGGCCGCCACGAGCGCCACCTTCTGGCGGTTGCCCTTGGAGTAGGCGCGCCCGCGCTTGGTCGGGTCGAGCCCGAACCGCTCGACCAGCTCGTCGCGGCGCGACGTGCGCGGGTCGGCGCCGCGCATCCGGATCAGCAGGTCGAGCGTCTCGCCGCCGCTGAGGTTCGGCCAGAGGCTGACGTCGCCGGGCACGTAGGCGAGGCGCCGGTGCAGCGACGCCGCGTCGCCCCACGGGTCGCCGCCGAGCAGCCGCACGTCCCCGGAGTCCCTGCGCAGGAGGCCGAGCAGCACCCGGATCGTCGTGGACTTCCCGGCCCCGTTCGGGCCCAGGAAGCCGTGCACCTCCCCCGGCGCCACCGACAGGTCCAGCTCGTCGAGGGCGCGGAAGCTGCCGAAGGTCTTCACCAGGTCGCGGATCTCGATGACGGGCGTCGTGCTGTCGTCCACGTCCCGAGGCTAGACCTCGAATCCTTCCGCAGGGGCCCGCGCCGACGGGGTGGGGACGAAGGACCCGGCGCCGTGGTGACCTCCGCCCCGCGGCAGGATGGCCCCGTGCAGATCCAGGTCGACGACCCCCGCCGTCCCGACGTGCTGGCGCTCCTCGAGGAGCACCTCGCCGACATGTACGCCACCTCGCCGCCCGAGAGCGTGCACGCCCTCGACCCCGACGCGCTGACGGTCCCGTCGATCACCTTCTGGACCGCGCGGGACGGCGACACCCTGCTCGGCTGCGTCGCCCTGAAGGCGATCTCGGGCGAGCACGCCGAGATCAAGTCGATGCGCACCGCCACGGCGGCCCGCCGCCGGGGCGTGGCCGGCCTGCTGCTGGACCACGTCCTGGCCGAGGCCCGCGAGCGCGGGCACGCGCGGATCAGCCTGGAGACCGGCGCGGAGGACTACTTCGTCGCGGCCCGGACCCTCTACTCCACCCGAGGCTTCCGCGAGTGCGGGCCGTTCGAGGGCTACGCGCCCGACCCCAACAGCGTGTTCATGACCCTGGAGCTCTGACACCCGGACCGGCGGCGTTCTCCACGTCGACCACCAGCGACTCCGCGTCCCGGACGACCTGCTCCAGCACCGCCCGCCGCGGATCGGGTACGGCGAACCACGGGCCCACCACGCGCACCGACCCCAGCCTCCGGTCGGCCAGCACCTCGGCGACCGCGGCCCGGTCGCCGCCGGCGACGACCACCTCGACGCCCTCCAGCACCCGGACGGCGTGGTCGGCCGCTGCCTCGAACGCCTCGCGCGCCTGGTTCGCCCGGCGGCGCGCGAACCGCTGCTGCGACTGGCCTCCGGCCTTCGTGCGGCCCTGGACGTGGCGCTGGCCCGTCTTCGATGCGACCACCGTGCCCCGCTCGATGCGGGCCGCCGCGAAGCCGCCCTTGCGCACGAGCAGGACTCCCCAGCCGGCTGGCGCGGCGACCGCATCGGCGAAGGCAGCGGGATCGGGCGGTCCGTCGTACCCGGTGGAGAAGGGGAGGTGGGCCACGAACCGCGACCCGTCGGGAGCGCTCCCCCGCAGACCGCCGGCAGCGACCTCGATCGTCGCGGGTCCGTGGGACGCCTCGAAGTTGGCGAGCCACCGGGGCCAGCGGGCGACTGGGACGAGGACCTCGGGCACGCGCCGACGGTACCGGCAGTCCGTTCACGAGAACGTGTTCTAGTCTGCTGCCATGGCCCGGATGCACCCCTGCGAGCGCGTCGGGATCGACTTCGTCGAGACCGCTCCCCACCGCTACGCCAACAGCGTCGAGCTCGCCGTCACGCCGGAGCAGCTCTTCGAGGTGCTGGCCGACGCCGACGCCTGGCCGCGCTGGGCGAGCGTCATCACGAAGGTGGTCTGGACCACCCCGGAGCCGCGCGGCACGGGAACGCGCCGGACGGTCACCATGCGCGGCGGGCTCGTGGGCGACGAGGAGTTCCTCGCGTGGGAGCCACCGAGGATGATGTCCTTCCGGTTCAACGAGGCGTCCACGCGCACCGTCAAGGCCTTCGCCGAGCGGTACGACGTCGTCGCGACCCCGACCGGCTGCCGGCTCACCTGGACCCTCGCCCTCGACGTCCGCGGACCCTCGCGCCTCGGCATGCCGCTGGGCAAGCCGGTCATGAACGCCGTCTTCCGGCGCTTCCTGAGGAACCTCCGGACCTACACCGACGAGCGCTTCGCCTGAGCCCGGGCCGGGCAGTCCTCGATCCGACGGTCCCCGTTCCGCCCACGCACGGGTCGGGTCGAGCCTACGATCCAGGGATGCTCCCCCGTCGCGTCGTCGTCGCGCTCGTCCTGCTGGCGCTCGCCGCGCTGACCCTCCCGAACGGCGGGTCCGCGACAGCGAGCACCGGCACGCCGTCGTACACGTGGTCGGCGACGCCCTCACCCGTCGTGCTGCTGCTGCCGAGCAGGATGGTGCGGCTCCGGGCGACCACCTTCTGCTGGACGGCTCCGCCGGAGAGCTCGGGCGAGGGCGAGATCGGCTCGGCGCTGTGCAGCGACGGGATCGAGCCGTCCCGGGCGGACCTGCCGAAGGTGGCGCGCAGCCGGCCGATCCGGTTCTGGTTCGGCCGTCCCGGCTGGCGCTGGAGCGCGACGCTGACCAGCTTCGCGCACCCGCGCCGCGACGGCTGCCGGGTGCGCCGGGTGCCGACCCGGGTCACGGCGCAGCGCTACGACCTCGCACCGCCGCGCCACCGCGGCACCTACCGGGTGCGCCTGTTCGGGCAGGGGCCCGAGGGCGACGTGCTGGTCAGCTTCTCGTGGCGCTACGGGAGCCGGCCGGGCCGCTGCTCCTGAGGTTTCGAGACGATCGGTTCTCAACCTCTTCGCCCCACGCCGACCGCTCGTCCCTCGCGGCCGACTGGCCTCAGGTTTCGAGACGATCGGTTCCGGCCTCGCAGGCTCAGCCGGACGATCCCTCAACCTCTTCGCCCCACGCCGACCGCTCGTTCCTCGCGGCCGGCTGGCTCAGACGTTGAAGCCGAGCGCGCGCAGCTGCTCGCGGCCGTCGGGCGTGATCTTGTCGGGGCCCCACGGCGGCATCCAGACCCAGTTGATCGCGACGTCGTTGACCAGGCCCTCGAGGGCGCTGTTGGTCTGGTCGGTGATCACGTCGGTCAGCGGGCAGGCCGCGGACGTGAGGGTCATGTCGAGGACGAGGTTGGTGCCCTCGTCGACGTGCATGCCGTAGACGAGGCCGAGGTCGACGACGTTGATGCCGAGCTCGGGGTCGACCACGTCCTTCATGGCCTCCTCGATGTCCGCGAGGGCGACGCTCGTGGAGGCGTTGGTGCTCGACTCGGCGAGGCCGGCGGCCTCGGGCACGTGCGGCAGGTCGTCGTGGTGGCCGTGACCGTGGCCGTGGTGGCTGTGGTCGTGCCCGTCGTGGGAGTGCCCGTCGTGGGAGTGGTCGTGGGCGTGCTCGCTCATGCCTTCTCGTCTCCGTCTGCTCCGCTGGCGACGACCTGGGCCGTCGCGTCCTTCCATGCCATCCACGACAGCAGCGCGCACTTCACGCGCGCGGGGAACTTCGCCACGCCGGCGAAGGCGATGCCGTCCTCGAGGACGTCCTCGTCCGGCTCGACCGTGCCCTTGCCCTGCATCAGGGTCAGGAACTCCTGGTGGATCTCCATCGCCTCGTCGACGCTCTTGCCGACCACGAGGTCGTAGAGCACCGACGCGGACGCCTGCGAGATCGAGCAGCCGACGGCGTCGTACGACACGTCCTCGACCACACCGTCGTGGAGGTGGACGCGCAGCGTCACCTCGTCGCCGCAGGTGGGGTTGACGTGGTGGACCTCGGCCTCGTGGGCCTCGCGCAGGCCCTTGCCGTGGGGGTTCTTGTAGTGGTCGAGGATGATCTCCTGGTAGAGCGCGTCCAGGTCCTGACCGTGTGCGGTGGTCATCGTCAGTCCAACTTGAAGTACGAGCGGGTGTATTCCAGCGCCTCGACGAGGGCGTCGATCTCCCGCGGCTCGGTGTAGAGGTACGACGACATCCGCGTCGAGCTCTGCACGCCGAAGCGCGCGTGGGCGGGCTTCGCGCAGTGGTGGCCGGCCCGCACGGCGACGCCGCGGCTGTCGAGCACCTGCGCGATGTCGTGCGGGTGCACGCCGTCGAGCTCGAACGAGATCGCACCACCGCGGGAGGCCGCGTCGAGCGGTCCGAGGACCGTGAGGCCCTTGACCGACTGCAGGCCCTCCAGCGCGTAGCCGGTGATGGCCTGCTCGTGGCGGTGGATCGCCTCCATGCCGATGTGGCCGAGGTAGTCGACCGCGGCGCCGAGGCCGATCGCCTCGACGATCGGCGGAGTGCCGGCCTCGAACTTGTGCGGGATGCCGGCGTACGTCGACGCCTCCATCCGGACCGTCTCGATCATCTCGCCACCGCCGAGGAACGGTGGCAGCTGGTCGAGGACGGCGCGGGCGCCCCAGAGCACGCCGATACCGGTCGGTCCGACGACCTTGTGTCCGGTGAAGGCGACCAGGTCCGGTCGCTCGTCAGCGGGCATGGCCGCGATGTCGATCGGCAGCTGCGGCGCGGCCTGCGACGCGTCGACGACGACGATCGCGCCGACAGCGTGCGCCTTGCGGGTGATCTCGGCGATCGGGTTGATCGTGCCGAGCATGTTGGACACCCAGGTCAGCGAGACGACCTTGGTGCGCTCGTTGATCATCTCGTCGATCGTCGACAGGTCGAGACGACCGTCGTCGGTGAGGCCGAACCACCGCAGCGTCGCGCCGGTGCGCTGCGTGAGCAGCTGCCACGGAACGATGTTGGAGTGGTGCTCCATCTCGGTGATGACGACCTCGTCACCCGGACCCACCTGCCGCTCGCCGGCCCAGGCCAGCGTGTTCGCGACCAGGTTGAGCGCCTCGGAGGCGTTCTTGGTGAAGATCACCTCGTCGCGGTCGGGGGCGCCGATGAAGGCCGCCACCCGGTCGCGGGCCGCCTCGAAGGCCTCGGTCGACTCCGCGCCGAGCTGGTGCATCGCCCGCGCGATGTTCGCGTTGTGCCGCTCGAGGTGGTCGACCATCGTGTCGATCACCACCTGCGGCTTCTGCGAGGTGTTCGCGCTGTCGAGGTAGACCAGGGGCAACCCGCCCGCGAGCGTGCGCTCGAGGATCGGGAAGTCCTTGCGGATGACCGCCAGCTCGGGGAGCAGGCCTTCGAGGGACATGGTCAGACCGCCGCGCCGGTGGTGAACCGCTCGTAGCCGCTGGCCTCGAGCTCGTCGGCCAGCTCGGGACCGCCGGACTCGGCGATCCGGCCGTCGACGAACACGTGGACCACGTCGGGCTTCACGTAGCGCAGGATGCGGGTGTAGTGCGTGATCAGCAGCAGGCCCTTGCCCTCGCGCGCGGCGTAGCCGTTGATGCCGTCCGAGACGACCTTGAGCGCGTCGATGTCGAGGCCGGAGTCGATCTCGTCGAGGATCGCGAACTTCGGGTCGAGCAGGTCGAGCTGGGCGATCTCGGCGCGCTTCTTCTCACCGCCGGAGAAGCCCTCGTTGACCGAGCGGCTGGAGAACTGGGTGTCGAGCTTCATCCGGTCCAGGGCGCCGTTGACGTCCTTGACCCAGGTGCGCAGCTTGGGCGCCTCGCCGTCGAGGGCGGTCTTGGCGGTGCGCAGGAAGTTCGACATCGAGACGCCGGGGACCTCGACGGGGTACTGCATCGCGAGGAACAGGCCGGCGCGGGCGCGCTCGTCGACGCTCATCTCGAGCACGTTCTCGCCGTCGAGGAGGACCTCGCCACCGGTGACGGTGTACTTCGGGTGCCCCGCGATGGA
Organism: Nocardioides aromaticivorans; assembly: GCF_013408525.1. Classification (NCBI taxonomy): domain Bacteria; kingdom Bacillati; phylum Actinomycetota; class Actinomycetes; order Propionibacteriales; family Nocardioidaceae; genus Nocardioides; species Nocardioides aromaticivorans. The sequence continues at coordinate 4,717,172 of NZ_JACBZM010000001.1, forward strand.
GTACGCCGTGGTCGACTTGCCCGAGCCGTTGGGGCCCATGATCGCGTGGGTCTCGCCGTCCTTGATGGTCAGCGTGACGCCCTTGAGGATCTCCTTGGCGCCGTCCTCGGTGTCGACCGACACCTGCAGGTTCTTGATCTCGAGGGTGCTCATGCGGGGGTGACTCCATTCAGGGTCGTGGTGACGTCGACGTAGATCTCGCCGTCACGCACTTCGACAGGGAAGGTGGCGACCGGTTCGGTCGCCGGGAGGCTGGTGGGCTTGCCGGTGCGCAGGTCGAAGGTCGACCCGTGCAGCCAGCACTCGACGGTGCAGTCGGCGACCTCGCCCTCGCTCAGCTGCACGGCAGCGTGCGAGCAGAGGTCCTGCAGGGCGAAGACCTCGTCGCCGTCGCGGGCGATCGCGACGTCGTACCGGTCGACGGTGACCGCGAGGGCCTCGTCGTCCGGTACGTCGGCGAGCGCTGCGACTCGTTCGAACGTCACAGCGCGGCCTCGCGCAGGACGTTCTTCGCGAGCTCGGCCTCGACGGTGGTGAGGAGCTTCTCCTCGATCTCCGGGACGTCGATCTTGCGGATCACGTCGTTGAAGAAGCCGTGCACGACCAGGCGCTGCGCCTCCTTCTCGGAGACACCGCGCGAGCGGAGGTAGAAGAGCTGCTCGTCGTCGAAGCGGGCGGTCGCCGACGCGTGGCCCGCGCCCTCGATCTCGCCGGTCTCGATCTCGAGGTTGGGGACCGAGTCGGCCTGGCAGCCGTCGGAGAGGACCAGGTTGCGATTCTCCTCGTAGGTCTCGATGCCCTCGGCGACCTTGCGGATCAGCACGTTGCCGATCCACACGGTGTGCGCCTTCTCGCCCTGGAGCGCGCCCTTGTAGACGACGTGCGACTTCGTGCGCGGCGCCGTGTGGTCGACGAACAGCCGGTGCTCGATGTGCTGGCCGGCGTCGGCGAAATAGAGGCCGAGGCCCTCGTAGGACCCGCCGGGACCGGCGTAGTCGGCCGTGCTGTCGCTGCGGACGACGTCGCCACCGAAGGTGACGGCGACGTGCTTGAGCGCGGCGTCGCGGCCGATCCGGGCCCGCTGGCTGACGACGTGGACGGCGTCGTCGTCCCAGTCCTGGACCGTCACGAACGTCAGGTCGGCGCCGTCCTCGACGACGACCTCGATGTTCTCGGCCCAGGTCGCGGAGCCGGAGTAGACGACGACCACGGTCGCCTTGCTGAACCGGCCGGCGCGCACCAGCAGGTGGGCGGCGGTCGCGTGGTCGGTGCCCGTGCCGGTCAGCCGGATCGTCGAGGCACCCTCGACGACGGCGTCCTCGGGGATGTCGACCTCGTAGACCGAGGTCGCGGCCTCCCAGGCGCGCGCGGAGATCCGGTCGAGCGGGATGAAGCCCGACGTCCCGCGGCGGGAGTCGGCGGCCGCGACGCTCTGCGCGGTGACGCCGTCGGCGAGGTCGGCCTCGACCTTGAACGACGAGCCGTCCAGCGCCGCGTCCTTGTGGACGTCGCGCAGCCGCTTGAGCGGGGTGAACCGCCAGATCTCCTCGCGACCGGTCGGCACCTCGTGGGCGTCGACGTCGAAGGAACCTTCGGGGTGGAGGTGCGACTCGACCTTCTCGAGCGCGTTCTCCAGCACTTCCGCCGTCATCCGACAGCACCCTCCATCTGCAGTTCGATCAGTCGGTTCAGCTCGAGGGCGTACTCCATCGGGAGCTCCTTCGCGATCGGCTCCACGAAGCCGCGCACGATCATCGCCATCGCCTCGTCCTGCTCCATGCCACGCGACATGAGGTAGAACAGCTGGTCGTCGGAGACCTTCGAGACCGACGCCTCGTGGCCCATCGACACGTCGTCCTCGCGGATGTCGACGTAGGGGTAGGTGTCCGAGCGGCTGATCTGGTCGACCAGCAGCGCGTCGCACAGCACGTTGGACTTCGAGCCGTAGGCGCCCTCGTTGACCTGGATCAGGCCGCGGTACGACGTACGGCCACCGCCGCGCGCCACCGACTTGCTCAGGATGCTGGACGAGGTGTGCGGGGCCGCGTGCACCATCTTGGCGCCCGCGTCCTGGTGCTGGCCCTCGCCCGCGAACGCGATCGACAGGGTCTCGCCCTTTGCGTGCTCGCCCATGAGGTAGACGGCGGGGTACTTCATCGTGACCTTGGAGCCGATGTTGCCGTCGACCCACTCCATCGTCGCGCCGGCCTCGCAGACCGCGCGCTTGGTGACGAGGTTGTAGACGTTGTTCGACCAGTTCTGGATGGTCGTGTAGCGGCAGCGGCCGCCCTTCTTCACGATGATCTCGACGACCGCGGAGTGCAGCGAGTCGGACGAGTAGATCGGCGCGGTGCAGCCCTCGACGTAGTGCACGTAGGCGTCCTCGTCGACGATGATCAGCGTCCGCTCGAACTGGCCCATGTTCTCGGTGTTGATCCGGAAGTAGGCCTGCAGCGGGATGTCGACGTGGACACCCTTCGGGACGTAGATGAACGAGCCGCCGGACCACACCGAGGTGTTGAGCGCGGAGAACTTGTTGTCGCCGACCGGGATGACGGTGCCGAAGTACTCCTTGAAGAGCTCCTCGTGCTCCTTCAGCGCGGTGTCGGTGTCGAGGAAGATGACGCCCTGCTCCTCCAGGTCCTCGCGGATCTGGTGGTAGACGACCTCCGACTCGTACTGCGCGGCGACACCGGCGACGAGGCGCTGCTTCTCCGCCTCCGGGATGCCGAGCTTGTCGTAGGTGTTCTTGATGTCCTCGGGCAGGTCCTCCCAGCTCTGGGCCTGCTTCTCCGTGGACCGCACGAAGTACTTGATGTTGTCGAAGTCGATCGCGCTGAGGTCGGAGCCCCAGGTCGGCATCGGCTTGCGGTCGAAGAGCTTGAGGCCCTTCAGGCGCAGGTCGAGCATCCAGCCCGGCTCGCTCTTCTTCGAGGAGATGTCGCGGACGACGTCCTCGTTGAGGCCACGCTTGGCGTTGGCGCCGACGTCGTTCTTGTCGGACCAGCCGAAGTCGTAGCGACCGATTCCCTTGAGCTCGGGGTTCAGCTCTTCGATCGAGGTCATGAGACCTGCTCCTTCTTGTTGATGCCTGCGTCGGGGATGCACGTGGTGCACACCCCGTCACCGTGGGCGATGGTGGCCAGGCGCTGGACGTGGGTGCCGAGGACCCGGCTGATCGCCTCGGTCTCGGCCTCGCACAGCTGGGGGAACTCGTGGGCGACGTGGGAGACCGGGCAGTGCTGCTGGCACAGCTGCTCCCCCACGACGGGCAATTCACGGACGGCGGCGGCGTAGCCCTCGTCGGAGAAGACCATCGCCAGCACCTGCGCCGGCGAGGCTTCCGGGTGGGCGGCCTGGACCTCGGGGAAGCGCCGCTCGATGAAGGTGGCGCGCCGGTCGGCGAACGCCTTCACCGCCTCGGCTCCGCCCGTCTCGGCCAGGAAGCGCAGGGCCTCGGTGGCGAGGTCGTCGTACTGCTGGTCGAAGAGGTCGCGTCCGTGCTCGGTCAGGGCGAACACCTTGGCCGGGCGACCACGACCGCGCGAGCCGACCGGCCGCGGGTCCCGCTGCTCGACCGCCCCGTCAGCGAGGAGCTGGTCGAGGTGGCGGCGGACGGCGGCCGGGGTGAGCCGGAGGCGCTCCGCGAGCGCCGCCGCGGTGGACGGGCCGTTGACCAGGATCGACTGCGCGACGCGCTGGCGCGTCGGCTGGTCGCTCTCGGTCGGCATTTCCACAACACAAGTGTGCCGATAATGCCCCGGCCCGTTCAAGCAAGGTGACCCTTACCGGCTCAGGAGTCGGCGGCCGGCCTCGTGTGGTGCAGCCACGCCAGCCCGGCGAAGGGCAGTACGAGCGGCAGGAAGCCGTAGCCCTGGCCGAAGTGCGACCACACCGTCTTGTCGTGGAACAGGTCGGTGTCGAGGTAGCTCCAGGCACCCACCGCGAGCACGCCGACCAGCTCGACGGAGACCGCGACCCGGGCCACCGCCCAGCCGGTCCGGCCGCCCACGAGCAGGCACGTGGTGGCGACCAGGTAGAGCACGGCGGCGAGCAGGGAGAGCCAGTACGGCAGCTTGCCGGCGTCCTCGCCGAGCTGCACCGCCGACCGGCCGGTCGCGGCGACCGCGAAGACGCCGTAGACGAAGACCAGGGCGCGGCCCCAGCCGCTGGAGAGCTCAGCCACCGGTGCCTCCCCAGATGTCCCACAGGCGCAGCTCGAGCCCGGCGACCGTCGCGACGGCGAGCAGCAGGATCGTCGTACCGACCCGGGAGCGCTCGGCGAGCGAGAAGAAGGCGCCGACGACCGGGAGCAGCGCCACGGTCACGAGATAGCTGACGAAGACGGCGCCCTCGACGTCGCGGTCGGTCCGCGCCAGCGCGACGCACCCGCCGACCAGCTGGGCGAGCGCGCCCACCTGCAGCACGCCGAGGCCGATGTAGTGCGCGTCCTGCGCCGCCCGGTCGCGGACCAGGTCGACCACCAGCAGCACCGCGACCACGCCCGAGATGGCGAGGATCACGCCGTAGGACCAACCAGTCACGGCCGCCAGCGTAGAGCGGGAGGCCTGGTCCTACACTCGCCGGGTGCCCGATGCCCGTCCTGCTGTGCTCGTCGACGGCCTGGTGATGCGGTACGGCGAGCGTACGGCGGTCGACGGCCTGTCCTTCGAGGTCGAGTCCCACACCATCACCGCCGTCCTCGGCCCCAACGGCGCCGGGAAGACCACGACGCTCGAGACCTGCGAGGGCTACCGCCGCGCGCAGGGCGGCACCGTCCGCGTGCTCGGCCTCGACCCGGTGCGCCAGCGGCACGAGCTGATCCCGCGGATCGGCGTGATGCTGCAGTCGGGCGGCGGGTGGAGTGGCGCGCGCGCCGACGAGATGCTGCGACACTTCGCCAAGCTGCACGCGAACCCGCTTCCGACCGACCTGCTGATGGAGCGCCTCGCCCTGCACGAGTGCGGCCGGACGCCGTACCGGCGGCTCTCGGGTGGCCAGCAGCAGCGCCTCGGCCTCGCCCTGGCCCTGGTCGGCCGGCCCGAGCTGGTGTTCGTGGACGAGCCCACCGCCGGCCTGGACCCCCAGATCCGCCGGGGCGTCTGGGAGCTGCTGGAGGAGCTGCGCGCCGACGGCGTGACCGTCGTGCTCACCACGCACTACCTCGAGGAGGCCGAGCGGCTCGCCGACAAGGTCCACATCCTCGACCAGGGCCGGCTGGTCGCGAGCGGCTCGCCGCTCGAGCTGACCCGCGGCGGCACCGTCGCCACCATCCGGCTCGTCGTGACCCAGCCCTTCCCCGAGGGCGCCCCTCAGGCGCTGGCCCGCGCCCTCGGCGACAGCACCGAGCTGACCGTCCTCGACCCGCTGAGCCTGCAGGTCTCCGGCCCTGCCGACGGTACGACGCTCGCCACCGTGGCTGCGTGGTGCGCCGACCACGACGTCCTCCCCGAGTCGCTGTCCCTGGGCCAGCGCAACCTGGAGGACGTCTTCCTCGAGCTGACCGGTCGGGAGGACTTCGCATGAGCGGCACCTTCGCACCCGCGCCCGGCGGCGCGCCCGTGGTCCGCCAGCTGCTGACCCAGGCCGGCATGGAGGCGCGGCTGATGCTGCGCAACGGCGAGCAGCTGCTGCTGGCGGTCGTGATCCCGGTCGTCGTACTGGTCGGCGCGGTCCGCAACGCCGACCGGATCGACCTCGGCATCGACGGCCGCCCCGTCGACGTCCTCACCCCCGGCGTGCTCGCGCTCGCCGTCATGTCGACCGCCTTCACCTCGCTGGCGATCGCCACCGGCTTCGAGCGCCGCTACGGCGTGCTCAAGCGCCTCGGCACCGCTCCCCTGTCCCGCACGACGCTCCTCGGCGGCAAGGTCGCCGCACTGCTCGTCGTCGAGGTCATCCAGTTCGTGGTGATCGGCGGCGTCGGGCTCGCACTCGGCTGGGACGGCCCGTCGGGCGTCGCCGGCGTGCTCGCGGTGGTGCTGGCGGCCCTCGCTGGAACCGCCGCCTTCGCCTCCCTCGGCATGCTGATCGCCGGCACGCTGCGCGCGGAGGCGACGCTCGCCGCCGCCAACCTCGTCTACCTGCTGCTCCTCGCCGGTGGCGCGGTCATCCTGCCCGCCAGCACGTACGGCGGCCTCGGCGACCTCGTGCAGTGGCTGCCCTCCGGCGCCCTGGGCGAGGCGATGCGGTCCGCCTGCGACGGCGCCGTCGCCGTACGGGACCTGCTGGTGCTGCTCGCCTGGACCGTCGTCGGCTCCGCCCTGACCGCCCGCACCTTCCAGTGGGAGTGAACGTGACCACCTCGACCACCGGCCGCCTCGCGACGCTCCGGCAGGCCCTCGGCGACCGGCTGGTGCCGCTCGCGTGGGCGAACCTCGTCGCCAACATCGCGATCGCCGTGACCGGCGGCGCCGTGCGGCTGACCGACTCCGGCCTCGGCTGCCCGACCTGGCCGAAGTGCACCGACGAGTCGTACCTCCCCCACGGTGCCCTCGGCGTCCACGGCGCGATCGAGTTCGGCAACCGGATGCTGACCTACGTGCTCGTCGTGATCGCGGTGGCCTGCTGGGTCGCGGCCCGCGAGCGCGCGGCGGAGCACCCCCTCGCCGTACGGCTGACGACGATCGTCGCGCTCGGCATCCCGGCGCAGGCCCTCGTCGGCGGCGTCACCGTCCTGACGGACCTCAACCCGTGGATCGTGTCGATCCACCTGCTGCTGTCGATGGCCCTCGTCGGGGTGTGCGTGCTGCTCCTCGACCACCTGACCGGCCCCACCCGGTCCTCCGCGCCGCTGCCGGTACGCCGCCTCACGGCCGCGCTCTTCGCCGTCGGATGGGTCGTCCTCTACCTCGGCACCGTCGTCACCGGATCCGGGCCGCACTCGGGCGACCTCGAGTCGAAGCGGACCGGACTCGACCCGCAGGTGATGTCGCACGTCCACGCGTGGGCGGTCTACGTGCTCGTCGCCCTGACGCTCGTCACGCTGTGGCGCGCGCGCCGGCTCGGCCTGCTGACCCTCTACCGCGCCGCTCGCCTGCTCCTGCTCATCGAGCTCTCGCAGGGCGCGATCGGCTTCTGGCAGTACTTCACCGACCTCCCGGAGCTGCTCGTCGGCGTCCACATGCTCGGCGCCGGCATCACGTCCGCCGGCATCACCTGGGTGCTCCTGGCGTCGCGGACGCGCGGCTGGTCACGCAGCTCCTGACCGGCAGGAGCCGAGCTCACTCGACCAGCGCCGCCATCTCCTGGAGGGCCTCGATGATCGCCTCGTTGCCCTCGATGCCGTTCTCGTGGTTGCCGACGAGGGTGAGCACGCCGCCGGCCACCTCGATGCCGCAGTAGTCACCGGAGACCGTGCCGGGGTAGCACTTGCCCTCGCCGACCGGTGTGACGGGGTACTGGCCGTCGGTGGCCTGGTAGGTCGTCCAGTCGTCCAGGTCGTCGTCCGGGAACCACTGGAACAGCATCAGGTCGGCGCCCTCGCGGGGGTAGAGCGCCTGGGAGCGGTACTCGGACCGCTTCGCCTGGCGCTGTGACTCCGCCTCCTCGATCGGGACGCCACGGAAGTGGTCCGGGAAGGTGAAGGCGAGCTCCGCGGTGGGCTCGGTGGACGCCTCCTCCGTCGAGGGCTCGGTCGGGGGCTCCGTCACCGCGTCGGTCAGGGCGTCGGTCGGTCCGTCGGTCGAGCCCGTCTGCTCCGTGGTGTCCGACTCGCGGTCCTCGGCCACCGGGTCGTCGTCGCCGCTCGACACCGCGATCGCCACGCCGACGACGACCAGCACCAGCACCACCGCGGCGGCGATCGCACCCCCGATCAGCAGCCCTCGGTTGCCACCGGGCGGCCGTTGGCCCGGGGGTGGCCCCCAGCAGGGCGGCGGGCCCTGGGGCGGCGGGCCCTGGGACGGCGGGCCCTGGGGCGGCGGGCCCTGGGGCGGCGGACCCTGGGGCGGGAAGGAAGGGGGCGGCGGCAGCTGTCCGGACACGCGAGGGCCTTTCGGTCACGAACCACCCGGCGGCCCGAGCGGCCCGGAGGTCATCCCCGGACCCGACCTTTGCCAAACCCTCTCGGGTCCAGCAGCCAGCGCGGCTCAGTGCAGCAGCGGGTCGATCGCGACGGCGACGAACAGCAGGCTGAGGTAGAGGTTCGACGAGTGGAACAGCCGCATCGGCTGGAGAACGCTCAGCTCGTCGGAGTCCTTCGCCCGGCGGTACAGCCCGTGCGCCTGGACCAGGAAGACGGCGCCGAGAACCGCCGCGACCACCGGGTAGACCAGTCCGGTGTCGGCGACGGGCCAGAGCACCAGCGAGGTCGCGACCATCACCCAGCTGTAGACGACGATCTGGAAGGCGACCGAGCGCGCCGACTTCACGACGGGCAGCATCGGGACGTCGACCTGGGCGTAGTCCTCGCGGTAGCGCAGCGCGAGCGCCCACGTGTGCGGCGGCGTCCAGAAGAAGACGACCATGAAGAGCACGATCGGCACCCACGACAGCTCGCCGGTGACGGCCGTCCAGCCGATCAGCGCCGGGAAGCAGCCCGCGATGCCACCCCAGACGATGTTCTGGGTCGTCCGCCGCTTGAGCAGCATCGTGTAGACGAAGACGTAGAAGGCGTTGGCGCTGACCGAGAGCACGGCCGACAGCGGGTTGACCCAGATCGCCAGGACCACCGTCGACAGGACGCCCAGCACGGTGCCGAACACCAGCGCCGCGGCCGGCGTCACGATGTGCCGCGGCAGCGCGCGACGGCGGGTACGCCGCATCTGCTCGTCGATGTCGCGGTCGTAGACGCAGTTGAAGACCGACGCCGAGCCGGCGGACAGCGTGCCGCCGATGACGGTGGCCACGACGAGGCCCAGCCCGGGAACGCCCCGCGCGGCGAAGAACATCACCGGAACGGTGGTGAGGAGAAGGAGCTCGATGACGCGCGGCTTGGTGAGACCCACGTAGGCCATCACCACGTCGCGCAGCGTCTTCGGGGTCCCTGCGTCGTCGGCCAGCAGCTCGGGGCTGGTGGGGTCGACGTAGGTCACGACAGGTGTTCCTCGTGGCAGGGCCTCGCGGGCAGGGCTTGAGAGCGCTCCGAGTGTAGCCGCAGGTACCCGTGTCCGCCGCACCCAGCCGGTGTCGTGTGCGCCACCGCGCTCGGTAGGCTCGGAGCATGATCCCGGAGCTGGACTGGACCGACCTCGACCGCAAGGCCGTCGACACCGCACGAGTGCTGGCCATGGACGCCGTGCAGAAGGTCGGGAACGGCCACCCCGGCACCGCGATGAGCCTCGCGCCGGCGGCGTACCTCCTCTTCCAGAAGGTGATGCGCCACGACCCCGCCGACCCGGCGTGGACCGCCCGCGACCGCTTCGTGCTGAGCTGCGGCCACAGCTCGATCACGCTGTACACGCAGCTCTACCTGGGCGGTTTCGGCCTCGAGATCAGCGACCTCGAGAGCCTGCGCACGTGGGACTCCAAGACCCCCGGCCACCCGGAGTACGGCCACACCGCCGGTGTCGAGGTCACGACCGGCCCGCTCGGCCAGGGCGTGGCGAACGCGGTCGGGATGGCGATGGCCGCCCGGCGCGAGCGCGGCCTGCTCGACCCGGCGGCCGACGGCGGCCCGTCGATCTTCGACCACCACGTCTACGTCATCGCCTCCGACGGCGACCTCGAGGAGGGCGTGAGCGGCGAGGCGTCGTCCATCGCCGGCACGCAGGAGCTCGGCAACCTCACCGTCATCTACGACGCCAACCGGATCTCGATCGAGGGCGACACCCACATCGCGTTCAACGAGGACGTCGCGAAGCGCTACGAGGCCTACGGCTGGCACGTCCAGACCGTCGACTGGACCGGCAACGACCACTCCGACCTCACCAACTACGAGGAGGACGTCCCCGCCCTCCACGCCGCCATCAAGGCCGCCGACGAGGTCACCGACAAGCCCTCGCTGATCGTCCTCAAGACCGTCATCGCCTGGCCCGCTCCCAGCGCGCAGAACACCGAGGCCGCGCACGGCTCCGCGCTCGGCGCGGACGAGGTCGCCGCGACCAAGGTCGTCCTCGGCTTCGACCCGGAGAAGAACTTCGAGGTCCCCGAGGACGTGATCGCCCACACCCGCGGCCTCGTCGCCCGCGGGAAGGTCTGGGCGGCGGAGTGGAACGAGCAGTTCAACGCCTGGGCAGCCGCCAACCCGGAGGGTGCCGCCCTCCTGCACCGGCTCAAGGAGCGGCGCCTGCCGGACGGCATCGAGGCCGCGCTCCCGGTGTTCGAGGCCGACCCCAAGGGCGTCGCGACCCGCGCCGCGTCCGGCAAGGTCATCAACGCGCTCGCGCCGGTCATGCCCGAGCTGTGGGGCGGCTCGGCCGACCTCGCCGGCTCCAACAACACGACCATCAAGGACGCCAAGTCGTTCCTGCCCGTCGACCGCTCCGTCGAGGAGTGGCAGGGCGACCCCTACCAGGGCCGCGTCCTCCACTTCGGCATCCGCGAGCACGGCATGGGCGCGATCATGAATGGCATCGCCGTCCACGGCGGCACCCGCGTCTTCGGCGGCACCTTCCTCACCTTCTCCGACTACATGCGCGGCGCCGTCCGCGTGGCCGCGCTCATGAAGGTCCCGGTCACCTACGTCTGGACCCACGACTCGGTCGGGCTCGGCGAGGACGGCCCGACCCACCAGCCGATCGAGCACCTCTGGGCGCTGCGCGGCATCCCCGGGCTCGACATCATCCGCCCTGCGGACGCCAACGAGACCGCCGCCGCGTGGCTGCAGGTGCTGCGCAACAGCGACCGCCCGGCCGGCCTCATCCTGAGCCGCCAGAACGTCCCGACCTTCCCCCGCGGCACGGAGGGCTTCGCGTCCACCGAGGACGTCGCCAAGGGCGGCTACGTGCTGATCGACTCCGAGGGCGGCGAGCCCGACGTCGTACTGCTGGCCACGGGCTCGGAGGTCCAGCTGGCCGTCGCGGCGCGCGAGCAGCTCGCGGCCGAGGGCATCGGCGCCCGCGTGGTGTCGCTCCCCTGCCTCGAGTGGTTCGAGGCGCAGACCCAGGCCTACCGCGACACGGTCATCCCGCCGATCGTCAAGGCCCGCGTCTCCGTCGAGGCCGGCACGAAGACCGGGTGGCGCGAGTACGTCGGCGACGCCGGCCGGATCGTGAGCATCGACCACTACGGCGCCAGCGCCGACGCCGGCACCCTGTTCCGCGAGTTCGGGTTCACCCCCGAGGCCGTGGTGAAGGCCGCCAAGGACAGCATCGCCGCTGCCGGAGCCTGACCGGTTCCCGCAGCACCCCGCATCTCTCACAAGGAGGACACATGACTGACCGACTGAAGGCCCTTGCTGACGCGGGGGTGTCCATCTGGCTCGACGACCTGTCGCGCGAGCGGATCGAGACCGGCAACCTCGCCGAGCTCGTGACGAGCTCCTCGGTGGTGGGCGTCACGACCAACCCGACCATCTTCGCGAGCGCGATCTCCAACGGCGAGCGGTACGACGACCAGGTCCGCGGCCTGGTCGCCGACGGCGCGGACGCCGACGGCGTGATCTTCGCCCTCACCACCGACGACGTGCGCAACGCCTGCGACATCCTCGCGCCCGTCGCCGCGGCGACGAAGGACGACGGCCGGGTGTCGATCGAGGTCGAGCCCACGCTGGCCAACGAGACCGACGCCACCATCGCCTCGGCGAAGGCGCTGTGGGCTGCCGTCGACCGCCCCAACGCCCTGATCAAGATCCCCGCGACCCTCGAGGGCCTGCCGGCCATCACCGAGGTCATCGCGGCGGGCATCAGCGTCAACGTCACCCTGATCTTCTCCGTCGAGCGCTACCGCGCCGTGATGGACGCCTACCTCGCGGGCCTGGAGAAGGCGCAGGATGCGGGCATCGACCTGTCGACCATCCGCTCGGTCGCGTCCTTCTTCGTGTCCCGCGTGGACACCGAGATCGACGCCCGCCTCGAGAAGGTGGGCTCCGACGAGGCCCTGGCGCTGCGCGGCAAGGCCGCCGTCGCCAACGCCCGCCTCGCCTACGCCGCCTTCGAGGAGGTCGTGGCCTCGGAGCGCTGGCAGGCGCTCGCGGCGGCCGGCGCCCACGCCCAGCGCCCGCTGTGGGCATCGACCGGCGTCAAGAACCCGGCCTACCCGGACACGCTCTACGTCAGCGACCTGGTCGTCGCCGACACCGTCAACACGATGCCGGAGAAGACCCTGCAGGCGTTCGCCGACCACGGCGAGGTCACGGGTGACGAGGTCAGCGGCAAGGCCGCCGAGGCGCAGGCCGTCTTCGACCAGCTCACCGCGGTCGGCATCGACATCGACGACGTGTTCGTGACGCTGGAGACCGAGGGTGTCGACAAGTTCAAGGTCTCCTGGACCGAGCTGATCGACACGGTCAAGGCACAGATGGCCGCCGTCGCTGGTCCCACCCAGGCCTGAGCCCATGTGTGCGGCGCCGGTCGACCCCCGTTCCACAGCCGCCTGGACGACGCTCACCAAGCTCGCCGACGGCTTCACCCCGGACCTGCGGCGCTGGTTCGCCGAGGACGCCGATCGCGCGTCCCGGTTCACGCACGACGCTGCCGAGCTCCATGTCGACCTGTCGAAGAACCTGGTCGACGACACCATCTTGGGCGCCCTCGTGGAGCTCGGCCGCGAGGTCGGGCTCGAGGCGCGGCGCGACGCCATGCTGCGCGGTGACCACATCAACGTCACCGAGGACCGCGCCGTCCTGCACACCGCCCTGCGGCAGCCGGCCGACGCCGACCTCGAGGTCGAGGGCCACGACGTCGTCGACGACGTCCACGACGTCCTCGCGCGGGTGTACTCCTTCGCCGCCGACGTGCGCTCCGGCGCGTGGACCGGAGTCACCGGCGAGCGGATCCGGACGGTGGTCAACATCGGCATCGGGGGTTCCGACCTCGGTCCGGTCATGGCCTACGAGGCCCTCGCGCCGTACGTCCAGGACGGCCTCGAGTGCCGCTTCATCAGCAACATCGACCCGACCGATGCCGCCCGCACGCTGGCCGGCCTCGACCCCGCGTCGACGCTGTTCGTGGTCTCGAGCAAGACCTTCGGCACCCTCGAGACGCTGACCAACGCGCGGCTGTGTCGCGCGTGGCTGCTCGACGCGCTCCGCGCCGCCGGAGCCATCGAGGCGGGCGACGAGGCCGCGGCCGCTGCCGTCGCCAAGCACTTCGTCGCGGTGTCGACGGCGCTCGACAAGGTCGCCGCCTTCGGCATCGACCCGGCCAACGCCTTCGGCTTCTGGGACTGGGTGGGCGGGCGCTACTCGGTGGACTCCGCCATCGGCACCTCGCTTGTGGTCGCCATCGGTCCGGAGCGGTTCGAGGAGTTCCTCGCCGGCTTCCACGCCATGGACGAGCACTTCCGGACCGCTCCCCTGGAGCAGAACGTGCCGGCGCTGATGGGCCTGCTGAACATCTGGTACGTCAACTTCCTCGACGCCCAGACCCACGCCGTGCTGCCCTACGCGCAGCTGCTGCACCGCTTCCCGGCGTACCTCCAGCAGCTGACGATGGAGTCCAACGGCAAGGGGGTGCGCTGGGACGGCACGCCGGTCACCACCGACACCGGCGAGGTCTTCTGGGGCGAGCCCGGCACCAACGGCCAGCACGCGTTCTACCAGCTGATCCACCAGGGCACGCGGCTCATCCCGGCGGACTTCATCGCATTCGCCGAGCCCGCCTACCCGCTGGTCGACGGCGACACCGACGTCCACGAGCTCCTCCTGGCCAACTTCTTCGCCCAGACCAAGGCGCTCGCGTTCGGCAAGACGGCCGACGAGGTCCGCGCCGAGGGCACGGCCGAGGCACTCGTGCCCGCGCGTGTGTTCCCGGGCAACCGGCCGACCACCTCGATCATGGCGCCGTCGCTGACGCCTGCCGTGCTCGGCCAGCTGATCGCGCTCTACGAGCACATCACCTTCACCCAGGGCGTGGTGTGGGGCATCGACAGCTTCGACCAGTGGGGCGTCGAGCTCGGCAAGCAGCTCGCGCTCCAGGTCGCGCCCGCGATCCACGGCGACGAGACGGTGCTCGCCGGGCAGGACCCGTCCACGCAGTCCCTGATCCGCTACTACCGGGAGCACCGCGCATGACCCTCGACCGACCTGCTCCCCTCGTCGAGGTCCACGCCGACGCCGCGACGCTCGCGACGGCGGTCGCCGGCGAGCTGCTCAACCGGATCGCGGACTCGCAGGCCGCCGGCCACGTCCCCGACGTCGGGCTCACCGGCGGCACGATCGCCGAGGCGATCCACCGGGAGGTCGCCCGGCTCGCGGACGCGTCCGGGGTGGACTGGGGTGCCGTGCAGTTCTACTTCGGCGACGAGCGGTTCGTGCCGTCCGACTCCCCCGACCGCAACGTCGGCCAGGCCCGCGCGGCCTTCCTCGACGAGGTCGGCGCCCGCCGGGTCCACGCCGTCCCGGCGTCCGACGAGGTGGCGACGGCGGAGGAGGCGGCCGACGCCTACGCCGCGACGATCCGTTCGACGGGCAGCGGCGACTTCGACGTGCTGATGCTCGGCGTCGGCCCGGACGGCCACATCGCGTCGCTGTTCCCCGGCCACGCCGGCCTGGACGCGGTCGACGCCATCGCGATCGGGGTCCACGACTCCCCCAAGCCCCCGCCCGACCGCGTGTCGCTGACCTTCGAGGCGCTCAACCGGGCGCAGGCGGTCTGGTTCCTCGTGAGCGGGGAGGGCAAGGCCGACGCCGTACGACGCGGCCTGGCCGAGCTCACACCCGAGGACGAGGCGGGTGCGCTCCGGGAGACGCCGGCGCGCGGCGTCCGCGGGACGGCCGAGACGGTCTGGTTCCTCGACAGCGCCGCCGCCTCGCTGCTCTGACCCACTCGTCCCTCCCGCCCCGGGAGGGTCCGTCAGCCCTCCCCAGGCCGCGTGGGCGGAGGACTCCTCCACAGCGCCCCTCCGGGCTGCGGCGGAGGGTCGAGCCCCGCCCGCAGGATCTCGGGCATGACCTCCATGCCCCGTGCTGCCGTGCGCGCCCTGCTCGGCGCCCTCGTCCTCCTCTGCCTCGCCCTGCCGCCCGCCCGTGCCGAGCGGCTCGGGCCCGGCCACGCCTCGTCGCCGGGCTTCTCCGGCTACGTCACGCGGTCCGGCCACGAGCTCGGCGTCGCCCGAATCCCCGGCGGCCCGTTCGGCATCTGCCTCGACACGGGCACGCGCCGGTGGCCCTCCGGCGCCGGATCGCCCACCCGCGTCACCGATCCCGTGACGGCCTACCTGCTCTCCCGCCACCTCGACCGTGCCCGCACCGACGGAGCGCTCGCCACCGCCCTGTGGTGGGCGATCGGGCGGCTGCGCGGCCTGAACGCCGAGCCGGAGCGGATGAGCCGGCGGATGGCCGAGCTGGGGCGCGAGGCTCCCGCGCTGCGTGACCGGGTCCTGCGCCGGGCGAGGTCGCTGCTCGCCGACGCGCACCGCTTCGCCCCACCGCCGACCGGGTACGCCGCTCGCACGCCACGGCTCTCCACGGACGGCCCGACCGGGACGCTCACCGGCGTCGGGCTGCTGTCGGCCAGTGGCCGCTGGACGCCGGGCGTCGTAGCGCGGATCGAGCTCTCCGGCGCGACCTTCGCCGACGGCAGCGCGAGCCAGGTGGTCCGCACCGGCACCGTTCCGGTGCGGGCGGCATGGCGCCGCGACAGCGCGAGCGAGGTGGTCGTCCGCGTCCGCTACACCGACGTTCCCGAGCACCGCTACCTCCGCTACCGGCTCGGCGCCCGGTTCCAGCGGGTCGCCAGCTCCGCGGGCTCCCGCACCGTCGTCGCGACGGCACGCACCGCGGCCCTGAGCACGCCGCAGCTCTCCACCCGGGTGAACCGACAGCGGTCCCGGGTGGGCGACCTGATCGTCGACGCGGTGACCGTCACGGGCAGCCGCGACGGCGACCTGCGCGGCGAGTGGATGCTGCTCGGCCCGGTGGCACCTGACGACCGCCACCGATGCCGGCAGGCCCGGTGGACCGGTGCTCCGGTCGCGGCGCGCGGTGCCTTCTCGACCCGGGGCGATGGCACCGTGCAGGTCGGGCGGACGCGGATCCGTCGCGGCGGCTGCTACACCTACCGCGAGCGACTGCTGGCCTCACCCACGTCGACGGGGGCGCCGTGGACGCCGGCGGGCCTGGTCACCGAGACCTCGCTCGCCGGTCCGCGGCAGCCCACGGTGCCCGAGCACCCGCAGGTCGACACGGGTGCCCGCTGGACCGCGGGATCGCGGACCCCCGCTCCGCGGCACGCGGCGCGGGTCGTCGTACCGTCGGCACGGATCGCGGCGGGGCTCTCCTCCGTCCGCTTCCGCGGATCGGTGCTCCCCGCGCCGCACCGACGCAGCAGCGCCGGGGTGTGGGACGGCAGCGTGCCGCTGTCGTCGCTCGTCGGCACCACGCTGCTCGCCGGCCACGTCTCCGACGCCCGCGACCGCGCCGGCGCCTTCCACGGACTGCGCCGCGCGCGGGTGGGCGACCGGGTCGCGACCACGGACACCACCGGCGCCGTGCGCCAGTGGCGGATCGTGCGGGTCGACTCCGTCGACCGCCGCCGCCTGCCGAGGAGCCTGTTCCAGCAGGGCATCGCTCGCCGACTGGTCCTCGTCACCTGCACCGACCGGGTGACCCGGCCGGGCGGTGGCTTCCACTACCGCCGGAACCTCGTGGTCCAGGCGGTGCCGTGGTGAGGGATCAGAAGATGATCTCGCCCGACTTGCGGCGCGAGCGCAGCAGCTGGATCGCCTCGTCGAGGATGACCTCGGCCTCCTTGTCGGAGCGGCGCTCCTTCACGTAGGCGAGGTGCGTCTTGTAGGGCTCGATCTTCGGCGCCGGCGGCGCGTTGTCCGAGTCCAGGCCCGCAGGGAGGCCGCACTTCGGGCAGTCCCACGAGTCCGGCACGGTCGCCTCGACCGAGAAGGTGATCACCGAGCGGTGGCTGTTCGCACAGAAGTAGGTCACCGCCTGACGCGGCGCCGCCTCACCACGCTCGGCCTCGCCCATCGGGCCTGCACCGACGCGACTACCGCGGATCGCGTTCCCACCACCAGCCAACGGATTCTCTCCTCAAGCATTTCCATCGACCCGGAGCCAGGGTCGGTTGGAGTCGATCAGTTCTGATAGGCGAGCAGCAGGCCGAGTGCGATGACGCACGCGAACCAGATGACGCCGATGCCGACCGTGAACCGGTCGAGGTTGCGCTCGGCAACGGAGGAGCCGCCGAGCGAGCTCGACACACCGCCACCGAACATGTCCGAGAGTCCGCCGCCACGACCCTTGTGCAGCAACACCAGAAGGATGAGCAACAGGCTCGTGATCACGAGCAGCACAGTGAGAAGCGTCGACAACACGCGGGAATCCTACGTCAGACCCGGTGCTAGCCCAGCACCGGCATGTCGTAGAACCGGCAGATGCCGCCGAACTCGTCGGCCTGGAGGCTGGCGCCGCCCACGAGGGCACCGTCGACATCGGTCTTGGCCATGATGCCGGCGACGTTCGCGGCCTTCACCGAGCCGCCGTAGAGGATGCGCACGGAGTCGGCGGCCTCGTCGCCGTACGACTCCCGGACCTGGCCGCGGATGGCCTCGCAGACCTCCTGGGCGTCGTCCGGCGTCGCCACCTCGCCGGTGCCGATGGCCCAGACCGGCTCGTAGGCGATCACGAGACCGGCGACCTGCTTCTTCGACAGCCCGGCGAGGGAGCCCTCGACCTGCGCCATCGTGTAGGGAACGTGCTCGCCGGCCTGGCGGACCTCGAGGCCCTCGCCGACGCACACGATCGGGGTGATCTTCTCCCCCAGCGCCGCCTTCGCCTTGGCGTTGACGACCGCGTCGGTCTCGGCGTGGTACTGCCGCCGCTCGGAGTGGCCGACCACGACGTAGGAGCAGCCGAGCTTCGCGAGCATCGCTGCCGAGATCTCACCGGTGTAGGCGCCGCCCGCGTGCTCGGAGACGTCCTGGGCACCGTACCGGATCGAGAGGCGGTCACCGTCGACGAGGGTCTGCACCGAGCGGATGTCGGTGAACGGCGGGATCACCGCGACCTCGACCTTGCCGTAGTCGTGCCGCTTGTCGGACAGCGTCCACGCGAGCTTCTGGACCAGCACCACCGCCTCGGCGTGGTTGAGGTTCATCTTCCAGTTGCCCGCCATGAGCGGGGTGCGCCCCGCGCCTGCGGTCGAGCTCGTCGAAGCCATCAGTCCTCCAGAACCGTGATGCCGGGCAGTTCCTTGCCCTCGAGGTACTCGAGGCTGGCGCCACCGCCGGTCGAGATGTGGCCGAAGGCCGACTCGTCGAAGCCGAGGGTGCGGACGGCGGCCGCGGAGTCGCCGCCACCGACGACCGAGAGGCCGTCGACATGGGTGAGCGCCTCGGCGACCGCACGGGTGCCCTCGGCGAAGGCAGGCTGCTCGAAGACGCCCATCGGGCCGTTCCAGAACACCGTGCGGGCGTCGGCGAGGGCCGCGGCGAACGCCTTGCCGGACTCGGGGCCGATGTCGAGGCCGAGGGCGTCCGCCGGGATGTCGGTGGCCGCGACGACCCGGGCCGAGGCCTCGTCGCCGAAGCTGTCGGCTACGACGATGTCGGTCGGGAGCACGATCTCGACGCCGAGCTCCTTCGCGCGGGCCTGGTGGGACCGCACGGTGTCGAGCTGGTCCTCCTCGAGCAGGCTCTTGCCGACCTCGAGGCCGTCCGCCTTGAGGAAGGTGAAGACCATGCCGCCGCCGATGAGCAGCTTGTCGGCCTTGCCGAGCAGGTTGTCGATCACGCCGAGCTTGTCGGAGACCTTCGAGCCGCCGAGGACGACGACGTAGGGACGCTGCGGGTCGACGGTCAACCGGCGCAGGACGTCGATCTCGGTGGCGACGAGGCCGCCCATGGCGTGCGGCAGCCGCTGCGCGACGTCGTACACACTGGCCTGCTTGCGGTGCACGACGCCGAAGCCGTCGGACACGAACGCGTCGGCGAGCGCCGCGAGCTGGTCGGCGAAGGCGCCGCGCTCGGCGTCGTCCTTGCTCGTCTCGCCCGCGTTGAAGCGGACGTTCTCGAGCAGCGCGACCTGGCCGTCGCCCAGGGCCGCCACCGTCTCCTGCGCCGAGGCACCCACGGTGTCGGTCGCGAAGGCGACCGGGGCGCCGAGGAGCTCGGCGAGGCGCGCGGCCACCGGGGCCAGCGAGTACGCCGGGTCCGGCTCACCCTTCGGTCGGCCCAGGTGCGCCGTCACCACCACCCGGGCACCGGCGTCGGCCAGCGCCTTGATGGTGGGGACGCTCGCACGGATGCGCCCGTCGTCGGTGATCGTCGTGCCGTCCAGCGGCACGTTGAGGTCCGATCGGACGAGGACGCGCTTGCCGCTGACCTCGCCAAGTCCCTTGAACTCCGTCACAAGCGTCAGAGCCTAGTGGCGTTCAGAGCGACGCGCCGACGTGGGTGATCAGGTCGGCGAGGCGGTTGGAGTAGCCCCACTCGTTGTCGTACCAGCCGGCGACCTTGACCTGGTTGCCGATCACCTTGGTGAGCGGCGCGTCGAAGATGCACGACGCCGGGTTGGTGACGATGTCGGACGAGACGATCGGGTCGGTGGAGTAGACGAGGTAGCGGCCGTCGGCGGCTGCCTTCACGATCTCGTTGACCTCCTCGACCGAGGTCTCGCGCGAGGCCTCGAAGGACAGGTCGGTCAGGGAGCCGGTCGGGGTGGGCACGCGCAGGGCGTAGCCGTCGAGCTTGCCCTTGAGCTCGGGCAGGACCAGGCCGATCGCCTTCGCGGCGCCCGTCGAGGTCGGGATGATGTTGAGCGCGGCGGCCCGCGCGCGGCGCAGGTCCTTGTGGATGTTGTCCTGCAGGTTCTGGTCGGCGGTGTAGGCGTGCACCGTCGTCATCAGGCCACGCTCGATGCCGAGGCCGTCGTTGAGCGCCTTCGCCATCGGGCCGAGGCAGTTGGTGGTGCACGACGCGTTGGAGATCACCGTGTGGGCGGCGGCGTCGTAGAGCTCGTGGTTGACGCCCATCACGATCGTGATGTCCTCGTTGGAGGCGGGCGCGGAGATAATCACCTTCTTGGCCCCGCCGCCGTCGACGTGAGCCCGCGCCTTGGTGGCGTCGGTGAAGAAGCCGGTCGACTCCACGACGACGTCGACACCCAGGTCGCCCCAGGCGAGGGCGGCCGGGTCGCGCTCGGCGAACGCCTTGATCTTCGTGCCGCCGACGACGATCGCGTCCTCCGTCGAGGAGACGTCGGCGTCGAGCGGGCCGAGGATGGAGTCGTACTTCAGCAGGTGCGCGAGCGTGGCGTTGTCGGTGAGGTCGTTGACACCGACGATCTCGATGTCTGCCCCGCTGGCTCGCACTGCGCGGAAGAAGTTGCGGCCGATCCGGCCGAATCCGTTGATGCCTACGCGGACAGTCACCGTTGTTGCTCCTCTTGTGTCAGCTGGGTGAGTCAGGGTGTGACGCAGATCATGCGTCCACTGACGACCCTAGCCTCGGCGCCCTGTTCGGCGCCGCCCCCCGTCCGCGATACGGGCAGGTAACAACACAAAGCCACACAAAACAACATTCCGGGCAGGGGGCAGCGCCACCACCGCGGTCGCGGACTCCGTCGTCCGCCCGGCGCCTCAGGCGTCGCCGGCCAGCATCTCCGGCGTCAAGGACGCCTCGGTGTCGGGGATGCCGAGGTCCTCGGCACGCTTGTCGGCCATCGCGAGGAGCCGACGAATCCGGCCCGCGATCGCGTCCTTGGTGAGCACCGGGTCGTGCAGCTGCCCGAGCTCCTCGAGCGAGGCCTGCTTGTGCTGGAGACGCAGCTCCCCCGCCATCCGCAGGTGGTCGGGCACCTCCTCGCCGAGGATCTCCATCGCCCGCTCGACCCGCGCACCGGCAGTGACGGCGGCGCGCGCGGAGCGGCGCAGGTTGGCGTCGTCGAAGTTGGCGAGCCGGTTGGCGGTCGCGCGGACCTCGCGACGCATCCGTCGCTCCTCCCACGCCATCAGCGTCTCGTGGGCACCGAGCCGGGTGAGGAGCTGCCCGATGGCGTCGCCGTCGCGGATCACCACGCGGTCGACGCCACGCACCTCGCGGGCCTTGGCCTGGATGCCGAGCCGGCGGGCCACGCCGACCAGCGCGAGCGCCGCCTCGGAGCCGGGGCAGGTCACCTCGAGGGAGGACGAACGGCCGGGCTCGGTGAGCGAGCCGTGCGCGAGGAAGGCCCCACGCCAGGCGGCGACCGCGTCACAGGCACCACCGGACACGACCGCGGGCGGCAGGCCGCGGACCGGACGGCCGCGCTGGTCGAGCAACCCGGTCTGGCGGGCCAGCGCCTCGCCGTCCTTGGCGACGCGCACGATGTAGCGGCTGCCCTTGCGCAGGCCGTTGCCCTGCACCATCACGACGTCGGAGGACTGGCCGTAGATCTCGGAGATGTCCTTGCGCAGGCGGCGAGCGGCCGCACCCGTGTCGAGCTCTGCCTCGACCACGATCCGGCCGCCGACGATGTGCAGCCCGCCCGCGAAGCGCAGGGTCGAGGCGACCTCCGCCTTGCGACAACACGCCTTGGTGACCGGGGTACTGGCCAGTTCCGCCTTCACCTGTGCCGTCATCGCCATGCGCCCGATCCTGCCACGTTGGTCAACAACCCCCGACGGCGACGACGACGTGATCGTCATGACTCCGGAGAGCTCAGCGCCCGCCGAAGATCCGGGAGTACGCCGCCGCCAGCTTCACGGGGTCGTGGCGCGGCGTACCGTCATCGGCGGCGACGTCGTCGACGACCAGCCGGGCGCCGAGGGCGTGGACCATCTCCTCCAGCTCGTGCAGGTCTCCCCCGACCGAGCCGGTGTCGGCGAGCACGGTGTGGATGTGTAGGTCGGGTGCGTGCTCGGCGAGGACCCGCAGGTGGTCGGCCGGCCCGAAGCCGGGCGTCTCCCCCTCCTGCTCGTCGAGGTTGAGCACGACGACCAGGCGCGCGTCCGTGCGGACGAGGGCCTCGCGCAGCGCCGGCACCAGCAGGTGCGGCAGCACGGAGGTGAACCAGGAGCCCGGCCCCAGCACGGCCCAGTCGGCGCCGGTGATCGCGTCGATCACCGCCGGGCTCACCTCGGGCGCGGCCGGGTCGAGGGCGATCGAGTCGATCACCCCGTCGGTCGTGGCGACCTCCACCTGGCCGCGCACCGACGTCAGGGCATCGGGGTCACCAGGCACCAGACCGCGCACCTCGGCGGTGATGTCCATCGGGGTGAGCGCCATCGGCAGCACCCGACCGCGGGCGCCGAGGAGCCGACCGACCCAGTCGAGCGCGTCGACGTGGTCACCGAGGAGCTCCCAGAGACCGACGATCAGCAGGTTGCCGACGACGTGGCCGCGCATCTCCCCGTCACCCTCGAAGCGGTGCTGGAGGACGCGGGCCCAGGTGTCGCCCCACTCGTCGTCACCGCAGAGGGCGGCGAGGGCCATCCGCAGGTCGCCCGGCGGCAGGACGCCGAACTCGCCGCGCAGCCGGCCCGACGAGCCGCCGTTGTCGGCCACCGTGACGACCGCGGTGAGCGTGTCGACGGTCAGGTCGTCGAGCAGGTGCCGGAGGGCGCTGAGCGACGCGTGCAGGCCGTGGCCTCCCCCGAGCGCCACCACTGCCTGGGCGCGCTGGTCACTCACGGCCGAGGTCGCGGTGGATCGCGCGGGCGACGAAGCCCTGGTCGCGCAGGCGGCGGGTGATCTCCTCGGTCATCGCCACGCTGCGGTGCTTGCCGCCGGTGCAGCCGATGGCCACGCGCATGAAGCGCTTGCCCTCGCGCAGGTAGCCCTCGGCGACACCGGTGAGGAGGGGCACGTAGGCATCCAGGAACTCCTCGGCCCCCGGCCGGCCCAGAACGTACGACGACACCTCGCCGTCCTGGCCGGTGCGCGGGCGCAGCTCGGGGACCCAGTGCGGATTGGGCAGGAAGCGCATGTCGGCGACATAGTCCGCGTCGACCGGGATGCCGTACTTGAAGCCGAAGCTGATCACGCTGACCCGCAGCCGGGTGGCCTCCTCGTTGCCGAAGGCGTCGGCGATCCGGTCGGTCAGCTGGTGCACGTTGAGGTTGCTGGTGTCGATGACGAGGTCGGCCTCGGAACGGAGGTCGCCGAGCACGACGCGCTCGCGCTGGAGGCCGTCGAGGAGGCGACCGCCGTGCTGCAGCGGGTGCGGCCGCCGGGCGGCCTCCTGCCGCCGGACGAGCACCTCGTCGACGGCGTCGAGGAAGACGAGGGTCGTGTCGCGACCGGTCGCACCGTGGGCGAGGACGCTGCGCAGGCTCTGGAAGAACTCACCCGAGCGGACGTCGACGACCACGGCCACGGGCTGGGCCGGTCCGTGGCTCTCGTCGACGAGGCGTACGACGTCGGCCAGCAGGCTCGGTGGCAGGTTGTCGACCACGAAGAAGCCGAGGTCCTCGAGCTCCTTCGCGGCGGTGCTGCGGCCGGCGCCGGTCATGCCGGTCACCACCACGAGCTGGCCGGGCGTGCTCTCACTCATGGACGTCATTGTGGTGCAGTCTTCGCCCGGCCCGCCTTCTGGGCCGCGGCACCGGTGTCCTCGCGGTCCAGCGCGTCCTTGATCGCGCTCGCGGTGCGCGGGCCCACCCCCGGCACGGCGGCGATCTCCTCGACCGTCGCCGCCCGCAGCTTGCGCAGCGACCCGAAGTGGCGCAGCAGGGTCCGGCGCCGGACCTCGCCGAGGCCCGGCACGCCGTCGAGGACGGACTCGACCATCGACTTCGACCGCCGGTTGCGGTGGTGGGTGATCGCGAAGCGGTGGGCCTCGTCGCGGACCCGCTGCAGCAGGTAGAGCCCCTCGGAGGTGCGCGGCAGGATCACCGGGTCCTCCTCGCCGGGCAGCCACACCTCCTCCAGGCGCTTCGCGAGGCCGCAGACCGGGATGTCGTCGATGCCGAGCTCGTCGAGGGCGCGCTGCGCCGCGGCGACCTGGGGCGCACCGCCGTCGACGACCACCAGCCCGGGCGCGTAGGCGAACTTCCGGGGGCGGCCGGTGTCCGGATCGACCAGCATCGGGCCGCTGCCGGTCTCCGGGTCGCCGGGCTTCAGCTCCGAGCGGGCCTGCTCGTCGAGCAGCCGGCGGAAGCGGCGGGTGATCACCTCGTGCATCGCCGCGACGTCGTCGGAGCCTTCCTGGTCGCGGATCACGAAGCGGCGGTACTCCCCCTTGCGAGCCAGGCCGTCCTCGAAGACGACCATCGACGCGACGATCTCGGTGCCCTGGATGTGCGAGACGTCGTAGCACTCGATCCGCAGCGGCGCCTCCTCGAGGTCGAGCGCCTCGGCGATCTCGGCGAGCGCCAGGTTGCGGGTGGTCAGGTCGCTCGCCCGCTTGGTCTTGTGCAACGCCAGGGACTCCGTCGCGTTGCGCGCCACCGTCTCCTGCAGCGTCCTCTTGTCGCCGCGCTGGGGCACCCGGATCTCCACCCGCGAGCCCCGCAGGTCGGAGAGCAGCTGCTCCCACGTCGCCGCCTCGGGTGGCAGCTGCGGGACCAGGATCTCGCGGGGTACGGCGTCGCGGGCGTCCTCGGCGGCGACGCCGGCGTAGAGCTGCAGCAGGAAGTGCTCGACCAGCGAGGAGGTGTCGCCGTCGTCCGTGCGGTCGGCCACCCACCCGCGCTGGCCGCGGATCCGCCCGCCGCGGACGTAGAACACCTGCACGGCGACCTCGAGCGGGTCCTCGGCGATCGCGATCACGTCGGCGTCCGAGCCGTCGCCGAACACGACGGCCTGCTTCTCGAGGGCCTTCTGCATCGCGCCCAGGTCGTCGCGCAGGCGCGCCGCCTTCTCGAAGTCCAGCGCGTCGCTGGCGGCGTACATCTCCTGCTCGATGCGCTTCATGAACGGTCGCGTCCGCCCGGCCATGAACTCGCAGAAGTCGTCGACGATCGCCCGGTGGTCCTCGGGCGAGATGTTGCCGACGCACGGCGCCGAGCACTTGTCGATGTAGCCGAGCAGGCAGGGCCGGCCGATCTGGCTGGACCGCTTGAACACGCCGTTGGTGCACGAGCGCATCGGAAAGACGCGGAGCAGGATGTCGACGGTCTCGCGGATCGCCCACGCGTGGCTGTAGGGCCCGAAGTAACGGGTGCCGCGGCGCTTGGCCCCGCGACCGACCATCACCCGGGGGAACTCGTCCGAGACCGTGACGGCGAGCCACGGGTAGGACTTGTCGTCGCGGTACTTCACGTTGAAGCGCGGGTCGAACTCCTTGATCCAGGAGTACTCCAGCTGCAGCGCCTCGACCTCGGTCTTCACGACCGTCCACTCGACCGACGCGGCCGTGGTGACCATCGTGGCGGTGCGCGGGTGCAGGTTGCCGATGTCCTGGAAGTACGACGACAGGCGGGCCCGCAGGCTCTTCGCCTTGCCGACGTAGATGACCCGGCCCTTCGCGTCGCGGAACCGGTAGACCCCCGGCTCCGTCGGGATCTCCCCCGGCTTGGGCCGGTAGCTCAACGGGTCGGGCACGCCCTCCACCCTACGGATCGGCGCCGACAACGCCTTACTAGGGAATGTCAGGTGGTTTACTGTGGTTATGGGTTGTCGCGACTCCTACGGTTACCCCCTGACCACCAGCCGGCCCGCTGCCGATGCCTACGTCGACGGTGTCCGCGACCTGCTGCGCCTGCGCTCCGGCGCCGCCACCCGGTTCGCCACCGCGATCGCACTCGACCCGACCTTCGCCCTCGGGCACGCGACGCTGGCGCTGCTCGGGCACGAGATGTGCGTGCAGGTCGACGTCCGGGCCCGCCTCGCCGACGCCAGGCTGCACGCGCAGCGCGCGACGGAGCGCGAGCGCAGCCACGTGCACGCCGTCGACCGGCACCTCCAGGGCGACCCCGGCCCGCTGGTGGCCCACCTGGCGTCGTACCCGAGGGACGCGGTGCTGCTCTCCGTCGCGATGCCGACGATCGCCTTCGCGGGCGTCACCGACCTGCCCGAGCAGGCGTGGCGGATCGTCGAGGCCGCAGCACCGGCCTACGGCGACGATGCGTGGATCAACGGGCTGATGGCGTTCGTGCGGCAGGAGCAGCGCCGCTTCGACGACGCGATGGACCTCGCCTGCCGGTCCCTCGCGGTGGAGCCCTCCGGCGGCCATGCGGCGCACGCCCGCGCCCACGCGCACTACGAGACGGGCGACCACGCCGCGGGACTGGCCTGGATGGACTCGTGGGTGCTCGGCGACGGTGCGGCCACCGACAGCCTCACCCACTTCTCGTGGCACGCCGCGCTCCACGAGCTCTCCCTCGGCGACGTCGCCGCCGTACGCCGCCGCTACGACGAGCAGCTCCAGCCGCGCCACGCCGTCGGCTGCCGGGCGCTGGTGGACACCGGATCGCTGCTGGTCCGCTGGGCACTGACGCCGGGCGGCGCCGTCGTACCTCCGCTGGACGAGGTCGTCGCGCTCACCGGGACCGCCGTCCTCGAGCAGCCGTCGACGGCCTTCCTCGGCATGCACGCCGCGGTCACCCTCCTGGCGGTCGACGACGCCGCCGGGCTCGACCGGCTGGCCCGCTGGTGCGACGGCCACGACGGCGCCACCCACCGCGAGGTCGTCGCGCCGCTCGCCCGCGCACTGCGGCTGATGGCGGGCGGACGCTGGAGCGAGGGCGCGGACCGGCTGGCCGCCCTCGCCCCGCAGGTCTGGCGGCTCGGTGGGTCCGACGCGCAGCGCGAGATCGTCGAGGAGGCCCGGATCGCCGCACTGCTCCGCGCCGGACGGTACGACGAGGCGCGGCGCCTGCTCGACGAACGGCTCGACCGACGACCGGCCGTCCGCGACGAGCGGTGGCGCGACGAGGCGCTCCGGGCGGATCAGGCAGCGAGGATCTTGTCGCCCTGAACGTCGATCTCGACCGACGCCAGTGCGGACGGGGCGGGACCGCCCTCGACCTCACCGGTCTCCGCGGAGTACGACGAGCCGTGGTTGGCGCACTTGATCGTCCCGTCCTCGACGGACGTGACCAGCAGGCCCTGGTGGGTGCACACCGCAGTGAACGCCTTGAACTCGCCCTCGGTCGGCTGGGTGATCACCAGCTTCTGCTCGGTGAGGATGATCCCACCACCGACCGGCACCTCGCTGGTCGAGGCCAGCTCGGCACCCGCGTCGACGGTGGGCGTCGATCCGCCGTCGTCGCCGCTCCCGGCGCAGCCCGCGAGTGCGACCGCGACGCCGAGGGCCCCGAGGCCCGAGAAGACGATGCGGCGGTGGACGACCGGCCCCGTCACGCCTTCACCACCTGGTCGCCGTCGACCTTGACCGCGACCTCCGCGAGCGGCGCCGTGGCCGGCCCGCCCTCGACCGAGCCGTCCGCGGCGGAGAACGTGCTGCTGTGGCACGGGCAGTGGATCGTGCCGTCGGAGACGGAGCCCACAAGGCAGCCCTGGTGGGTGCAGATCGCGGTGAACGCCTTGAACTCGCCCTCGGCCGGCTGGGTGACCACCAGCTCGTCGTCCTTGAGCACGACGCCGCCGCCCACCGGCACGTCCGCGGTCGCGACGAGCCCGCCGGCCGCGGGAGCCTGGCTGGTGGCCCCGTCGGCGGTCTCGGTGGTCGCCGCCGAGGTCGGTGCGCTGGTGGGGTCGCTGCTGGCGGGGTCGTTCGCCGTCGCCTCCCCGTCGTCGCCGCACGCAGCGAGAAGGGGGACGCCGACGCCGAGGGTCGCTGCTCCGGTGAGTGCGCGTCGCCTGCTCAGGGGGGCCGTCATGGCGCTCAGGCTACGGGCCCTTCCTGAGGGGACCCTATGAGCTCGCCGCGGCCTTCCGTGGCGTCCGCGTCGTGGTCTTCTTCGCCGCTGCCTTCTTCGCCGGCGCCTTCCTCACGGCTGCCTTCTTGGCCGGGACCTCCGCCTTGGGCGCCCGCTTCGGCGCGCCGGGCTGCTTCGCCCCGCGGCCGTCGAGCAGCGGCTTGAGGAACTGTCCGGTGTGGCTGGCCGCCACGGCGACGACGTCCTCGGGGGTGCCCTCGGCGACGACCGTGCCACCGCGCGAGCCTCCCTCGGGCCCCATGTCGATGAGCCAGTCGGCGGTCTTGATGACGTCGAGGTTGTGCTCGATCACCAGCACTGTGTTGCCCTTGTCGACCAGGCTGGACAGCACGCCGAGCAGCTTGCGGATGTCCTCGAAGTGCAGGCCGGTGGTGGGCTCGTCGAGCACATAGACCGTGCGCCCCGTGGACCGCTTCTGCAACTCCGCGGCGAGCTTGACCCGCTGGGCCTCGCCGCCGGACAGGGTGGTCGCCGGCTGGCCGAGCCGGACATAGCCCAGGCCGACCTCGACCAGGGTCTTCATGTGCCGCGCGATGGCCGGCACGGCCGCGAAGAACTCCAGCGCCTCCTCGATCGGCATGTCGAGGATCTCGGCGATGGTCTTGCCCTTGTAGTGGACCTCGAGCGTCTCGCGGTTGTAGCGGGCGCCGTGGCACACCTCGCACGGGACGTAGACGTCGGGCAGGAAGTTCATCTCGATCTTGATCGTGCCGTCACCGGCGCACGCCTCGCAGCGGCCGCCCTTGACGTTGAACGAGAACCGGCCCTGCTGGTAGCCGCGCATCTTCGCCTCGGGCGTCTGCGCGAACAGCTTGCGGACGTGGTCGAACACCCCCGTGTACGTCGCCGGGTTGGACCGCGGGGTGCGGCCGATCGGCGACTGGTCGACGTGGATCACCTTGTCGACGTGCTCGAGACCGGTGATCTTCTGGTGCCGTCCGGGGATCGCGCGGGCGTTGTAGATCTGCTTGGCCAGCGAGGTGTAGAGGATGTCGTTGACCAGCGTCGACTTCCCGGAGCCCGAGACGCCGGTGACCGCACAGAAGACGCCGAGCGGGAAGCTCACGTCGACGTTCTTCAGGTTGTGCTCGCGGGCGCCGTGCACCTTGAGCTCGCGGCCGACGGTCCGCGGACGGCGCACGGCCGGGACCGGGATCTCGCGGCGACCGGAGAGGTACTGCCCGGTCATCGAGTCGGGGTGCTCGAGGAGGCCCTTGACCGTGCCCGAGTGGACGACCTGTCCCCCGTGCTCGCCGGCCCCCGGGCCGATGTCGACGACCCAGTCGGCGACGCGGATGGTGTCCTCGTCGTGCTCGACGACGATGAGCGTGTTGCCGAGGTCCTTGAGCCGGACCAGGGTCTCGATCAGCTTCTGGTTGTCGCGCTGGTGCAGCCCGATCGACGGCTCGTCGAGCACGTAGAGCACGCCGACGAGGCCGGCACCGATCTGGGTGGCGAGCCGGATCCGCTGCGCCTCGCCGCCGGACAGCGAGCCGGACGGCCGGTCGAGCGAGAGGTAGTCGAGGCCCACGTCCAGGAGGAAGTTGAGCCGCTCCTGGATCTCCTTGAGCACGCGCTCACCGATCTGGCGCTCGCGGGCCGACAGGTCGAGGTCCCTGAGGTAGGCCGCTGCCTCGTTGATCGGCAGCGCGCACACCTCGGCGATGTTCTTGCCACCGCCGTTGGGGCCGTCCTTGGGGCCGAGGGTGACCGCCATCGACACCGGCTTGAGCCGGCTGCCGTGGCACACGGGGCACGGGACCTCGCGCATGAAGCCCTCGAAGCGCTCGCGGCTGGTGTCGCTCTCCGCCTCGCGGTGCCGGCGCTCGACGTACGTCCGCACGCCCTCGAAGTCGGCGTAGTAGGACCGCTCGCGGCCGTAGCGGTTGCGGGTGACGACGTGGACCTTGGTCGGGTGGCCCTCGAGGATCGACTTCTGCGCCCGCGGGGGCAGCTGCTCCCACGGGGTGTCGACGTCGAAGCCGAGCTCCTCGCCGAGCGCGATCAGCAGGCGGCCGAAGTAGTCGGCGACGTGGGCGTGGCTCCACGGCTGCAGGGCGCCCTCGGCCAGCGTCGCGGTCGGGTCGGGCACGACCAGCTCGGGGTCGACCTCCATCCGGGTGCCGAGGCCGGTGCAGGACGGGCAGGCACCGAAGGGCGAGTTGAACGAGAACGAGCGCGGCTCGAGGTCGTCGGTCTCGATCGGGTGCTCGTTGGGGCACGCCATCTTCTCGGAGAACTTCAGCTCCTGGCCGCTGTCGACCATGTCGAAGACGACGAGGCCCCCGGCCAGCCCGAGCGCGGTCTCGACCGAGTCGGTGAGCCGGCGCTTGGCCGTCTCCTTGACCGCGAGCCGGTCGACCACGACGTCGATGGTGTGCTTGTACTTCTTGTCGAGCGTCGGCGGGTTGTCGAGGCTGTGGGTCTCGCCGTCGACACGGGCGCGGGAGAAGCCCTGCGTCTGGAGCTGTCGGAACAGCTCGACGAACTCGCCCTTGCGCCCGCGCACGACCGGCGCGAGGACCTGGAAGCGGGTGCCCTCCTCGAGCGCCATCATCCGGTCGACGATCTGCTGGGGCGTCTGCCGCTCGATCGGCGCGCCACAGGTCGGGCAGTGCGGCCGGCCCGCGCGGGCGTAGAGCAGGCGCAGGTAGTCGTAGACCTCGGTGATCGTGCCGACGGTCGAGCGGGGGTTCTTCGACGTGGACTTCTGGTCGATCGAGACGGCCGGCGAGAGGCCCTCGATGAAGTCGACGTCGGGCTTGTCCATCTGGCCGAGGAACTGCCGGGCGTACGCCGACAGCGACTCGACGTAGCGGCGCTGGCCCTCGGCGAAGATCGTGTCGAACGCGAGGCTCGACTTGCCCGAGCCGGAGAGGCCCGTGAACACGATGAGCGAGTCCCGCGGGAGGTCGATCGACACGTCCTTGAGGTTGTGCTCGCGCGCCCCACGGATGATCAGCTGATCCTGCACTACCGGGTCCCTTGCTGGTCTTGACGGAATCGAACAAGTGTTCGCCATGGTACGGCGTGGAGGCAAGCCGCCACGCAGGGATCCACCCTCTCACCCACCGCCGACAACCACATTTCAGCGGCATGATGGGGACGTGACCCTCCACGTCCAGGCCGCGACGCAGCGGCTGCTGCACACGGTCGACCGCCTCCCCGACAGCGCCTGGTCCGGGCCCAGCCACTGCACGGGCTGGTCGCGCGCCCACGTGATCGCCCACCTCGCGCTCAACGCGGAGGCGCTGGCCGGCGTGCTCCGCGGGTTCCGGGACGGCGTGCCGACGACGATGTACCGCTCCGACGAGGCGCGCGACCAGGACATCGACGACCTCGTGGCCGTCGCGGGCACCTCACCGGCGGCCGTCCGGGAGCGCTTGCGCACGGCCGTCGCCGCGTTCGCCGACGTGGTCGCCGTCGCCGACGGCCTGCCGAAGGACGCGACCTTCGAGCGGACCCCGGGCGGCCGCGTGGTGCCCGGACGCGCCGTACCCTTCCTCCGGCTGCGGGAGGTCGAGATCCACCACGCCGACCTGGACGCGGGCTACACCGCCTCCGACTGGCCACCGGACAACGCGATGTCCTTCCTCAGCAACGACGCACGGCAGTACCGCGGTCCCGGCTTCCACGCCGTCGCCACCGACGAACCGGCCCGGTGGACCTTCGGCGAGACCGACGCGACGTCGCCGACGGTGAGCGGCCCGCTCGGTGCGCTCGCGTGGTGGGCGACGGGCCGCGACCCGGGGTCGGTACTGTCCAGCACGAACGGGACGCTGCCGACGATGGAGGGACGATGACCTACACCGGAGAGGTGACGCCGGGAGGCGCACCCGACGTACGCGAGCTGCCGGCGCTGACGATCACCAAGCTGGCGGTCGACGAGAAGATGTCGAACAACTGCTACCTCCTCACCTGCCGCTCGACGGGCGAGAACCTCCTGATCGACGCGGCGGACCAGCCGGAGACCCTCTTCCAGGTCGCCGACGGCGCGATCGCCACGATCGCCACCACCCACCAGCACTGGGACCACCACCGCGGCCTCGCCGAGCTCGTGAAGCTGACCGGGGCCACCACCGTCGCCGGCGAGCCCGACGCGGACGCGATCATCGAGCAGACCACGGTCCCGATCGACCGCCGGGTCGTCGACGGCGACACCGTCACCGTGGGCGACTGCACGCTCGAGATCATCCGGATCACCGGCCACACCCCCGGCTCGATCTGCCTGCTCTACCGCGACCCCGAGGGCCACGGCCACCTGTTCACCGGCGACTCGCTCTTCCCGGGCGGGGTCGGCAACACCTTCGGCGACGCCGCCGCCTTCGCGACGCTCATCGACGACGTCGAGACCAAGCTGTTCGGCACCCTCCCGGACGACACCTGGTTCTACCCCGGCCACGGCAACGACTCGACCCTCGGCAACGAGCGGCCGCACCTCGCGGAGTGGCGCGAGCGCGGCTGGTGAGCAGCCCCGGCGACGAGCTCGTCCCCCTGTACGACGAGTCGGGCCGCCCCTCCGGCGAGGTGGTCACCCGCCGCGAGATGCGTGCGCGCAACCTCCGCCACGCGGCGACCGCGGTCGTGGTGCGCAACAGCGTCGGTGACGTCTACGTGCACCGGCGCACCGACACCAAGGACGTCTTCCCCGGCCGCCACGACTTCGCCGCGGGCGGGGTGCTGCAGGTCGGCGAGGCGCCGTACGACGCCGCGGTCCGCGAGGCCGAGGAGGAGCTCGGCGTCACCGGGGTCCCGCTGGAGCCGCTGGGCGAGGCGGACTACGCCGACGACCACACGTCGTACCACGCGTTCTGCTTCACCTGCGTGTACGACGGCCCGATCACCTGGCAGGCCGAGGAGGTCGCCTGGGGCGCATGGGTCCCGGTGGCCGAGCTGCGCGCGATGGTCGAGCGGGAGGAGTTCGTGCCGGACACGCTGGCGCTGCTCTGGCCGCTCGACCGTTCGTCCAGTTGAGCCGGAGCTGGGGCGGGACGTCATACGAAAGGGTCGCCCCGGCGGCCGCTCCGTATGACATCCCGCCCCAGACCAGCAGGAATCTCCGGGACGTCATGCGAATCGGTCGCCCGGGGGCTCGCAACGTATGACATCGCGGCTCCGCCACCGTGGGAGCGACAACCGGGTCCCGTAGGACGACGAGAACGACGACCCTACTCAGCGACCCGGCGGTTGTGGCACGCTCGCCGCGTGACCTCCGTGACCTCGCTCGCCACCGCCATGTTCACCGTCGCCGACCAGGACGCCGCGGTCGGGTTCTACACCGACACCCTGGGCTGGGAGCTGCGCTCCGATGTCGGCTTCGGCGAGGGCGACACCGCCGGGCGCTGGGTCGAGGTCGCTCCGCCCGGCTCGGTCGCGGTGCTGGCGCTCAATGTCGCCTGGGACGGCTCGGCGCCCGGCGGCGGCGCCGTCGGGGTGGAGGCCACCGATGTCCGGGGCGAGCGCGACCGGCTCGAGCAGGCGGGCGTCGCGGTCGGCGAGCTCATGGGCGGGGAGGGCCCGGTGCCGCTGATGTTCTCCGTCAGCGACGCGGACGGCAACACGATCTGGGTGGTCGAGGCGCCGCCCGTCACGCCGGGGGCGTGAACCCCGCCCGCGCCTTCGCCACCTCGTCGCGGGTCACGCAGCCCTCGGCGTGGTCGTTGACCAGCCCCATGGCCTGCATGAACGCGAACGCCGTCGTCGGCCCGACGAACCTCCACCCGCGCTTCTTGAGGTCCTTCGACATCGCGATCGCGGCGGGCGAGGTGGTAAGTGTCTGCGGCTCCCCCAGCTCGGCGAGGTCGGGCTCGAAGGACCAGAAGTAGGCGGCGAGCGAGCCGCGCTCCGCCACGAGGTCCAGCGCGCGGCCGGCGTTGTTGACCACCGCCTCGATCTTGCCGCGGTGGCGGACGATCCCCGCGTCGGCGAGCAGGCGGGCGACGTCCTCCTCGTCATAGCCTGCGACGACGGACGGGTCGAAGTCGGCGAACGCCGCGCGGAAGGCCGGGCGCTTCACCAGGATGGTGCGCCAGCTGAGGCCGGACTGGAAGCCCTCGAGGCTGACCTTCTCGAAGAGGCGCTGGTCGTCCACGACCGGGAAGCCCCACTCCGTGTCGTGGTAGGCGGGGAACTCCGGGGCGGAGGTCGCCCACGCACAGCGCAGAACGCCGTCGGGGCCGGGCAGCACGCTCGTCATGCGACGAACTGTGCCACCCGGCCCCGACAGGCCGATCAGCTGATCGAGGTGATCTGGGAGATCAGATCGCGCGGACGTTCTCCGCCTGCAGGCCCTTCTGGCCCTGCGTCACGTCGAACTCGACGCGCTGCTCCTCGGCGAGCGACTTGAAGCCGCTGCCGGCGATACCGGTGTGGTGAACGAACACGTCGGCGCCGCCGCCGTCCTGCGCGATGAAGCCGAAGCCCTTGGTGTCGTTGAACCACTTCACGGTGCCCTGTGCCATTTTTCTGCTCCTTGTGTGTCATCCCGGAAGCCACGCGAACCGGATTGGACGCGCGGGCTGAAGCCAACTGAACGCGCCTCGTGGAATGACCAGGTGGAGCTACAACAGTGAACCGGACGCCGGCGAGATGGCCCGGCGTCAAGACAGGGCCGACGAATCGGTCCCCTTCAACACGACGAGGCTATCAGGCAAGTCCTCGCGGCGCTCCATTCCGAGGTCCTAGTGTCAGCCCATGGCGTTCACCCCGAGGCAGGTCCGGGCGATGGGCCTCATCGCCGACACCTTCGCGACCGGCGGCGACGGCGTCCCGTCGCCCACC
Organism: Nocardioides aromaticivorans; assembly: GCF_013408525.1. Taxonomy (NCBI): domain Bacteria; kingdom Bacillati; phylum Actinomycetota; class Actinomycetes; order Propionibacteriales; family Nocardioidaceae; genus Nocardioides; species Nocardioides aromaticivorans. The sequence goes on from NZ_JACBZM010000001.1 coordinate 4,751,770, forward strand.
GAGGTCGGCTCCCACGAGCTCGCGCTCCGGATCGCGGAGGCCAACCCCCGCGCCGGCGAGGTGCGCCAGCTCAAGGCCCTGCTCGACGCGTGGGACACCCGTGCCCTCGGCCTCGCGCTGACCGGGCGACCGCGACTGTTCTCGCAGCTCAGCCAGGCCGAGCGCGAGGCCGTCCTCCTGTCGCTCTCCGACTCGCGCGTCGGCGCCAAGCGGGCCCTCTTCCAGGGACTCAAGGGCGCCTCCCTGCTCCCCTACTACATGACCGGCGGCCCGGCCCTGTGGGAGGGCATCGGGTTCCCCGGTCCGCTCGGCGTCCGCGCGGACCCGCCGCCGGCGACGATCACCCCGTTGCCCGTCGCCCGCGACACCGACCTGTCGTGCGACGTCGTCGTCGTGGGCAGCGGCGCCGGCGGGGGTACGGCGGCGGGCGTGCTCGCCGCGGCCGGGCTCGACGTCGTCGTACTCGAAGCGGGCGGGTTCCACGACGAGCGCCACTTCGACGGCGGCGAGGAGACCGGCTTCCTCGAGCTCTACGCGCTGGCACCGCAGGCCACGGCCGAGGGCCAGGTCCAGCTGGTCGCCGGGCGCGGACTCGGCGGCGGCACGGTCGTCAACTACACGACGTCCTTCCGCACCCCCGACCACGTCCGCGCGGAGTGGGCGTCCCACGGTGCGACGCAGTTCTCCGGCCCCGAGTACGACGCCTCGATGGACGCCGTCTGCGCCCGGCTCGGCGTCAACACCGACCACGACAAGGCCGCGCCGCGCGACGCGATCCTCGAGCGGGGCGCCCGCGGCCTCGGCTGGGACGTCGCGGCGATGCCCCGCAACGTCGACGGGTGCGACCAGGACGTCGAGTGCGGGCGGTGCGGGATGGGCTGCCGGCTCGGCGCCAAGCAGTCGACCGCCAAGACCTGGCTCGCCGACGCCGCTGCCGCCGGTGCCCGGATCCTCACCGGCGTCTCGGTGCGCACGGTGAGCACCAGCTTCGGCCGCGCGACCGGCGTCGTCGGCAGCACGGCCGAGGGCCACCGGGTCAGGGTGCGCGCCCGTGCCGTCGTCGTGGCGGCCGGTGCCATCCAGACACCGGCGCTCCTGCAGCGCAGTGGCCTGGCCAACCCCAACATCGGCCGCTACCTGCGCCTGCACCCCGCCACGGCGGTGTGGGGCCGGATGGACGAGCCGGTCGACGGCTGGGTCGGCGCCATGCAGAGCCGCTACGTCGACGCGCTCACCGACCTCGACGGCACCGGCTACGGGGTGCTCTACGAGACCGCTCCCCTGACCCCTGCCTTCGGCACCGGCTTCGTGAACTGGCGCGGCGCCGACGACTTCCGCCGCCGGATGGAGGAGCTCAAGCACACGCTCGGGGTCGCCGTGATCGTGCGCGACCGCGACCCCGGCGGGACCGTCCGGATCGGCCGCGACGGCGAGCCCGTCGTCCGCTACCAGCTCTCCCCGCGCGACACCGACCACCTCGTGCAGGGCCTGGTCGGCGCGGCCCGCATCGCCGAGTCCGCCGGCGCTGACTGGATCGCCTCCACCCACCACCGCACCGTCAGCTACGAGCCCGGCCGGCGTGGGTCCGTCGCGACCTTCGAGGCCGATCTCCGCGCGGCAGGGGCGGCTCCGGCGACGATGGCGCTCGCGGCGCTGCACATCATGGGCACCGCCCGGATGGGCGGCTCCGCCGCCGGCTCGGCCGTCGACCCCGACGGCCAGACGTGGGACGTCCAGGGCCTGTACGTCGCCGACGCGTCCTGCTTCCCGACCGCCTCGGGCGTCAACCCGATGATCTCCATCGAGTCCATCGCGCACATGACGGCCACCCGCCTGGCGGCGAAGCTGGGCTGAGCGCGGCGGCGGGCTCAGAGGGCGAGCAGGTGCTCCTCGAGACTGGCCGCCACCCGGGTCCCGAGCAGCTCGATGCCGCCCGCGAGGAGAGGCGTCGCCAGCTTCGCCGCGCCCTTCGGCCTGAACTCCGAGCGGTAGGTGACCGTCGTCGTCTCCGGGCCGGACGCGAAGCTGATCGTGTCGCGAAGGTCCATCCCGTTCGCGGTCCCCGTCAGCTCGAAGACCCGGTACGGCTCGTACTGCACCACCTCGTAGTCGACCGCCACCTCGCGGCCGAGCAGGCGGCTCACGTTGTGGTACGTCGTCCCGACGCCGCCGTCACCCGAGGTGCAGACGGTGGAGACGGTGGGCGGGTCCCACTGCTCGGTGGTGGTGAAGTCGGTGAGGTAGGTCCAGATGGCCTGGACCGGCCTCTCGACGGTGATCGTGCGCTCGACGGTCGGCATTCCGCGGAGGTACCCGGCATGGCAGCCGCCATCCGACCTCCCGCAGGGCTGTCTTGCCGCCCGACAGCCGCAACCACGCACCCATCCCGACTGCGCGCGCGGCAGCGTGGCGCCACCGCGGCGAAGCCGCATCGGAGGCAAGCGTGGGTCCGAAGGGTCTGCGCGCCGCCTTCGATCTGGCGACGCGCTCGCGCCAGTTCAGCTGTACGTGACCTTGACGTGGTCGGTGAGCGGGACCGACTGGCAGCCGAGCCGGATGCCGTCGTCCAGGTCGTCCTTGTCGAGCACGTCGTTGTAGATCATCTTGACGTCGCCCTCGAGCAGCCGGATGGCACAGGCGGAGCACTCGCCCTCGCGGCACGAGTACGGCGCCTTGACGCCCTTCGACTCGAGGAAGTCGAGCAGCTTGGTGCGCGGGTCCCAGTCGTCGAACGTGAACTCCTCGCCGTCGAGCTCGACCTCGACCTTGACCGGCCCGGTCGGGCCGTCCGCGAACACGTCGGCGGCGGAGCCGTCCTCGTCCGACTCGGCGAGGGCGATCTCCTCCTCGGCCGCCTGCACCTCGGCGATGTCGCCGAACGGGTTGCCGCCGAGCGAGACGAACTTCTCCTGGTGGCGCAGGCTGCGCGGGACCTCGAGCTCCTTGAGGACGGTGGTGACCATCTTCATGAAGGGCGCCGGGCCGCACACGAAGGAGTCGTAGCCGCCGTACTGAGACGAGAAGGCCTTCATCTGGGCCTCGGTCGGCAGGCCCTGGACGGACTCGAGCCAGTGGATGACCTGCAGGCGGTCGGGGAACTCCTGGGCGAGCCGGGTGAGCTCGTCGGCGAAGATGACCGACTTCTCGTCACGGTTGGCGTAGAAGACGACGATCCTGCCGGAGCCGTGCGCGAGCGCCGTGCGGGTGATCGACATGATCGGGGTCACGCCCGAGCCACCGGCGAAGAGCAGCAGGTCGGCGTCGAGCGAGGCGGGCGTGAAGATGCCCGACGGCGGGAGGACCCGGAGCGTGTCACCCACCGACAGGTTGTCGCAGATCCAGTTCGACGCGTAGCCGTCGGCGGTGCGCTTGACGGTGACGGTGAGCGGGCCACCGTCGTGCGGGCTGCTGGACAGGGAGTAGCAGCGGGCGGCGATCCCGGTCTGGTCGCTCGGGACGGCGACGGTCAGGAACTGGCCCGGCTTGTAGTCGAACGTGTCCTCCGCGCCGGCCGGCACGGCGAAGCTGATCGACTTGGCGTCGGCGGTCTCCTCGACCACACCGACGACATCCAGGACGAAGGACTCGATGTCCACGGAACTCCCCTGTAGAAAGACGACATTTGGCGGGGCTCAGTACCCGTCGTGCGCTCCGACCGGGACGACCCCGTCCCGAACGGCCCCATCGATGCTAGCCATCAGACGAGGGCACGGCTTGTGCATGTCCCGCCCAGCGGGCGCTTCGCCTCGTCGCTGGAACTCTTGACAATCGGACCTCGACTGTCCAGTCCACTGCACGGAGGTGTGGTGGTCGCTGTTCTTCTTGACCCGGACCCGGGCCAGGCAGTCCATGCACGCCACCTCGACGAGGCGCTCCTCGGTGTAGCGCCGGAGGTCGGCGAGGGTCTCCTCGCTGGTCGGGACGAAGGAAGCCATGTCAGCCGCCGGTCAGGCGTCCGCGGGCGCGGCGGCCTCGTCGGCCGCACGCTTGGCGAGGTTCTCGGCGACCTCGGCGTGCCAGTACTCGTTGGCCTTGGTGGTGTCGACCTCGAACTCGAAGCGGTCGACCATCTCGGGCTTGATGTCGGCGACGTCGACGTAGAACTGCTCGTACCAGCGGCGCAGCTGGTAGACCGGGCCGTCCTCCTCGCACAGCAGCGGGTTCTGCACGGCGACCTTGTTCTCCCAGATGGCGACGTCCTGGAGGAAGCCGTCGCCGAAGGACTCGGTGTAGCGCTCGGCGATGTAGTTGCACGTCTTCTCGTCCAGGCCCTCCGGCTTGCGCACGCTGATGCCGTACTGGAGCGTGAACGAGTCGGGGCCGGTCGGGATGTGGCAGTTGATGAGGATGACCTCGGTGATGAAGCCCTTGTAGTCGACCTCGAGCCAGTTGATCATGTACGACGGCCCGTAGTAGGTGGCCTCCGATTTGAGCGTCGAGTTCTCGTCGCCGTACCCGCCGCCCATCGTGTCGGGGCGGCCCTTCGACTCCATGAACTGGGTCGCGGTGTGGCCGTCGAAGATGTTGCGGAAGCTGGTCGGGAAGGCGAAGTGCACGTAGTAGAAGTGCGCCATGTCCGCGACGTTGTCGATGAGCTCACGGCAGTGGGAGCCGTTGATCTCCCGGGTGTGCCACGACCACGGCGTGTACTTGTCGGTCATCACGTCCGGCAGCTCGGGCGGCAGGATGTCGTGGTCGGCGGCCGAGCCCTCGGGGTCGTGCCAGATGAGCAGCTGGCCGTTGCGCACGACGGTCTCGTAGCGCTGGGTCCGCGCCCGCAGCGGCACCCGGCGCGCGTACGGGATCTCCTTGCACTTGCCGTCGCCACCCCAGCGCCAGTCGTGGAAGGGGCACGCGACGTTGTCGCCCTTGACCTCGCCCTGGGTCAGGTCGCCGCCCATGTGGCGGCAGTAGCCGTCCAGCACGTTGAGCTCACCCGAGCTGTCGGCCCACACCACGAGCTTGGTGCCGAAGCCGTGGACGGCGTGCGGCTTGCCGTCGGAGAAGTCCGAGGCCAGTCCCAGGCAGTGCCACCCACGCGCGAAGCGGATCGGCGCGGTGCCCTGATCGAGAAGTCGGCTGTCGCTCATGTAGAACACGTTACAGTTTTGGCGTTAGGGTGACAACAACCAGGCGGCCCGACCCGCCTGAAATCATCGTCACAGGAGAGCCGATGCACATCGACCTGGAGCCGCAGCAGGTAGCGCTGCGCGAGGAGCTGCGCGCGTACTTCGCCGAGCTCGTCACCCCCGAGATCCGCGCCGGGCTGGCCTCGGCCACCGGCGAGTTCGGCGAGGCCGGCGTCTACAAGGACGTCATCCGCCAGATCGGCAAGGACGGCTGGCTCGGCATCGGCTGGCCGAAGGAGTACGGCGGCCAGGCGCGCTCCATGGTGGAGCAGCTGATCTTCACCGACGTCGCCGCCATCGCCGGCGTGCCGATCCCCTACCTGACGCTCAACACCGTCGGCCCGACGATCATGCGCTTCGGCAGCGACGAGCAGAAGGAGTACTTCCTCCCGAAGATCCTCGCCGGCGAGCTGCACTTCTCGATCGGCTACTCCGAGCCGGGCTCCGGCACCGACCTCGCATCGCTGAAGACGAAGGCGACCCTCGAGGGCGACGAGTGGGTGATCAACGGCCAGAAGATGTGGACCTCCCTCATCCAGTACGCCGACTGGCTCTGGATGGCCTGCCGCACCGAGCCCGACGCCCCGCGCCACAAGGGCCTCTCGATGATCCTCGTCCCGGCCGACGCGCCGGGCGTGTCGTACACGCCGGTGCACACGGTGGCCGGTGTCGGCACCTCCGCGACCTACTACTCCGACGTCCGCGTCCCGGCCTCCAACCTGGTCAGCGAGCGCGGCGGCGGCTGGGCGCTGATGACCAACCAGCTCAACCACGAGCGGGTGGCGCTCACCTCGGCCGCTCCCCTGGTCCACTCGCTCCAGCTCGTGAAGGACTGGGCCGCCGAGACCCGCAACCCCGACGGCCGCCGCGTCATCGACACCGAGTGGGTGCAGATCGCCCTCGGCCGGGCGCACGCCCGGGTCGAGGCGCTGTCGCTCATCAACTGGAAGCTCGCCGCCGACGCCGACCACGGCGTCGCGCTGTCGCCGGCCGAGGCGTCGGCCACCAAGATCTACGGCTCCGAGCTGGCGACGGAGGTCTACCGCTCGCTGATGGAGATCGTCGGGCCGCACGCCGGCATCACCGGCGACTCCCCCGGCGCCGCCCTCGCCGGGCGCCTCGAGCGCTTCCACCGGTCGTCCCTGGTGATGACCTTCGGTGGCGGCACCAACGAGATCCAGCGCGACATCATCGGCTACGTCGGCCTCGGCCTGCCTGCCGCCAAGCGAGCCTGAGGAGCTGACATGGACTTTCTCTTCACCCCCGAGCAGGACGAGGCCGCCGAGCTGGCGGCGCAGATCCTCGCCGACAAGACCACCAACGAGCGGCTCAAGGAGGTCGAGGCCGGCGGCGACCGGTTCGACCGCGAGCTCTGGGCCACGCTCGGCGATGCCTTCGACTGGACCGAGCTCGACCTGATCATGCTCGCGCGCGTGCTGGTCGAGTGCGGCAGGCGCGTCGCGCCGGTGCCGCTGGCGGTCCACGCCGCCTGCATCAGCGTCCTCGGCGACGCGGTCGACCCGTCGCTGCTGTACGCCGCCGCCGTCGCCGAGGAGCGGGCGCACCTGCCCGCCTCGCCGACCGCCACGGCGGACGCCGAAGGCGCGCTCACCGGCACCAAGACCCTCGTGCGCGCCGGCATGGCCGCCGACGCGCTGCTCGTCACCGCGACCGGGCCCGACGGCCCGGGCGTGTACCTCGTCGACGCGACGGCGACCGGTGTCGAGCGGCAGGCGCAGAAGACCAGCGACGGCGACGTCGCCGCGCTGGTCACGCTCACGAACGCCGCGAGCACCCGGATCGGTGGGGCCGAGACGACGTCCCGCCTGAACCAGCTCCTGGTCGCGCTGTCGGCGGCCGAGCAGCTGGGCGTCACCGAGGGCGCCCTGCGCCTGACGTCGGAGTACGCCAAGACCCGCGAGCAGTTCGGCCGCCCGATCGGCACCTTCCAGGCGGTGTCGCAGCGCCTCGCCGACGGCTTCATCGACGTCCTCGGCCAGCGCCTGACGCTCTGGCAGGCGATCTGGCGCCTGCAGGAGGGTCTCCCGGCCGAGACCGAGGTCGCGACCGCGAAGCTCTGGGCCGCCGACGCGGGCCACCGGATCGCCCACACCACCGTCCACGTGCACGGCGGCGTCGGGATCGACCTCGACGGCGAGGCGCACCGCTACTTCACCAGCGGCAAGCGGTTCGAGTTCCTCTTCGGGGGCGCCACCGAGCAGGCTCTCGCCATCGGCCGCTCCTTCGCGTGACCGTCCGGGACCTGCTTCTCGCCCGCGCCGAGGACGACCGTCCGGCACTGCGCTGGCGGGAGGCAGGATCCGTCGCCTCCCTGTCGTGGCGTGAGTACGTCGCCGCCGCGGCCCGCCTCGCAGCGGAGCTCGGGTCGCGGCTCGACCCAGCGCGACCCCCGCACGTCGGCGTGCTGCTGCCGAACGGGCCGGCCTTCGCGCTGCACCTCGCGGCGGCCGGCCTCGGCGGCCACGTGCTCGTCGGGCTGAACTCGACCCGCCGCGGCGAGGCCCTCGAGGCCGACGCCGCCAGGGCCGACTGCCAGCTGGTCGTCGACTCCCTCGACGTGGCGCTGGGCGCGCTGCGCAGCAGGGAGACCGTCGCGCCGCCGGTCGCCGATCCGGCGCCGGACAGCCTCTTCATGCTGATCTTCACCAGCGGCACCAGTGGCTCGCCCAAGGCCGTCCGGGTGACCCACGAGAAGATCACCGGTCCCGGCACCCACCTCGTCGGCCGGCTCGGGCTGACCCCGGACGACGTCCACTACATCGCGATGCCCCTGTTCCACTCCAACGCGGTCATGGCCGGGTGGGCGCCGGCCCTCACGACCGGGGCTGCGTTCGCGGTCGCACCGTTCTCGGCGAGCGGCTTCCTTCCCGACGTACGCGACTTCGGCGCGACCTACGCCAACTACGTGGGCAAGCCGCTGACCTACGTCCTGGCCACCCCCGAGCGGCCCGACGACGCCGACAACCCGCTGCGCCTGGTGTTCGGCAACGAGGCCAACGAGGGCGACATCGCGGCCTTCGCGGAGCGGTTCGGGTGCGAGGTCGTCGACTCGTACTCGTCCACCGAGAACGCCGTCATCGTGCAGCGCCGCCCGGGGATGCCCGCCGGGAGCCTCGGCCTGCCGCTCGACGGGATCAAGGTGCTGTCCAGCGAGACCGCCGAGGAGACGCCTGATGCCGTCTTCGACGCGACCGGGCGCCTCACCAACCCGGACGAGGCGATCGGCGAGCTGGTCAACACCACCGGTCGCGGTGCCTTCGCCGGCTACTACAACGACGACGACGCCGAGGCCGAGCGGATGCGCGGCGGGATGTACTGGTCCGGCGACCTCGCCTACCGCGACGCCGACGGCTGGGTCTACTTCGCCGGCCGGACCGGGGACTGGCTACGAGTCGACGGCGAGAACCTCGCCGCGGCACCGATCGAGCGGATCCTGCTCCGACACCCCGCCGTCGCCGAGGCGGCCGTGTACGCCGTGCCCGACGAGAAGGTCGGCGACCAGGTCGCCGCGGCACTCGTCCTGCGTGGGTCGCTCACGCCCACCGAGCTCGAGGAGTTCCTGGCCGACCAGGACGACCTCTCGTCGAAGGCCTGGCCGCGCTACGTGCAGGTCGTGGCCGACCTCCCGCGGACCGCCACCAACAAGGTGCTCAAGCGCGCGCTGGCCGCCGGCGGGGTGCCGGCGCCCGGGACCGCATGGCTGCGCGCGTCCCGCGGGACGTCGTACCGCTGACGCGGGGGCTACTCGTCGTCGCAGTGGTCGAGGGTCGAGCGGTCCTCGACGGAGCCGTCGGCGACGACGACCTGGTCGGCGTCGAGGTCGCGCAGCTGGTCGGGCGTGAACGAGACCTGGCTCGCCTCGGCGTCGGCGCCCGAGTCGGACGCGTTCAGGACATAGGTCCGGCCGTCCTCGAGCTCGGGCGCCTCGGGGCCGGTCCAGCCGTCCTGACGGCCGTCGAGGGTCAGCTCCACGGTGCCCGTCCGTCCACGGTCGGCCCGCCACGTGCCCAGGACCGGGTTCGGCTCGTCGTCATCGAGGCCGGTGCGATCGCCCAGCAGCTCGATCGTGTCGACCTCGCCGTCGCAGACCCGGACGACGGCCACCGCCCGGCCCTCGTCGTCGACGCCGATGCCCGCCCAACCGACGATCTGCGCGTCGACGGAGTTGCCGCAGGCGGTCAGGGCCGTGCCGGTGACGGCGAGGAGGACGGCGAGGAGGACGGTGCGGACGGGGGTACGGCGCTGGGTGGTGTTCATGAGCCCGATCGTCGAGGCTGGGAGCTCCGTGCGGTTGAGTACGGCTGCTCAGAATCAGGGCAGCAGGGCTGCCGCGCGGCCCCGCAGACCCACCGCGAAGAAGCCCTCGTCGGTGTCGGTGTACCAGACCTGCCGGCGGGCGATGTCCCACGCCGGCTGCGACATCGCCGAGGCGCCGTCGGGACCCGGCTGGTTGAAGTAGCCGACCTCGCGCGGGTGGGCCAGGTCGGAGATGTCGAAGAGCCGGAGCCCGGAGCCGATCATCGAGCAGGCCGCGATCCGGGGGTTCGAGCGCGTCGGCACCGAGCAGTAGTGCCCGGTGTAGCTGCGCACGATCGACGACGCCCCGGGGTCCTTCATGACGTCGGCGCGGATCGCCGGGTCGTGCACGTCGAGGCGCACGTTGGACACGACGACCGGCGCCCGCGGGTCGGTCACGTCGATGATCCGGGCCGCGCCGACCGGGCTGGTGGCGGAGTTGAACTTCGTGATGTCGCCGAACAGGTCGCTGAACTCGTCGACCTCGAAGACGTAGCGCCGCGCGCCGCGGACGAAGGGCTCCGCCACCTGCGGGATCGACGACTCCTCCCACGTGAGCCGCGAGAGCGTGCGGATCTGCGGGTTGGCGCGGCGGTCCTGGACGTCCGACACGTCGAGGATGTCCAGGCCGGCACCGTCGAGGAAGTTCGCGTCGCGGCCGCTGGGGCTGCCGATGTTCGCGACGTACATGGTGCGGCCGTCGCCGGACAGGCGCAGGCCGTGGTAGACCACGCCCGTCTTCGTCTTCAGCGTCCGCGGGCGGCGCGGGTCCGTGAGGTCGACCGCGGTGAGGGTGAAGCCGGCCGCGCCGGCGGTCCAGAAGGTCTTGCCGTCCGGGGCGAACCCGCTCTCGTGGCCCATCACGCCGGAGAGCGTCGTGGACATGAGGCGCGGCTTGCGGCAGTCGCGGCTGACGTCGTACACGTCGAGGACGCCGGGCGCCGTGGCCAGCGTGCCCATCACGGCCGCGAGCAGGCCCCGCTTCTGGTTGACGAGCAGCGACTCGTGCGGCTGCAGCATCGCCGGGGTGATCAGGTTGGCCGTCCTCACCGGCTTGGCGGGATCGGTCATGTCGAGCACGACGACGCCGAGCCCGGCACCTCCGGTGAGCAGGCCGGGGACGTTGAGGCCGACCATCAGCGCCGAGTCGTAGTAGGCGCAGGTGCGGCCGGTGACATCGGTGTACCGCTGCACCTTGAAGCCGCCCGAGCCGAGCACGGAGCGCTTGCCGTGGTGGCCGACCTGCACGGTGTTGCAGCGGTAGCCCCGGGCCGCGCGTCCGGACTCGTAGTCGGCCTTCGGGACGCGGCCCTGCTCGGCGGTCTCGGTGAGGTCGCCGGCCGCGCAGGTCGCCTCGGGTACGCCGCCGAGCGGCAGCTCGGCCTGGGACGACCCGGCCGTGACCACCGCGCCGCTGACGACCAGCGCCGCGGCGGCACCGGCGAGCAGCAGCCGCCGTACAGCGTGCTGGGAACGCCCCGCCGGCGGAGCGTCGTGAACCGTCTGGTCTGCCATCTCGACCCCCATGTCGCGTCCGGCGCGCCTCCCGCCGCCGGGTCGGGCCCACCCTGACACGGTGACGACGGTCACGTCGACCGTTCCGAATGACGGTTTGCCGAAAACCGGTCACGGGAGCCGCGGCGTTGCTGCACCATGGCGGCTGACCCGCGGAGGGCGGGTCGCTGCAGGGATCGGGAGCACATGGACGACGTACAGCAGGGCGGGCAGCCCGACGAGGACGGATCGGGTCCGGCGGACACCGCAGCACCGCTCCGCAGGCGACGCTGGGCGCTCGCCAGTGCGGGCCTCGCGACCCTCGCGGCGGCCTCCACGGGACTCGCCCTCGCCCTGACGGGCGGCGACGGGGGCGCAGGTGCCTCGGCCGACGAGCTGCCCTCACCCCGGTCGATCACCCGCGACGGAGTCACCTACGAGGTCGGCCTCATCTCGCCTGCGGCCGCGGCCCTCGACCCGGACGACCCGAAGGCCGTGACCGTCTACGTGTTCGCGGGTGAGAGCGCGGAGCAGCCCGAGTGCTCGATGCTCGAGCCCCGGGCGCGGATCGTCGAGCAGACGTCGAGCGCCGTCCGGATCGCCACCTACGTCTACCGGGTCCCGATCGAGGGCGACGAGTCGATCTCGTGCGGGTTCGTCACCAGCACGCCCGGCGCGGACTACCGGGCGATGACCATGCACCTCAGCGAGCCGCTGGGTCAGCGTCGCCTCGTCGACGAGCAGTCGGGCGAGGACATCGGCCATCTCGAGCACGACTACGAGCCCACCCCGGGATGGCTGCCGAGCGGCTTCGCGCCACGGGACCGCGACCCGATGCTGGATCTCTACTCAGGATTCACACCGGAGGGCGACTTCCGCGTGAGCCGCCAGTACGTCCGTGGCCGCGACGGCTTCCTCGATGTCGACGTCCGGTCGTCCACCGGCTGCTGCGAGATGGGCGACGCGGTGTCACACGCCGACGTCGGCGGCCACGAGGCGACCATCACCGAGAACGACTACCACCGCTGCGTCAGCTGGTCGCCCCTGCCCGGCATCGTCACGGACGTGTGCTCCACGATGACGTTGCTGCCGGCCGACGACCTGCTCCGCGTCGCCCGTAGCGTCCCGGAGCCCTGAGCGACGGCTCAGCCCTCGTAGGCGATCTCCGGACGCCAGTCGGACTCGTCCTGGTCGATCGCGGCCCGCAGCGCCTTCGCGACGTTGTCGGGCGCGAACGGACCCTCCTTGGCGAGCATCCCGCGCACGGTCACGGACACCGCACGGATCCCGTCGCCCGCGAGCGCGGCGTCGATGCTGCGCACGAGGTTCTGGAGGCCGGCCTTCTGCACGCCGAGCGATGCCGCCCCGAACCACGGCTTGTCCGCCGCCATGCTGCCCGTGGCACTCAGCCGGCCACCCGGTCCCATGAACGGTCGCGCCGCCTGGAGGAAGGTCAGCAGCGCCCCGACCCCGAGCCGGACGTCCTCGAGCAGCTCGTCGGGCGACAACGACAGCGGGTCCTTCTCCCGGTACGCCGAGGGGTTGAAGTGCAGGACGTCGACGTGCCCGAGCTTCTCCGCCATCCGGGTCACGGCCGCCCGGGTCGCGACGTCGTCGGTGAGGTCGGCCACGGCGGTCTCGGCGGACCCACCGGCCGCCTCGACCTGGTCCGCCAGCGTGGCCAGCACTCCCTGGTCCGCGCCCAGCAGGCCGACCGTCGCGCCCTCGGCGGCGTACAGGCGGGCGAGCGAGCCGCTCACCCCGGGTCCGGCTCCGGCGATCAGGACGTTACGGGTCATGACGCCAACCTAGTGGGGCCACGCCTGCTCAGCCGAGCGGGCCGACCCCCGAGGGGACGTCGGGGTCGACGGTGAAGCTGGGAGGCAGGCCGCGCTGCCGGCCCGGCTCGAGCACGCCAGCGCGCCGACCCAGCCGCATCGCGGCCACCTTCGCCGCCGGGAGCAGGCCGTCCTCGCGGGTCGAGCGCGGGACCCGGCCGAGCCGGTTGCGCAGGTAGTAGTTGGCCGTCCAGAGGTGCTCGCGGCGGACCGACGCGGCCGTCCAGTGCTCCGTTGACAGGGAGACGTTCATGCCGCCGACGTTCTCGACACGGTGCGGGCTGTTCTGGGGCCACCACGCGACCTGACCGGGCTCCAGGTCGAGGACGGCCGCATGCTCGTCGTACGCGAGCTCGAAGGGTAGCTCCTCCTCGGTCTCCCCGGCGACCAGTCGCTCGAGGTTCTGGTCGCTCACGAACCGCTGGGCACGCGGGTACACAAATGCCCGCTTGCGCCCCCGCAGGTGCCACAGCAGGTTCGGCTGGTTGTCGGCGTGGTAGTAGACCATCGCCGCCGGCGAGGACAGCAGCAGCGTGGCCGAGGTGCGGACGGGGGCGAACCCGGGCACCAGCTCGCGGATCCCCGCATAGAGCTCGTCGACGAGGCGCGCGATCTCGGCATCGTGGCGGTGGACGCCGACCAGGTTGAGCCACAGGTGGCCGCGGGCGACCACCTCGAGCAGCTCCTTGCCGGGCAGGTCGGTCTCGGCGCCCCGCCGCCAGTCGTCCGGCCGGGCCGGGTCGTCGCCCATCGTGTAGGGGTGGACGATCGACCTCGGCAGCCGGTCGAGCAGGTCGGCCAGGGCGTCATCGGTGAACAGCGGCTGCTCGTGCAGCCGGTGGCGCGCTAGGTGCGGGCGGGCGCCGAACGCAGCGATGTCGTCGAAGCCCCACGGGAGGAGGGAGGAGTCGGTCACGTCGTACTGGTGCGTCCGGTACAACGAAAAGATCCTCGCTCCGTCAGATTCCTGCGATCCCGTCCAGCTTCTTCACCGTGTCCTCGAACTCCGCCACGAGGTCGGCCATGACCTCGGCGACGGGGCGCACCTCGTTCATCCGGCCGACGATCTGGCCGACGGGCATCGAGATGACGTCCGGGTCGCCGGAGGCGTTGATCCGGTTGTGCGCGTCGGCCACGAGCAGGTTCTGCAGGGGCATCGGCAACGGAGCCGGAGCGCCCTCCTCGGCCCAGGCCTCGGTCCACTTCGTCTTGAGCAGGCGAGCCGGCTTGCCGGTGTAGATGCGCGTGCGCACCGTGTCGGACGAGGTGGCGCGCAGGAAGGCCGTCTCCCAACCCTGGTTGGAGGCCAGGTTGCGGTACTCCTCGGTGCCGAGCCAGATGGAGCCGGTCCACACGCCCTGCGAGCCGAGCGCGAGCGACGCCGCGATCTGGCGGCCCGAGCCGATGCCGCCGGCACCGAGCACCGGGACGTCCGGGCCCACCGCGTCGACGATGTCGGGCGTGAGCACCATGCTGGCGATCTCGCCGGTGTGGCCGCCGGCCTCGTAGCCCTGGGCGATGATGATGTCGACGCCGTTGGCGACATGGCTCTGCGCGTGCTTGGGCGCCCCGGCGAGCGCGGCGACCTTGAGGCCCGCGGCCTGGCACTCGGCGATCACGTCGTTGGGCGGCGTGCCGAGGGCGTTCGCGATGAGCACCGGGCGGTGCTGCAGGGCGACGTCGACGTGCGAGCGGGCCATCGAGTGCAGCCAGCCGAGCACGCCCTCGCGGCCCTCGCCCTCCGGGAGCGGCGGCACGCCGAGCTTGAGCAGCGTCTCGTCGACGAACTTCTTGTGCTCCTCGGGGATGTACGACGACAGGTCGGCCGAGGTCCCCTCGGTGGGCACCTTCATCGGCATCACGACGTCGACGCCGTAGGGCTTGCCGTCGGTGTTCTCGTCCATCCAGGTGAGCACCCGGTCGAGCTCGTCGGGGTCGTTGAAACGGACGCAGCCGAGGACGCCGAGGCCACCGGCGCGCGACACGGCCGCCGCGACGTGCTCGGACGGGGTGAAGGCGAAGATCGGGTACTCGATGCCGAAGGCATCACAGAGGGGGGTGCGCATCAGGCGTTCGCTCCTGCGGTGGTGTCGGACTCGGTGCCGGACTGGCGGGCGGCGAGGGCCATCTCCTTCGCCTTGGGGTACTGCGCCTTGCCGGTCGCGTTGCGCGGGATCTCGGGCACGATCGTCAGCGCGCGCGGCAGCTTGTAGCCCGAGAGGTGGGCGCGCAGGAAGGTGCGCAGCTCCTCGAGCTCGACGGTGTGGCCGGGACGCTCCTCGACGACGGCGGCCACGGTCTGGCCGTACTTCTCGTCGGGGAGGCCGACCACCAGGACGTCGTACACGCCGGGGTGGGCCTTGATCGCCTGCTCGACCTCCTCGGGGTAGACCTTCTCCCCGCCGGTGTTGATGCAGTTCGAGCCACGGCCGAGCAGGGTGATCCGGTTGCCCTCCTCGATCCGGGCGTTGTCGCCGGGGATCGAGTAGCGGACGCCGTCGATCTCGATGAAGGTCTTCGCCGACTTCTCGGGGTCCTTGTAGTAGCCGACCGGGACGTTGCCGGAGCGGGCCGTGCGGCCGATCCTCCCGACGTCCTTCACCGGGTCGAGGATCTGGTTGTCGTCGCCGAGGATGACCGTCGTGGGCGGGATCGAGACGACCGGCCCGTCGGTGGACAGGGCGCTCGCGTCCTGCAGGCCGGTGCCCTGGAAGCCGGTCTCCGAGGAGCCCACGGAGTCGGTGAAGACCGCATTCGGGAAGTGCTTCATCCAGCGCTCCTTCACCGACTTCGAGAAGATCGCGGCGCTGGAGGCGATGGCGAACAGGGTCTGGCCGTCGAAGCCGCCGGCCTCGTAGGCGTCGATGAGCGGGACGGCCATGGCGTCACCGGTCATGAAGAGCATCTGCACGCCGTGCTCGTCGACGAGCTCCCAGGTGCGCACCGGGTCGAACTTCGGCTCGAGGATGGTGACCTGGCCGGCGAACAGGTGCATGAGCAGCGACGCCTGCGCACCGCCGTGCATGAGCGGGCTGAGCGGCAGGGTGACGAGGCTGTCCTGGAGCGCCTTCTTCGACTGGTCGTACTCCTCGAGCGGCTCGGCCGTCATGAAGTCGATGCCACCGCCCAGCACGCGCCAGAAGTCCTCGTGGCGCCACATGACGCCCTTCGGGAAGCCGGTGGTGCCGCCGGTGTAGATGATGTGGATGTCGTCGGGGCTGCGCTCGCCGAAGTCGCGGGCGTCCGACTGGCCGGCCACGGCCTCCTCGAGGGTGACCCCGCCGAAGGGCGCGAGGTCGCTGGCGTCGTCGGGCTCGAGCGGGTTCGGCACCGCGATGATCGCCTTCATCGGCGCGACCTTGGGCGTCACCTCGGCGACCAGCGGGGCGTAGACCCGGTCGTGGACCAGGCCGACCAGGTCGGCGTTGTCGAAGAGGTACTCGAGCTCGCCCGCGACGTAGCGGTAGTTGACGTTGATCGCCACCGCCCGCACCTTGAGGATCGCGATGAGGGCGATGACGTGCTCGATGCTGTTCTTGGCGTAGAGGCCGACGTGGTCACCGGTGCCGATGCCCTGGGCCTGCAGGTAGTGGGCGAGCTTGTTGGACTCCGCCTCCAGCTCGGCGAAGGAGATGACGCGGTCCCCCACCTGCACGGCAGGCTTCTCCGGGACGGCGTCGACGGCGTGTTCGAAGAGATCGGCGATGTTCAGGGCCACGACGCGAGACTAGAACACGTTTCACTTTTTCGCTAGCGTGGTTCACATGTCCGCGACCGACGCCCCCGTGCGCACCACCCCCGACTGCCTCGTCGAGCAGGACGGGCACAAGCTGATCGTCACCATGAACCGCCCCGAGCGACGCAACGCGCTGTCCAGCGAGATGCTGCGGATCATGGAGGACGCCTGGGACCGGGTGAACGAGGACCCGGAGATCCGGGTCTGCATCCTCACCGGTGCCGGTGGCTACTTCTGCGCGGGCATGGACCTCAAGAAGGCCGACGAGAAGCCGCCGTCGGAGAGCTTCGAGGACGGCAGCTACGACCCCACCGTGATCAAGGGCCTGCTCAAGGGCTTCCGGCTGACCAAGCCGCTCATCGCCGCGGTCGAGGGCCCCGCCATCGCCGGCGGCACCGAGATCCTGCAGGGCACCGACATCCGGGTGGCGGGCGAGTCGGCGAGGTTCGGCGTGGCCGAGGCCCGCTGGTCGCTGTACCCGATGGGCGGCTCCGCCGTCCGGCTCCCCCGCCAGGTCCCCTACACCGTCGCGGCCGAGCTGCTCCTCACCGGTCGCACCCTCGGCGCCCCCGAGGCGAAGGAGCTCGGCCTGATCGGCCACGTGGTCCCCGACGGCGAGGCGCTCGCGAAGGCGCACGAGCTCGCCGACATGATCGCCGCCAACGGCCCGCTCGCGGTCCAGGCGATCCTCAAGACGATGCGCGACTCCGAGGGCAAGCACGAGGAGGACTGCTGGGCCGACGACGCCAGGATCGGCGCCGCCGTGTTCTCGTCCGAGGACGCCAAGGAGGGCCCGCGGGCGTTCCTCGAGAAGCGGAAGCCGGAGTTCAAGGGCCGCTAGCGTGGGTCCCGTGGTTCGGGCGGGCCCGGCAGCGGGAAGGAGGGCGGCATGGACGTCGTCCTCCCCCTGATCCTGTTCGGGTTCCTCGGCGCGGTGACCCTCGGCGTCCTCGTGCTGGTGCCGGTGCTGCTCGTGCAGGCGCACCGGCGGGCCGTGGAGCGACGCGCGGGGCTGGCGGCGTACGCGCAGGCACGGGAGTGGGAGTACCGGCCCCAGGACCCGGCCCTCGTGGGCCGCTTCCACGGCGCCCCCTTCGGTCGGGGCCACGGCCAGCGGGCCGTCAACGTCATCCTCGGCCGGTACGACGGCCGGGCGTTCACGGCGTTCGACTACCACTACGTGACCGGCAGCGGTGACGAGCGACGCTCCCACGACTGCTCGGTGATCGCCCTCAACCTCGGTGTCACCGCGCCGGACCTCGCGGTCGGTCCCACCACCACGCTGCGGCGCTGGGTGGACGCGCTCACGGGCCGTGACATCGCCATCGGCGACCCGCCCTTCGACGACTTCTTCACCGTGCACTCGCCGTCACCGGAGTTCGCGCGCGACGTCCTGCTCTCCGACGTCCGTGACGTCATGCGCCACCACCCGACCCTGGCGTGGCGGATCGCGGGCGACTCCCTGCTGGTGATCCGGCCGGGCGGGCACACCCCCGCCGACGTCGACGCCACCTTGCAGGCGATGGGCGCGTTGCTGGACCGGGTCCCGGAGCACGTGTGGCACCGGCTGGACCCGCGACGCGAGCAGGAAAGGTAAAGACTTCGCCATTCCGTGGCGCGCGGCCCCCGACAGGAAGATAGTGATCATCGCCACTTCCTGCTCTGCTCCCAAACCCCCCCATTGGCAGGTGAACTCGTGCGCGCTCGGATGCTTTGTGCTGCCCTCTCCGCGACGGCGATGCTGACGGTTCTCGTCAGCCCGACGTCCGCCTTCGCCGAGCCCGGAGACCCGGGCTCCTCCTCGACCGTGCGGTGCGCGAGCCCACCCGGGACCGACGGCGCGACCGCGGAGAACCGCGACCGCTTCGTCGACCTCTGGTCCGCCCGCTTCCGCGACAACGCGTGGCGCAAGGACTTCGTCGCGCTCAAGGCCGTGCCGGCGGACATCCTCGCCGAGGGCTTCCACTCGCTGCCGGAGCCGACGCAGCTGTGGCTCAGCGCCTGCCTCCTCGAGGACATCCTCGCGTCGTCGCACGAGTCGCCGACCGCACAGGAACGGGAGACCTACCTCGCGGGGGTCGCGCTGGTGATCTTCGGCAAGGAGGGCACGCGGGAGCTGCGCGAGGAGCTCAACGAGCCCGCGCCACCGGCGCCCGCCGACCTGCCCCCGGTGAAGCGTGACCTCACCGGCCAGGCACTGGACGAGGTCGCCGGCGACCTCGCCGAGGAGCCGAGCCTGACCTCCGCGAAGCAGCCGCGCGTGAGCGTCGCCGCCCCGACGACGCGGACGTCGAGCAACATCACGGCCGGCGCGCCGGGGGCCTTCCTCGACGAGCTGACCGCGCTGCCCGCCGTACCGCTGGTCCTGGACGCGCTCGACGCGCTCCTCCAGGAGGTCAGCAAGGTGCAGGGCACCCTGTTCACGTTGCCCGTGGTCAACCTCCTGTCGCCGCTCTTCTACAAGATCTGCGCCGAGTCGTCGACCATGGAGCTGTCCTGCAGCGTGTCCGTGCCGATCGGCGTCCCGGTCCCGGCGGACGTGACCGGCGACAAGCTGCCCGACGTGCTCGCGCAGCTGAACCCGATGACCAACCTCGTCGACGTCGGCGCCCGGTTCTGGGTGCAGCGGCTCAACACCACCGGCGGTCCCCTGCCGGCCCACGTGTTCGCCGTCTACGACACGCCCGTCGTGAAGAAGCGCGTCGCCGTCGGCATCGACGGGCGCGGCTCGACCCTGGGCTGGAACAGCACCGCGAAGCTGACCCTGAAGAACATCGTCAAGGCGATCACGGGCGACATCGAGGTCGCCGCCAACGTCAGCACCAACCACCCCGGCGCCACCCAGGCGATCACCTTCGGCGTGAAGTCGCTCGTCGCCGGCGCGCCGGGCGTCCCGGCCACCGAGCAGGACCCGCTCACGGGATCCGTCCAGATGAGCCCGTTCCCGACCACACTCGACGTCGGCGCCCGGATGACCCACGGCAGCACCCGGAGCCAGGACACGATCACCGTGTCCACGCCGACCCCGACGAAGGTCGACGCCGTGATCGACCAGGCCGTCGACTCAGGCACCACGGACAGCAACCGCCGGTTCACCGCGACGGTCGACAAGCTCCCGACCGACGTCCGCATCGACCTGGTCCGCCAGGGCACCCGCCAGGACGTCACCTACAAGGCCAGCGACGAGATCGGCTTCGTCCAGGCGACGGACACCACCACGCCCGACACCAGCAAGCCGGCCGAGGTGGACCACGCCGTCTACCAGGTCCACGGCGTGCCGAAGGAGGTCGGCGTCGCCCTCGACGGCAACCGGATCGTGTACGACGCCAGCGACACCATCGACAAGGTCTACGCCGGCGTCGAGCGGATGGACGGCGACACCGTCACCGCCGAGGTCGTCGACATCCCCGACCACGCCGAGGTCCTGTTCGACGGCAAGAACGCGATCCTCGACTGGGACGCCTCGGCGGCGATCACCAGCGCCTCCGCCGCCGCCCACCTGACGGCGAAGACCCTCGACATGGACCGCGACTTCGACGCGGGCCTGACGATCACGTCGATCCCGGCGAAGTGGAACGCCAGCTGGGCGAACGGCAACGTCCTGTTCGAGGCGCCGGAGGGCGGCATCGGGTCGATCACGGCGCATGTCACCAACCACGAGGACTACCAGACCCTCGCCGGCGACCACCTCAGCGGTTACTACGACGAGGCCTCCGGCGACCTGGACGCGAGCCTGCGGATCAGCAACCTGCGCCGCGCGGCGTTCACGAAGCTGGCCGACACCGGCAACGGCGGCGGCTTCGAGGCGGGCCTCGACATGGGCGACAAGGGCGCGTTCTCCTTCGCCGGCGAGGTCCACACGGCCCAGGGCGACCTCCAGGCCACCGGTGGGTTCACCAAGCTCCCGTCCGAGATCACCCTGCGCAGCGAGGGTGGCCACATCACCTACACGGGCAGCACGAACCCCGACCTGACGCTGTCGGTGGCGGCCGGCAAGAAGGCGGCCCTCGCGGCGACGCCGGTGCCCAACCAGGTGCACGGCGTGGCGGTCCGCGACGGCGCGAGCGGCGCCGACAAGGCGGTGCGGGCGAAGGTCTACCTGACCGGCCTGCCGACCGGGCTCGACCTCGACTCGACGACCGGCATCTACACCGTCACGGGCTACCACCCGACGATCGACAAGCTCGTCGTCGACGCGGTGCTGACGGCGCTCACCCCCAAGCCGCTCAGCCTGCAGCTGCAGCAGGGCGTGCCGACGGCGGAGCCGGTCGACTTCACCTTCGGGCCGATGACGACCCGAACCGAGCCGGACGGCAGCCGGACCATCGGCATCGACTACGTCACGAGCCAGCCGCTCGGCGCGCTCCTCGCGAACGCGCGCTACGACAACACCGACGAGGCACAGCTGTCGATCAGCGCGATCCCGGAGACGATCGGCGTCGACGCCTCGTTCGGCGCCGACACCAAGACCGTCAACGTCGCGATGAGCCGCGGGATCGACGACATCACGGCGTCGTACAAGCACGTCGGCGACGCCGACTTCGCGGCGTCGGTGCACCTGCACGACGTGCCGAAGACGGTCGACCTGACCATCGGCAAGAAGACCACCGCGGGCGGCGGCACCACCGTCGACGCCCCGGTGTTCACGATGGAGGCCGAGAAGCCCGGCCTCGACATCGACGCGTTCGCGTCGGCCCGCATCACGGACCCGGTGGACGCGTCGGCCGCGGTGACGCTGACGGTGACCGACCTCGGCCAGCTGGTCACCGCCGACCTCGTCGGAGCTCGCCTGCACATCACGTCGAGCCCGGCGACCGCCGAGTTCGCCCTCGAGGCGGCCGGGCGGGTGCAGAAGGACATCTCGCTCGACTGGGGCAGCGGTGAGGACGGCAAGACCGGGTTCTTCCAGAACCGGGGCAGCCTGGCGGTCGACCTGAAGATCAACCGGGTCACCCTGGGCCTCACGGCCTTCTCGGACGTGAACCTCCGGCTGGGCTTCACGACCGGCCTCGACGGTAGCTTCGGCAGCTTCACGTTCGGCCAGGACAGCGACCTGACGGTCGAGCTCGAGGACGAGTTCTCGGTCTTCATCGACTGGCCCGACCCGCTCGGGTCGGACACCTTGTCGATCGTGAAGATCCCGCACCTGCGGATCCCGTTCGGCAACGTGGTCCCGCAGTGGCACATCAACGAGAACGTGCAGGCGCGCGCCTTCCACCTCCCGATCATCCACTTCGGGATCGCGGACTGCGGGGTCTCCTTCGACGTGCGGCCGGCTCCGGGCTACACGACCCCGGGCAACACGTTCACGCTGCCCCAGCCGACCGGCGACGGCACGAACACGCCCGCCTGGCTGATCACGCCCGACATCAACCTGCTCGGGTTCTCGCTGCCGAGCTTCGGGCTGGACATCATCGCCTACTTCCTCTCGCCGTACGGCAACAACATCCACCCATACCCGGAGTGCCAGTGGCTCGTGTAGAACCCGCCACCGCCACGCGCCGACCCGCGGCTCTCCTGCTGGGCCTGCTGGTCGCGCTGGCGGTGGCCTCCGGGTGCAGTGACGACACCGACCCGCCAGAGGCCGACCCGTCGGCCCCGCTGAGCGACGTCACCGTCGACTGCGACCGCTACGAGGACACGGCACAGCGGATCACCGACGCGCAGACCGCCCTGTACGACGGCAAGGACTCCCCCGAGGACGCCACGGCCGTCGACGACCTGGTCGGCGAGCTCGAGGCGCTCGAGGACGACGCGCCCGACGACGTCGACGCCGCGCTCAACGGACTCGCCGACGGCTTCCGGTCCGCGCAGGAGCTCCTCGCGGATCCGGAGGCG
Source organism: Nocardioides aromaticivorans (assembly GCF_013408525.1). Taxonomy (NCBI): domain Bacteria; kingdom Bacillati; phylum Actinomycetota; class Actinomycetes; order Propionibacteriales; family Nocardioidaceae; genus Nocardioides; species Nocardioides aromaticivorans. The sequence goes on from NZ_JACBZM010000001.1 coordinate 4,774,122, forward strand.
GCGGACCCCGGCGAGCTGTCGGCGCTGTCGGCCGCGCTGGCCGAGGACAGCCAGGCGGTGACGGCCTGGATCCTCAGCCAGTGCGAAGGCTGAGATGGCCTGAGAGCCAGTCGGGGAAGTCCTCGAGGCTGTCGAGCACGGCGTGCGTGCCGGCCGCCCGCAGCTCCCCCGCCGTGCATCCGCCGGTCAGCACGGACACGCCGGTGACGCCGGCGGCCAGGGCGCCCTCCACGTCGTGCACGTGGTCGCCGACGTAGACCGAGGCGGCCTCGCGGCGCAGCACGTCGGCCTTGCCGACGCCCCAGACCCACCCCTCGAGCACGTCGACGTCGAGCCCGGTGTGGTCGATGTGGAGCTGGGCGTTGGGCGCGTACTTGCCGGTGACCACGACCACCCGGCCTCCGAGCCGTCGTACGGCGGCGATGGCCTCGTGCGCGCCGGGGAGGACCGGCACGGTGGTGATCGCGTGGTCGGGGTAGAGCGCGCGGAAGCGCTCGCCGGCGGCCGGGATGCGCTCCGGCGGCAGGTACGGCGCGAGCAGCATGTCGAGCGGGGGCCCCAGCCGACGGGTCATCTCCTCGACCGGGAACTCCACCTCGAGCTCGGCGCCGAGGGCCCGGAGCACCTGTTGGAAGCCCGGAGCGGTGTCGATGAGGGTCAGGTCGAGGTCGAACCCGACGACGAGGTCCGGCATGCCGCAACGGTACCGGCGCGCCGGCGGCGGACCTCAGCCGACGGAGCGCTCGCCCGTCCAGAAGCGCGCGCGCAGCGCCTTCTTGTCGGGCTTGCCCAACGCGGTCAGGGGCAGCGCGTCGACCGCGATGACGTCCTTCGGGGACTGCACCGAGCCCTTGCGCTCCTTCACGGCCGCCTGGATCT